>JAFUSA010000004.1 GCA_017480745.1 Alphaproteobacteria bacterium
TATGAAAAACTTTGAAATAAAAAATCAAAACGGACGTTCAATGATAGAAATGTTGGGCGTTCTTGCTATCATTGGTGTTTTGAGTGTTGGAGGTATCGCCGGATATAGCAAGGCAATGATGAAGTATAGAATTAACAAAACCATTGAGCAGATAACTCTCATCGCCGGCAATGTGCGTGCTTTCTGGGGACCACAGAAGAATTATATCGGGGTGAGTTGTTATTGCACCTCCAGTTGCTATGGGCATTCCGGCGTTGATGCAAACGGAAGACCTACCTATACTAACAATGGCTGTCCGATAGTTAAAAAAGCCAAAATATTCCCTGATGAAATGATTACCGTAACTGATGGCAAGATTATGTCTATTACCAATCCTTTCGGTGATAGGGCTTTTTTATATGCAGCAGATAAAGCCAAAAGCGGTGATAATCAGGCGTTTGTGTTGGTTGTAGATGGAGTACCGGAAGAAGCATGTATAGAAATAGTTAGTAATGATTGGTCAGTATCAGGAGTTAAAGGCTTCTTTTTACCGAGTGAAACAGAAAATGCTACATATTTGAAAGTTCCGGCAGATATTAATGATGTAATATCTGCGTGCACAGATTCTTACCGTGTGCAGTTTTACTTTGATATAGACTTATCTTCAAGTTTATGGAGCAGTTTCAATTAAATATTGTTTTTTAACCAAACATTAGCGATTGCTGTGTTATAAAATAGCCAAAAGTTTATGGTTAAGGAGGACTATGATGAAAAAAATATTATTTTCCGCTGTTGCCGGTTTGGCTTTGTTTTCCGGTGTGGCAAATGCCGGCGAATATATGCCATATGTTGGGTTTGACTATGTTAACTCAACTTTGAATGTTAAGGGTGGTTTACCGGATAATTATGACATCGGCAATTTTAATGCCGGCTTAAAGTTTGTAGATATGGGGTCGGTTGAAGTGTTTGCCGAACGCTCATTGCGTGAAAAGAAAAATTTTGGCGGAATTACCACACGTGGTCGTTTATACGGCTATGGAGCAGATGTTTTGGTTAATGCTTATAATTTGAGTGAGGGAGCAATTTTAGGCTCTGTCGGTTATGGCAGAATTTCTACCAAATTAAAATATAACGGCCATTCCGAAAGAGAAAGCGGTAATACTTTGCGATTAGGTTTGGGCGGTGAATTGAACCCGACACCGGAATGGGGATTCCGTGCGATGTATCGTTATTCTTTATCCGATAGTGATGCATTTAAAAACGCCAAAGAGTTTACCATCGGCGCACGTTACTATTTTTATTAATCTGTAATTATTTTACCTTAAAATGCCCTGAATTGTATAAATACAGGGCATTTTTCTATCTCTTTTTTTTGAAAAAATCTTTTAAGATTTGTCCGCATTCTTCGGCACATAAACCGTATTCATATTCCGGTCGATGATGACAGGTCGGAGAATCATAAAATTTGACTCCGCTGATGACTGCACCGCCCTTGGCATCGGTTGCTCCGAAGTAAAATTTTTTGATACGGGCAAAAGAAATGGCGGCGGCGCACATGGTACATGGCTCCAAGGTTACGTACATTTCCATATCCCATAAGCGAGTTGTGCCGAGTTTAGTACATGCTTGGCGAATGGCGGATATTTCCGCATGCGATGTGGCATCGCCGTTGTGGGCACTTTGATTATATGCGGAGGCAACAATTTCGCCAGTTTGCGGGTCAACTACTATTGCTCCCACCGGAACTTCATCTTCGGCGGCGGCTTGCTTGGCCAATTCAAGCGCTTTTTTCATATATTCATAAGGTTGCATCTTCATCTTTTCTTCACATTTTCTTGCTACAATATCACAAGTTTTTTTAAAAGGGAATATCTATGGCTGAAAGAATCGCAAAATTTATTGCCCGTAGCGGAGTTTGTTCTCGTCGAGAGGCCGAACAACTTGTTTTGCAAAAACGCATCAGCGTTGACGGGGTGTTAATAGAAAGCCCCGCCTTTAATGTGGTGGGAACGGAGAAAATTCTGTTAGACGGCGAAAAATTGCCGCAAATTGAAAAAACTCGGCTGTGGCTTTATCACAAACCTGCCGGTCTGCTTACTACTCACAAAGATACGGATGATCGAGCAACCGTTTTCGCAAATTTGCCGGATGATATGCCGCGAGTTATCAGCGTGGGGCGATTGGATTTGAATTCCGAAGGTTTGTTGTTGCTGACTAACAGTGGAGAGCTTTCGCGCAAATTAGAGCTACCGAATAACGGTTGGAAACGTCGATATAAAGTGCGGGTGCATGGTTTTGTTAACAGGAACAAATTAAGCGAGCTTGAAAAAGGAGTTACGATAGAAGGGGTAACGTATGGTCCGATTAAAGTGGAAGTTGAAAGTCAAAAAGGCTCAAACAGTTGGCTAATCATTACTTTAAGCGAAGGTAAAAATCGTGAAATTCGTAAATTGATGAAATCTATTGGCTTAGAGGTGGCGCGTTTAATTAGAATTTCTTACGGTCCTTTTCAGTTGGGTAACCTAAAACGTGGAGAAGTGCGAGAAGTATCGCAAAAAGTTTTGAAGGAACAGTTAGGTAATAAGTTATGAGAATTGTCGGCGGAAAATATCGTGGAAAAAAGTTGTGGACACCTGAAGGTAAAGATGTGCGCCCAACCTCGGAGCGTGCGCGTGAGGCTATTTTTAATATTTTATATTCACATTTGGGCGTGGACTATGTTAATTTGAATTTGGCAGATATATTTTGTGGCACCGGAGCTTTTGGTTTTGAGGCATTATCGCGAGGTTTTGGTTATGTAACTTTAATTGATTCCGATGTTATTCCGGTGCAAAAAAATGCCAAGCTTTTTGCCAAAGAGAGCGAAAAATTCGCTATTATAAGAGCAGATGCCACTCGTTTGCCACGGGCAAGACGCAAATATGATATTGTTTTTATGGATGCGCCATATGCAAAAGGTTTGAGTGAATTGGCTTTGCAACAGCTTATAAAACAGAACTATCTGAAAGAAAACGCGCTCTGCATAGTTGAAATCCGTGAAGATGAACGTTGGCAAATTCCGGAAGATTTTGAACTGCTTGACGAGCGCGTTTACGGTTTAGCACGGGTGTTGTTTTTGCGAAAAAATAATTAGAAAAGTATTTGTCATTAAATTCAAAATCAGATTAATCTGTATCAATGCAACCCATGGTCATCTATTTTATAAAAAGTCAACATTTCATCAGGAATTAAATGAGCTTTTTTCACAACATCACATCCGTTAGTTCCCTCATCCGGACATCCTAAATCAGTATAGTTGCCTTGTGGTGCAAAAAACGAACGAATATTACCGGCAATGAGAGTTATTTGTTCAATGGTTTTGTTAATACGATACTTTGTCATGGCTTTGCTGTAACCTGCAATACCGCCAACAGATAAAACACCGATTATTGCTAAAACACCAAGCATCTCTATCATACTTCTCCCATGTTGCGGCACATCTGCTTGCCTGTTTTTCGCTGATGTACTATCTGTGTACACTGTGCTAAAAACAGCCGGCGCATCTGCACCACTCTCCGGAAGAAGGCAGCGACCGCTCTGCGTGTTTTTCGTTATTGCGAGCGCATTGTGGCAATCTATATTTTTAATTTTATATTTTTTCATTAATAGCGGGCAACCGATTCGCACTTATTACTAAAATGTGTGCTAAAAATTGTTTGTGTTAAGCATTAACATATTAAGCATTATAATGCGTTCAATAACCCAAAATATTGTGATAAAAGAAAGGGTTATCAAAAAATATTCTCTATTATCAGTTACCATTTAAGTCCTCCGTTCATATGTTATTTTTTCTTATACACCCAAAAAACATAAAATGCAATCTTTTTTCTACTAAAAAATAAAATACAACTTTTAGTATATTTTAGAGACACGACATTTTGATATATTGATTTTTTGCTTATTTCTGGTTAACTACCTGTTTAATAGGTATTTATACAATGTATGGTAGAAAAAAACAATAAATTGCTAATCAATGCAATTTTTAATTTGACACCGCATTTTTTTTTACCTATACTTTTGGTATTATATGTTTGTGAGGTTAAAATGAAAAAACAAGAAACTTTTAGAGAACACATTGAAGAAAGTGAACCAAATCCGGTTGATGTGCATGTAGGAAAACGTATTCGTCTGCGTCGAACGATTTTACACATAACCCAACAGAAAATGGCTGAAATGTTGGGGTTAACTTTTCAACAAGTACAAAAATACGAAAAGGGTATGAACCGCGTTGGAGCAAGTCGTTTGTGGGATATAAGCCGTGTGCTTAACGTTCCGATGAGTTTTTTCTTTGAAGATATGGATGATGATGTTGTTCTCAAAAGTCCGCGTATGCTGAAAGGGCGTGCACCGATGGAAGTTGAAGACCGTGTTAAAGGCTTTGATGATCCGATGAAACGGGATGAAACTATTGAGTTGGTTAGGGCCTATTATAAAATTCCTAATCGCGCAGTTGCCAAGCAATTGTTTGATTTGATGGTTTCTGTTTCCAAGTCCAGTGTTAATTTGGTTCGTCCGGAAATATCTGAAGAAGATGATGACTAATGATATACATTCGGCGCCAAAGTTTTTTGGTCGTCGCAAGGGCAGAACAATTCGCAAGGCAAAGAGTTTTCTTTTGGATAATTTTTTGCCGCGTGTTTTGTTGAATGCCGAAAAAAAAACTAATTTGGCGGATTTATTTACTGAGCCGAAGGAAAAATATTGTTTGGAAATTGGTTTTGGCGATGGAGAACATTTGGCGGCGCTTTCCTTACAACATTCGGAAATCGGTTATATCGGGGTTGAGGTATTTAAAAACGGTGTGGCAAATCTTCTGTCGTTGATGACGGGAATAAAAGAGGGTGAACAGATAGATAATGCCGAAAATATAACTCTTTTGCCGGAAAGAAGCGACAATGTTCGCATTTTTGATGATGATGTTCGTTTGTTGTTTGAAGCGTTGCCGTCTGAAGCTTTTGACAAAGTTTATTTGTTATTTCCGGATCCGTGGCCAAAATCTAAACATGCTGGTCGTCGCTTTGTTAATCCGGAAAATTTACAACACTTGGCGCGCATAATCAAAAAAGGTGGAATCCTGCAAATTGCAACAGATCATCCGATTTATAAGCGCTGGGTTCTTTATACTTTGCATACTAATACTGATTTTGTGTGGACAGCGCAAACATCTGATGATTGGCGAAACCCTCCGGCCGATTGGCATGAAACAAAATATCAGCGCAAAGCCGTTCGCGAAGGTCGTCGTCCGGTGTTTTTTGAATTTAAACGCATATAGGACAATTTTATGGAATTTTTGTATTTTCTATTGTTACTGATCGCGGGAATTATTAGCGTAGTTGCTATCGTTATCAGCGTTGTTTTTATATATCTTACTGTTAATGCCGGATTTATGAATACATCTCCGTCGGTTCCATCTTCCGGAAAAGTTAGAGATGCCTTAATTTCCGATGTTGCTGCCAGACTTGAAAAATCAACCGAATCATTAACTGTTATGGATTTGGGGAGCGGGTGGGGGACTTTATTGCTTCCGTTGGCTCATCGTTTCCCGCAACATAAATTTGTGGGTATTGAGTATAGCCGTTTGCCATACGCCGTCAGTTGTTTGCGTGCTCACAAGCTCGCTAATATGCGTTTTTTACGTCAAGATTTTTTCAAAACGGACATTTCTTCCGCTGATATAATTTTTTTGTTCTTGCTACCTTCGACCATGCAAAAATTGGCAGATAAATGTCATAATGAGCTAAAAAAGGGCACTTTAATTTATGCTAATAGGTTCAAACTTCCATCAACCGAGCCGGCGCAAACAATTTCCCTCGGATCAGATTATTACACGTATTATATTTATGAGATGTAATTTAGGATTATCAGTAAAATTTAAGAGAAATCATGCATTCATCAAGCAGACAATCACAAGCCTTTCCCGCTTGTTGCTTATTTAAGAAAGAGCGTGACAATGTTCCTGTATCTTTGGTGTCAAAAGTTTCATCCTTATTATCAAACAAAACATAGTAATTAAGGTTATAAATTCCTACATATGGTGCTTGCGGGTTGATGCGAGAAACCTCCATTCCCAAATAGTTGGAAGACACGTTACGCCAATTATGCATAGCCATTAAAATACACTGACTGCGAGATAAGTTCATAAATGTCATAATATATGCGCCAAGTCCAGAAGATATTTGATTATAGCGCTCTTTATTATCCCGTAATGCCAAGAATAAGGTTCGTTCATCTTTGTTGGCAAAAGCTTCTGTAAATTTCAAATCACCGTTAAAACGGTGAGTAATTTTAAAGCCGGATTCTAATTGCTTTATATCCATATCCAAAGGCAAAACATTGCTATAAACAATGGAATCGTTGGTCAAACCTTTTTTGGGGCCGGATAAGTTAAGGTAAATATTTCGGTTCATATACTCAACATCGCTTATTGTTCTTTGGAAATCATTGCGTACATTGCGAATATAGAGTAAATACACCCCACCTATAACTAACACGAGAGGAATAACGTAGCGTATTGCATTTAAACTGTAACAAATACTATCCCATAACCTACCAAACATGACTTTTTCCAACCCTCAATTTTTTTATAATGCGAAAATACAACAATTTATAAAAACTGTCAATAGTCATTGTAACGGCAATATGTTAAAATAATATAAACAGGTTATAAATATTTAATATTGCCGTATAATGCTGGAAAGAATCCCCTGTATTTTTACTTTGGCGGCTTCGGCAACAATCGGTTTATATTTTTTATTACATGGCAGAAGTTGCACCATATTACCGTTGCGACGCAAAACTTTTAATGTGGCGGAAGAATCCTCTATCAAAGCAACTACTATTTTACCGTTTTCAGCACTGTTTTGTTGTTTGATAATAGCAATATCACCATCCATAATACCGGCTTCTATCATGGAATCTCCTTCAATTCGCAAGGCAAAAAACTTGCCGTGTGCAACCATATTAAACGGAACTTGCAGTGTTTCTGTTTCATCTGCCAATGCTTCAATCGGTTGTCCGGCGGCTATTTTGCCATATAGCGGAATTTGCACAGTGCTGTTTAAGAGGGCTTGTTCACGTTTTTTTTCTTCGTCAATAATTGCTTGCGGCTTAAATTTAGGCAGGCGGATTACTTCCATTGCACGAGCTTTATGTGGTAACCGGCGGATGAAATTTCTCTCCTCTAAGGAAGATATTAATGCATGAATTCCTGATTTTGATTTCAGCCCTATGGCATCTTTCATTTCGTCAAATGATGGACACTGTCCTTTTTCATGATTTACCTTATTGATAAACATCAACAAGTTATACTGTTTTTCGGTAAGCATATTATTCTCCCAAACAAATTTGTTCTATATTAGTTCTATTTTATTTTGTTTGTCAATACTTTTTTAGAGGCTCTTGCAAATAGCACAGAAAAATAAATATTTTTACAAAATACCAAAAATACTTGACTTCTGAATTTTCGTATGCTACCATCAGCGTAAGATGAGGTAAGATTCATCTGGGGTGTAGTAACCTCTCTCATATACGTCGTGTGAAGACGTTAAATATTTCCGGTTTTATGGCTGGAAGGCGGATGAATAAGAGTATTCAAATAGTCCGCACTGTGTTATATGAGATAGTTACTAACTTCCGGCCGCCTCAACAGGGCGGTTGTTTTAATGTAATATCAACAACAAAAATGAAAGGAAGTTTACTATGAAAAACTTTGAAATTAAAAATATAGATTGCCGCGCTGCGCTCGCAATGATGAAAGATTCACAAAATGGTCGTTCGATGATAGAGATGCTTGGCGTTTTAGCGATTATTGGAGTTTTGAGTGTAGGCGGAATTGCCGGATATTCCAAGGCAATGCAAAAGTATCGTATCAATAAAACCATTGAGCAAATCACTTTGATTTCACAGAATATCCGCACATTTTTTGCCAATCAGAGAAACTATGTGGACTTAAACACTTTAATTCCATCCGGCATAAAAATAATTAAAAAAGCTAAATTGGTTCCGGATGAAGTTTGGAGTGATGATAATTTGCAAAATGCTTTTGGAGGTTCATTTGAAATGGCAGTCGTGTCTGATGCTGAATATAGCGGAAAAATGTTTACTATTGCAATAACAGATATTCCGCAGGAAGCTTGCATAGAGATTGCTTCCAATGATTGGAGTGTTTCTTCGGGATTATTAGGGTATGCAATCAACACAAACTCATCAGCTTTTTTAGTTAGTTGCTTTTCTGATTATCCGGGGACGGCAGCCTGCAAAAATAACAGCAACAAGCCTATGCCAATGCCTATAAATACCGCTGTCAGCGCTTGTAGCACATCATCAAATACCTTGTTATTTGCTTATCAGTGACATATTAAAAGAGAGTGCCGATTTTGAGGTCGGCACTCTGAAAAACTATACTGCAACTTTTGCCTTTATGGCATCATAGCTTTGGTAGCCGACAAGTTCGAAGTCTTCATACTTGAAATCGTTAATGTTTTTAACATTAGGGTTAATCTTCATTTGCGGCAACGGATATGGAGTGTGTGAAAGCTGTTCGTGTACTTGCTCAAAATGGTTATGATAAATATGAGTATCGCCCAAAGTATGGATAAACTCTCCGGCCTCGTATCCGCAAACTTGTGCCACCATCATTGTTAGCAGTGCATAAGAAGCAATGTTGAAAGGCACACCCAAAAACATATCACAACTGCGCTGATAAAGCATACAGCTTAGCTTGTTATTTGCAACATAAAACTGGAACATCATGTGACACGGTGGTAAGTGCATTTCGGCAATTTTGCCCACATTCCAAGCCGAAACAATCATTCGGCGGTCGTTAGGTTTAGTTTTCAGCGTATTTATAACTTCGGCAATTTGGTCAATACCTTCACCGTTCCAGTTACGCCATTGCGAACCATAAACAGGCCCTAACTCTCCATTTTCGTCTGCCCATTCATTCCAAATCCTTACGCCGTGTTCTTGCAGATAATGCACATTGGTATCGCCTTTCAAAAACCACAGCAATTCATAAATAATGCTTTTTAGGTGCACTTTTTTGGTGGTCATCAGCGGAAAACCTTTACTCAAATCAAAGCGCATCTGACGCCCGAATACCGAGCGAGTTCCGACTCCGGTGCGATCCATTTTATCCACGCCGTTTTCCATAACATCTTTTAACAGATCTAAATATTGCTGCATATTATTTTCCTTCCGTTTCTAAATATGTCAAAATATTTTTAACTACCGATTGTTCTACAAAATCGCCTTTTTTTAGCCATACGGACGTAATAACATTGTCCAATTCAAAAGTTTGAGGCAGAGCAAAATATTTTTTTTGCAAAACTTCAACACTAACATTAACATCAATTAAGTTTTTAACATCCGATGCGATTTCACCCTGATAAACGCAGTCAACTACGATATCCGGCATAATTTCCGGAGTGGTGAAAAATTTGGCGTAAACCGAAGCACCACCGGAAATATACAAGTCGTGAGGATAATCTTTCAGCTTGTCGGCATTGTCAACCACAATATGATTTTCCTTATCAAAAACTTCACACGAATTTTCAATATCCAACACAATCATTTTGCGTCCGAGCAACACTTTTTGAGGCATTCCCTCGTATGTGCGACGCCCCATTACCTTGATTTTGCCTTCGGTTAAATTGCGAAAACGGCGCGTATCAGACGGAATTTTCCACGGTAAACCGGAACCGGCGCCAATAATATTATCACCCTTGTGCCTGCACCAAATTGAAACTATGGTCATAAAGAATATCCTTTAAATAAACAGCTCTTGCGCCATTATAACAAAACAGCGCAAGGATAAAAGTATATTTTTTAAACACTCACAATTTTTATTGTGCAAAATCGTGTGGCATTTCTTTGTTTTTAGAAAACTCCTTGTGTATCAATCCTTCTAAACCGGAAGATTCACTTTTATCCAACTCAATTACTTTATCTACAACCCGCAAGGTTTCGTTAACATTGCGTTCGATTTTTTTATCGTATATGACCTGATAGCGTATGGCATATTCCTTATCAATCAAAAATGAAGCACGTTGAGACATACCATCTGTGCGTAAAATGCCGTAATCAGAACTGATTTTTTTATTCAAATCAGAAACAAGCGGAAAACATACATTTCCGATTCCGCCTTTGGCAAAAGGTTGCTTTTTCCATGCAATATGCGCCGAAATTGAATCCACACTGACAGCTACTACTTTTAACCCACGTTTGATAAATTCATCTGCTGCCTGATTAAAGGCAATAATTTCTTTCGGACATACGGCGGAAAAATCGGCTAAATAAAACATTAGTAAAGCGTAATTTCCGTTAATATAATCAAAAAAATTGAACTCATCAGTGCTCAAATTATTAGCAAAAACGGCAGGAGCAATAAAGTTAGGCGCTGTTTTGCCCACCATTGCATGGTTATGTTCGTGATGTAAGCGCACTTTATGACTCGTTTCTGCCGAATAGCTACGTTCCATATTTTCCGGATATGTGCAACCGCAACGATCATCTTCCGAACATTCGCAACGGTCTTCGTAGTTATATTTCCATTTTGTAAAAAATCCCATAGCTACCTCCAAAACAGCAGGGAAAATATAATCTTTTTATAGTGGTTTTCAATATCAAACGATTAAATATTTGTGTGTTTATCAGTATACGAAAAAAACAAGACCACGCGTTATCAAACACGTAGTCTTGTAATAAAAATGTTCGTTTTTGCTCAACAAGGTAACAACATAAATTCGCCGTCGGTTTTTAGTAGCAGTGATGAATTGGCATGACTCAACGAAAAATCATCTACATCACCAAATAGAAGCTTTCCGTTGAACTCGAAAATATAATATTTACCATTTTTTCTGAGGCTGAAAATTCTTGCGTCATCATAAAGGTTATCATATTCATACTCTCCGATTTCCGTCCAACGTTTATTGTAATAGCATGAAAAGCAACTGTTCTCATCAAAACAAAGCAAAAAATTACCATTCTCACTACAAAAAACGCCTTCAACATTTTCACAAATTATCTCACCGGTGGCAATGGAATAGACAGTTTCTTTGTCGTTACAACAAACCAATGTATCTCCAAACAAATAAACATCATCGCCGATCGGAGAATATTTTTGCAAAACACCATTGTGGTAGATCGTAAACTTGTAAGAAAACGAAGAGGGTAACTTTTGGGCAACAACAACATTATTTTCATCAAAGAAAATGTTATCACCCTGATAGCGACCAATTATCTCCTTACCATCCCAAATTCCGAGCTCCTGCACCTCTCCATGTTTGTTGCACACCAATATCTTCCAATTTTGGGCGAACTTAGAAACGGAGATTTTTGCATCATGCTTAAAATTTTCAGCCACAATATGACCGTCAAGAGTATAGACCTTGTTTTCGGTCAAAATCAGTTTTGCATTCTCCATTACTTCCAAGGTAGGAAGAAATGCAGGTAGAAAACTCACAGGCTTAGTCTTGTAACCGTCTTTCGTATTAAAGCCGGAAACAACATTGAATAGTGAAAACTTTTTCTCTTCATGCTTAATGAGCAAAAGATTCAATTCTTTATAAAAAATGTGTTCCATAAAAATAAAATAAAATTGTAATTATAAATATATTTTTGTAACGCCATTATATTCTTTTAAGGCAAAATGTCAATATTGAAATCAAAAAAAATCGGTAAAAATATGATAAAAATAATTTCGCAAAAAGTGTTTGACTTTTGCAATTTTTGTGGTAATATGAAAACAGAACTTCGGTTCGGGGCCTTAACAAGCTCTTAGTAACTTCGGTGTATGTGCGCCGTGATATGTGGTTAATATCTCCAATTTGGTGGGGAGCCTGTAATGGATGTTCAGAGCTTTTTGCTTAAAGATTATGGGGATCATTTAAGTTACTATGATTTGTTAACTCCCCTGCCGCCGTTTGGCGGTTTTTTAGTATTTAACCTTTAATTTTAGGAGATAAAATTATGAGAAATTTTGAAATTAAAAATGAGTCCGGCAGAAGTATGATTGAAATGCTGGGCGTGTTGGCAATTATCGGTGTATTAAGCGTCGGTGGCATCGCCGGATATTCTAAGGCTATGATGAAATACAGAATCAATAAAACGATTGAACAAATTACATTGGTTACTGGTAATGTTCGCGCTTTCTTCGGTCCACAAGGAAACTATAAAGGGGTAGATGTGTTAAATGTAAAAAAGAAAGCAAAACTCATACCTGATGAAATGTGGGATAGTAGTTCAAATAAGTTTGTAAACCCGTTTGGTGGTGATTTCAATTTACAAGATGTTGCATATAAAAGTGGTAATGCAGATGAAGGAACACAAGATTCCAAAGCTTTTGCCGTTGAAATTAAAGGATTAGATATAGAATCATGTATAGAATTAGTAACACAAGACTGGAGTAATATATCACAAAGCTTTATCGGATTATCAATATTTCCATCATATGATTATTCTTTAATAAATCCTGGATGTAACGAAACAAGAAACGGTGGAGGTGGAATATACCTCAGAGCTTGTGTCAATGGAGCGACGATTGGTATTCCTGTTCCATTGGATGTAGCTGCAGATGCTTGTTCGCAAACTTATAATTTTTCTCCTCATACCGTGGATCCCGGTGCACCAGATGAACCATTTAAAAGAATAGTTATGCTTTTAAAATTCTATTAATATGCTTTTATAATTAAAATAATCCGTCGGTTCTATTCAAACAGAATCGGCGAATTATTTTACGGCAATAGAATAGTGTTTATATCAAACCGATTTTTTGTGCGGTAATCACTGCTTGTGTGCGGTTATTAACGTGGAGCGAGCGTAATAAAGCGTTAATATGCAGTTTTACGGTAGATTCGGAAACACCCATATCATAAGCAATTTGCTTGTTTGATTTACCCTGTGCAATTAAATCTAATACTTGTGATTGTCGGTTAGTCAGTGTTTTCACTCCTCCGCTGCGTCCGCTTAAATTATTCACAGGGGCGCTATCCAATAGGTTGGGCGGAACATATGTGCCACCGTCAAATATAAGCTTCAGCGCATTATCAAAAACTTTTGTTTCCGAACGCTTAGGAATATAACCGCAAGCACCGGTTGCCAAAATACTGCGAATAGTTCTGCTGTCTTCCGCGGCGGAAACCACAACAATTTTCATCTCCGGAGCATATTCTCTAATCTGTTTCAGGCTTTCTAACCAAGGTTTATCTTGCATTTCAACATCTAAAATCAACACATCAATAGCATTTTCCTGCTTTATGATTTTAAAGACCTGCGAAAAACTTGACGCTTGTATAATAGCAGAATCCGGAGCAATTTCCTCCAAACGCAAAGCCAATCCGTCCCGAAACAGCGCATGGTCGTCCGCAATCAGAATCTTCATACCCATCTCCTCTTAGTTTTAACGTTCAATCGGTATTTTATATATTGCCGATTAGCAATATTTAAAGACGTTCAAAGAGAATAGTTCAAATTTATTTTTTAGGTAGTGCAATATATTTTACGCCGGCTTCCTCAAACATTTCTGCCGAATAATTTAATTTATCGCGCCAAGTATTTTTCGGGTCATTATCATTCGTTTTATATTCATAAGTGATAACTTCCTTAATACCGGCCTGAATAATTGCGCGAGCACAATCTGTGCATGGCGTAAGTGTGCAAAAAATAGTGCACCCGCGCAAACTTGTGCCGGTTAAACAAGCGTTATAAACAGCATTACGTTCGGCATGTTCAAAAAAGTCATATTTAGTCGGACGCTCCATACGTTCCGGAATATTATCATCAACTCCGCGCACCAAACCGTTATATCCGGTGGCGCGAATTTCTTTATCCGGCCCAACAACAACGGCTCCTGTTTTGGTTGACGGATCCTTAGACCACGAAGCAATTAACTCCGCTAATTCTAAAAAACGATAGTTCCATTTTTCCGTAAACATATTTGCTTCCTTTCATAGGGTTAATCTATGATTACGCGATAAAATTTATTGTATCAACGTTTTTTTGCATTTAAACAACAGAAAATTTGCATTCGGAGTTTTCAAAAATCGGCATAAATTGAACATATTCCACTTTTAATAGCATCCAAAGGCGTAAAATAACATAGTAATTAAGAATATACGCTTTTTATTTTCAAAATAAATTGACTCTTGCCAAAACATAGTATATTAATGCCTTGATAAGGAGAATACGCAAATGGATATACATTTAGATAACATTAAAAACAAAATAAATAAGGGTAAACTCAATAATTTTAAAGTTCGCTTGCAATATTTTTTGCCTAAACATTTGTTAACTCGTTTGGTTGGTGTTTTTGCCGGTGCCAAAATGGGAAAATTTACGACTTGGTGTATAAAAAAATTTATAGATCATTACAATGTAAATACCGCAGAAATGGAAGATGATATTGAAAGTTTTGAAACCTTTAATGATTTTTTTGCTCGCCCGCTTAAAAATTATACGCGTCCGATTGATAAAGACGAACACAGTGTGGTTTTCCCGTCAGACGGTAGAGTAAGCCAGTTTGGAGACTTAACGGAAAATATTCAGTTGCAGGCTAAAGGACATTATTTTACCGTTGATAATTTATTAGGTAGCGAGGAATATGGCAATTATTTCCGTAACGGTAAATTCGCTACTGTTTATTTGTCGCCGCGAGATTACCATCGTGTCCACATTCCGGTTGACAGCATTTTGCAAAAAATGATTCATATTCCGGGAGATTTATTTTCCGTAAATCCACTTTATGTGCAAAATATTCCAGAGTTATACGCACATAATGAGCGTGTTGTTTGTATTTTTGAAACACCTGTCGGTAAAATGGCGGTAGTTTTGGTGGGGGCAACTATTGTCCGTAGTATTAGCACTGTTTGGTGCGGAACAGTGGCTCCTAATAAGTCTAACCAAGTAGTTGAAATAGATTACCAAAAAACGAATGTTCGTTTTAAACGAGGGGAAGAAATTGCCAAATTTACCATGGGAAGCACGGTAATTTGTTTGTTTGAAAAGGACAAAATAGATTTTGCCGGAGATTATGGCATAGAATCACGCGTTCATTACGGAAACAAAATGGCAATCGCCAAAGATTATCACAAACAAGAAAATAAATTGTAATTATAAAAAATACCGCCGATTTTTGTAAACTGATTTGCGAATCGGCGGGTTTATGACTATCCAGAAAATAAAGGAGCTATGTTCACTCCAGAAATAAATCCGGTGAAACACCTCTGCACATTATGGCAGCATATCGCAGCAATTATCTTATCGATCTTTTAAAAACGTATCAATCCATTTCGGGTATTAAACTATATGAAATTGAAATAAAAACATTTATGTCATTAGTAGAGATATTAAGACAAGTTATGGAAAACCTAATTCAGAGAAAAATTTTATTATTAGCAGCAACAAGGTTTATGATAATTTATGCGTAGAATACGCGAAACCTTTATAGAAATACTGTTTATAGGGTTATTTTCTACGCAAAACTTTTGATATAATTCAAAAAATCGTTGAAAAAATTTTGAGAAATAGCTAAAATCTACTGCAATCACTTTATTGCATAAATACAGGAAAACGTAATATGAAGTACTCAAGAACCGCAATTACCCAGTTGACCCGTTGGTATAGACAAGTTTTGATTAAATGTGCCATGCTTAATGCGGCGGTGCTTGGAGGTTTAGGTTTATCCGCAATAATGAATACAGCGGATGCAGAAGATTTGTGGGATGCAATTAATAATGCGGCCGAATCAAGGGTTTGGTATCAAGATATTTATTATGAATTGCCTTCCGATAAGAGTTCTTTGGGTGAATTGAAAGTTAAAAATTTCGTTCTTGAAGGTAATGATCACATTATTAATCTGGATAATAAAAGAGGGCTTGTTATTGGCAGTGATAAAACGATGACTATTAATAAGGTCATCATTAAAAATGCCAAAAGTTTAGGTGATATTATCAAGCCCCTGAAAGCAGCGGAGGGTGCCGCGATTTTAAATAAAGGCACTTTAACAATTACGGATTCCGAGTTTACTGATAATTCAGTCGTTTGGAATGATGCCGGTGCAATTTACAATAGAGGCAAAATCATTTCACTTGACGCCAATTTTAATAGTAATAAAACAACCGATAGCGGTGGAGCTATTTACAATAACAATATAATAGATTCTATCACGGCATATTTTAATCATAATATGGCAAATGATTATGGTGGTGCGATTTACAATAATGGTACAATAGGTTCTATCAGTAAAGCATATTTTTACCAAAACTACTCATATAATGATGATGGTGGCGCCATTTACAATAATGGCACAATAAATTCAATCTCCGGAGATTTTAATAATAATTCCACAGTGCAGGGTCTGGGTGGTGCGATTTATAATAATTCTACAATAGGCACAATTTCAGGTCATTTTAAAGATAATCATACAAACATACCCGGAAGTAAAGAATATTATGGAGCAGGCGGTGCAATTTATAACAATGGAACAATAGATTCAATTAAAGGAACTTTTGAGAATAATCAAATCGGAGTAATGAAAGATAATCTTACCGGTGGCGGAGGTGCGATTTCTAATGAAAGCACAATAAATTCAATTTCTGCAAATTTTATAGGAAATGTTGCAAAGGCAAATCGTGGCGGTGCAATTTATAATAACGGCACAATAGATTCAATTTCAGGAACTTTTGAAAATAACCTTTCGGATCAAAACGGAGGTGCTGTTTACAACGCTTATAAAATAAGTTCTATTACAGGAGATTTTAAATATAACGTATCTCGGAGTTTTGGTGGTGCTATTGCAAACAAGAATATTGCTAACTCTAGTTGGAAGAAGAGTAACCTATTTATTTATAACTTTGTTCGACCTGCAATAGAGTCTGTCAGCGGTAATTTTACAGGCAACACTGCAAGTAGTGGCGGTGGTGCGATTTATGTCGGGACCGGAACTTTCGATTATACATCGGGAATAGGCAAAATTACCGGCAATTTTACAAATAACTCTGCAGGCTCAGGTGGCGCCATTTATGCCGAAAGCGCGAGGAATATGACAGTTATCGGCAATTTTGAGGGTAACAGTGCAAGTGGCAGTGGTGGTGCGATTTATTTTGACGGTGGCAATGGTTTTCATTATAGTAGTGCATTAACGGTAACAGGTAATTTTATTAATAACTATACGACCGAAGGAAAAGGCGGGGCGATATATGTTAAGGATAATACTTTGATTGTTGCAACCGATGATACACACGATATTACCTTTAGTGGCAACAAACAAAATGTAACAACTCTTCGAAGAGATGACTATAAAAATATTTTAGAAGTTGCCGGCGGTGAATCAAATGCTATTTTTAATGACGATTATGTTGAATTTGACGCAAAAGCAGGCAGAACAATATGGATGTATGACAGACTTGCCGATGAGAATAATGCCGGTTGGGAATGGGTTAAAAAAGGTAGCGGAACACTTGCCCTCGGAGAAGATATGTCGGGTATTAAAGGTGATATTGATGTTGAAGGCGGTACCATCAAACTTGTGCAAAATGACAGGGCTCCATCTATATATGGAACGGGGTTTAATAATGCTTCTGAAGTATATTGGGAAGATAATACACGTATTGATTCACAAAATGATCATATTGAAAATGTCAGCTTGGGTGTTTATACAAAATTAAACGGCACATTACATGCACTCATTGATGTCAATCTGTCCAATCAAACCGCAGATAAATTGGTTAGCGGCGGTGCTATCGGCGGCAGCGGAAATGTTATAATTAATGGTATAAATATCGTTACGGGCGGCGGGACATTTACATCACCCAGAAGTGTGTTGATTGCAGATGAATATACTAAAGGAAAAATTTGGCTATCCGTTGGTAATAATATTACCGGAGAAGGTAAAACAAATTGGACTATAGGTTATAATCCACGTATAGGTATATTGGACTTTTGGGGAGATATAACTCTTAAAGAGGTTACTAATGCGATATCTCCTGCTCAAAGAATTTTCAATGCGGCAAAGGATGAGCTTGTTGCGGAAAATATAGGAAATATAGGTCATGACAGTGCTGATTTGACTATCAATATGAACAACTATAAAATAGACGGTCAAAATCACAGTGGTATTGTGACAACAACCGATACACAAAAATTAACTGTTAATGATGCGACTGTTACAAACTTTTTAACAGGTTCAAACGGTGCATTCATCATTGATAATAATGGTGTAGAGATAAATATCAATAATTCCGAAATTGTAAATAACAATGCCGACAGAGGCGGAGCTATTTATAATTCAGGAAATTTGATTGCTACGGATACAAACTTCAAGACAAATACGGCAACGGGTTTAGGCGGTGCAATTTATTCAACGGGAGATGTGTCTATAAATGCCGCAAACAAAGCTGTTTCCTTAAAAGGCAATATGAGAGCATCAACTCCAAATGATATCTATATGTCAGGAACAGAAAGCAGACCTGCTACATTGGCACTAAATTCAAAAGATGATACACATACAATAACTATCGGCAGCGGAATTGATGGAAGAAATTTCAAGACGACTGTTAATGATTCCGCAGGCAGTGTCGGCAAAGTCATTTTTAATGCCGTTGTTACTACTGATACTTTAGAAGTAAAAGCAGGTACATTAGAAAATAATGCATGGTTAATAACCAAAGGCGGTTCAAATAACGGCACTATTTCAGGTACTTCAAGTTCACCTTTAGGCTCAGCATTTATCTTAGATGGTAATACAGAAACTTCAATATTTGATAACAATGGTAGTTTTACTCAAAAAGCATTATCTATTCAAAAAGGGGAGTTTAGGACTAATGCAGATAATTTACATTTGACTGAGAGTGTTCTAAACAGTGGTGTATTAACTTTGACAGGCGGAAATCTTGATACTGTTATCAGCGGAAGCGGTAACACTCAAATCAAGGGTAATGTGAGAAATGATTCAGGAAAAATGATTGCGCAAAATTCTGTGACGATTGAGAATACCGCAAGTTTCACAACAGCCGCTGATAAAGTGACGACAATGTATGGTATATCAAATGCCGGAAATTTGAATTTAACGGGAGGAAATCTTGCCTCTGCTATCAACTGGAATGGCACAACAAATATCAAAGGTGATGTCACAAACACATCAGGTAAAACGATTTGGCAAAAGTCCGTGATAATTGAGAATACTGCAAGTCTAACGGTAGCCGCCTACGAGGTGGAGGCAACGGACGGTATATCAAACGCTGGAAATTTGAATTTAACGGGAGGGAATCTTGCTTCTGTTATCAGAGGTATCGGTAACACTCAAATCACGGGTAATGTGAGAAATGATTCAGGAAAAATGATTGCGCAAAATTCTTTGACGATTGAGAATACCGCAAGTTTCACAACAGCCGCTGATAAGGTAACTACAATAAATGGCATAGCTAACGCAGGTGCTTTCAATATTACGGCCGGAGATTTGGTATCCGATGTAACGGGTGCAGGAACAACTAATATTAAAGGTGAGGTGACGAACAATTCAGGAAAAACGATTTCGCAAAAATCCGTGGTTATTGAGGCAGGCAAAGGTTTCACAACAGCCGCTGATAAAGTGGTAGCTTCTGATGGTATCTCAAATGCAGGTAATTTAGATTTAACGGGCGGAAATTTTGCATCATCTGTCAGCGGAGCTGGCACAACAAA
This sequence comes from Alphaproteobacteria bacterium, assembly GCA_017480745.1. Classification (GTDB taxonomy): domain Bacteria; phylum Pseudomonadota; class Alphaproteobacteria; order RF32; family CAG-239; genus RUG410. The sequence goes on from JAFUSA010000004.1 coordinate 19,693, forward strand.
AATAACGGGAGATGTCGGTTTTGCAAACATATCTGCTGCAATCTCTCAGGCCGTAAATATAGAAACCGGCGGAAAATTAACTGCTGCTACGGTTAATTTAACAGGAGACGCAATTACAAATGACGGGACTTTGGTATTTAACAATGTGACAAACGGTTTAATCGGTCAAAATATTTCAGGTTCAACTGCTACAAGCGGCGGTATTGTTGAAATTGCGGCAGCTGATGGCGTAACAATCAATTTTAACGGTAAAACAATTACCGATAACGATATAAAACTTACAAGCGGTATATTTGACGTAACCTCAAAAGCCGATACGGATGGCAATATAGATATTTCATCTATGAAATTTATTTCAGGCGATGGTATATTGAGCTTTCAAGACAGTAAAACAGGTAACAATGGATTACCGTCAGTTAAATTAGGGGATATAGATACCACTAACGGCAAAAATTTGAATATAGCGATAGATTTAAAACCGGATGCCACTATAGGTACTGTAGGTTATGCAGATATTATCAGTGCTAACTCAATAACAGGGGGCGGTAAAATCAGCGTAAGCAATATTATGTTTACTTATGACCCTGCTGAAGCTGGAATAACAGCAATGGTCGCTTCTGGTAATGTTGCTAAAAATAATATGGATTTTTCAAAAACAACCATATCTCTTGCTGATCCGTCATTAACTCCTAAAAAAACACTTTTCTCATACGATAACAGCTTAGGACTTTTATCGGGTATAACAGATCACGTCAGTTTACAGGGTGCGATTGAAGAAGATACAAGTATAAAATTGTATTCAATGGCAGAGAATGAAAACATTGATAATGCGTTGATGAAAGGTAATTCATTATCAGTTTCAACCTGCGGATATAATATAACAAGCAATTCAAATGATAACTCAACTGACGGTATTATAATTGCAAATTCTGAACAAATAATATCACTATTAGGTACTGTTGATTCAAACGGAGATCCCGAAACGATAATCAGTGGATTTAAAACGGCTATAGATAATGTAGGAATAGTTAATCTTACTAATATTAAATTTAGCGGAAACACGACAGATATCATAAACAAAGGATATTTGAATTTAGGATCTAAAAACTTTATCGGTACAATAACTAATGATACAGGCGAAACCAATGTTATAGCAGGTACTTCAAAGATTGGCAGTATTGTCCAAAAGGATGTTGAAATATTTGAAGGAGCAAAACTTGAAACAGAAAGTATAACAGCATTAAATGGTGTTAAAAACGCAGGTGATTTAAAGATTACGGGAACATCAAACACAAGTAATATTACAGGAGCCGGAACAACTGAATTTGCCAATGATATAACAAATACCGGTAATATTACTCAAAGTAATATTGAAGTAGCAAGCGGGAAAACATTGACTACCACAGGCAATATTACGACTTATACTTTAACAAACGGCGGTACTGTTACATTAAATTCAGCAGATACAACTTTGACAATAAAAGGCGGAACAGCAGAAACTCCGATAACAGTTGCAGGAACAATTAGCGGTACAGGTTTAACTAAATTTGAAGGTAACGCACAAAATAACGGAACAATTGTATCAGCGGTTGAAATCGCAACAGGTGGTAAATTAACAACGAATGCAAGTAATGTTACAGGTGTGATTACAAATAATGTAGCTGACGGTTTAACCTTAACCGGTGGAGATGTTCAAAACTCAATTTCAGGTGATGGCTCAACGCTAATAAGCGGAGCTGTTACTAATACAACAGATTCTGAAATAGGTAACACCATAACCGTTGCAAGCAGCGGATCTTTGACAACGGCTGCAAACTTGTTGGGCGGTGCTGTTACAAATAATAATATTGTTCAACTTGATGGTGGTACATTAGGTAAAACAATTACAGGTGGAAATATCGCTGTTATTGATGATGTTTTAACTGCTGCTGATTATTTAGGTGGTGTAACAACCGTTGCCGATACTAAGCAATTAACCCTGACAAGCGGCAATCTTAATAATAATATCTCAGGCACAGGTTCAACCAAAGTCATCGGAACTGTTAATAACAAAGCAAACATTTTAACAGCAACAGAAGTTGATGGAGGCTTTTTAGATAATACAGAGGGACAACTTGCAGATGTAACAGTTACAAGTGGAAGTTTGAAATCTAATGCAGATAAGCTCGGAGCAGTTGCAAACAACGGAAGTTATGAAATAACGGGCGGAGCTTTGCGCGATGTAATTACAGGCACAGGTGCTGCAAATATTTCAGGTGATGTTTTAACAAACTCAAAGAACATTACTCAAACAGATGTTAATATCGGACAAGATAATTCCGGTGCAGTAACAACAGGCAAATTAACGAATAACGATACAATAACTGCCACAAATGTTAATATAATGGCATCCGGAACATTAGATAATAACGGAGATATTGTAGCAACAACAATTGTAACTACGGGAACAGCAAACTTTTCCGGTGGTAATGTTGATGCTGAAAATATTACAAATAATGGTGGTACTACTAACTTTGCCGGTGCAACAGTTGGTGTAAATGCGACGAGTAACATTATAAATAACGGCGGTAATACCAATATAACAGATGGAATTATCGGTGCAGAGACTATTGATAATAAAGCGGGAAATATATCAATCTCAGATGGTTATGTTATAGCAACTAAAATTAAAAACACATCAGCAACAGTTGGCGATGATATTGTTATAGCAAACGGATTGGTTATTGCAGATACAATAGAAAACTTAAGCACAGGAACGATTGCAATAAATGGCGGCGATGTAGGGGCGTTTACATCTGTAAAAAATTCAGGAACAGGCTCAATTGATATAAGTTCTATCGTATATACACCGTTAGTTGCCGCTGACAGTGGAATAGTTAATGTTAATGCAACAAACGGTCAAGCTGCAACAAGCGATTTGTTGAAAGATTTTGAAGGTACAGGTGCAGCGAATGTTACAACGTCATCAAACGGAGTATTGTCAGTCACCACAAATGCAGGCACAATGGTTGTTGATAACAATGTTTCCGGAACAGGGACGTTAACACTTAATGGTAATTCAGGAACTGCAAAATCAAACAGTGACGTTGGTACAGAATTTTATGTTAGTCCGAATGTTGTGGTATCTTCTGCAATTAACTTGGCGGCAGGTCAGTTGAATACAGGGAATGCGTCAAATATTACAGGTCCGATTTATGTGGCCGCTGATGCAACATTAAACGCAATGAACGGCGGGTATTCAACATTTAATAATTCGACTTTCGCTTACGGTTCTCAATTAAAAGCAGATGTTAATGCAATGACAGGCAAGTCAGATAACTTTGTGTCTGCTACCGAAGGCGGTGATGAATATTTAACAGATTTGAATATTCAAGATATGCACAAAATTGCTCAAAACAGCAAGACTATTAATTTGTCACAAACAATCGGATTGAATAATCTGCAATCAACAGACGACTTGGTTTCTAACTTGGATGCTAAGTACAGTAATGTAATGACACCGATTAGAAAAATGAATGCAAATGTTCAACAAACGTCGGACGGGTTGATGTTAAATTTTGTCGGGACAGGCAACCAATATAAAGACTTTAACCCTGCTGTGATGGTCGCACCTGTGGCGGCGCAAATGGGCGGATATTTAACGCAATTACAGTCTTATGAGCAAGCGTTTAATAATCTTGATACATCTATGTTATCCGAGCCGACTAACGTAGAGGGTATATCGTCCGGAGATGAAACTGTTAGCACGCAGAAAACAGGAAATGTTTGGATCAAACCTTATGGTGGACACGAAAAAGTAGGATTAAAGAACGGGCCAAAAGTGTCTAATGATATATATGGTGTGTTTGCCGGTCAAGATTCATCTGTTGCTCACATCGGTAACAGCTGGAATGGTATATTTAGAGGATATGTCGGATATAACGGCTCTCGCCAGAAATACGATGGTGTACGTATTAATCAAAAAGGCGGAACGCTTGGTGTGTCAGGTATGGTCTATAAAAACAATTTCTTTACAGGCTTAACCTTTAATGTCGGCACAAGTAAGGCAAAAGCAAAAACCATGTATGGTTCGGAAGATGTTAGAATGTATATGGGTGGTATTGCATCAAAAACAGGTTATAATTTAGAATTTGCTGACGGTAAATTCATCGTTCAACCTAATATGTCGATGTCATATTCAATTGTAGATACATCTCATTATACGAATGCCGCAGGTGTTAAAGTGGATGGAGATCCGCTGTATGCTCTGCATTTGCAGCCCGAAGTGAAATTTATCGGAAACTTAGAGAATGGTTGGCAGCCGTATGCAAGCGTTGCAAAAGCATGGAACTGTATGGATGATACAAAATTCAAGGCAAATGATGTTACATTACCTGAATTATCCGTTAAATCCTATACAAAATACGGCGTCGGTATTCAGAAGATGTGGGGTGAAAAATATACAGGATACATCAAAACTGATTTGATGAACGGAGGTAGAGATGGTATAGGTATCCAAGCCGGTTTCACATTGAAATTTGGCAAGTTGTAGATACAGCGTTTTTGGGGTACCAATGTTTCGGATTCCTATTTTCAGTGATTTTTATTAAATGATACTTCTTTTCTTTAAGGAAATAAGGTTCATCTTCTTCCAAAATTATAATATTGCATATTTGGGAGATGAAATTGCATAAATGTTTGAAAAATAAGGAAACTTGCTATGACTGGTCCGTGTAAATGGCGGGGAGAGGTTGTTTTTAATTCAACTCACAAGGACCGGTCTGAAAGCTTTGCAAAATAAAGAAAAAAGCCACCTAAAAAGGTGGCTTATCTGCTCTGGCTGGAGTGAGCTTGCAATACACGGACTATAAACTAAAGTTTTTTATTTATTTTTACGATTCATAAAATATTTATCATTTCTAATATCAAAGGATGTTATTGTACCTTCAAGAACTTCTGCAATTAGTTCATTTATTTCTGGTGTTTCAATGGCTCCATATGTATAAGTTATTTTATTGTTATGTTCCTTATCTATATTGGCATGGATAATTTGTTCAGCATCACATACAACAGCAATATTAGGATTATGGGTAACCATAAATATTTGGCGTTTTTTCTTAGCTTGCTTTATCAGTGGCACAAGATTTTTTGAAATTGTAAAATTGTCTAAATTTTCCTCTGGTTGATCTATAACAATTGGTCTGTTGCTTGGATCTAAAAGCAAATAAAAGATAAGTAATACAATTCCACGTTCTCCAGGAGAAAGAAAACTTAATTCTTTATTATTAGCTAACAACGAATATTTTGGTTTTATATATTTGCACTGCCATAAATAGTTATAGATATCATTTTTTGTTTTGTTTTTAGAAAGTTGATTTGTAATGTTATTATAATCACCAAGAAGATGCATTATATTACTTACAAAAGCTTTAATACTGTCTTTAGAATTGAAATCATAGGTTTTTAGGACATTATTTAATACTTCCTTACCATCTTCCTTACCTTTAAAACTGCCAGAAACTCCTTGATTTATATAAGCTAAGAAATCATTTATAAAATTAACAGGCATTAATTCGGCTGAAAATGATAAATTTAAGTTGTTTATCTCTGGTTTTTGAATAAGTTCCTTTAAAGGAGAA
>JAFUSA010000005.1 GCA_017480745.1 Alphaproteobacteria bacterium
GAGTGACCGTAGCAACTCCATGAGTTGCAAGACCGAGCCTCGTCGCTCCCGCCAATAGAAGTAAAGCCGCCTGTTTGGGCGGTTTTACTTTTATTTCGTTAGGTGAATAGGCTCGAACGAGCGACCGGAGAGGTCGCGCCGGAGGCAAAAATTGCTCCGGTGGAGCAATTTTTAACGACGGGCGAAGTGAACGAGTTGAGCCAGCAAGCGTAAGCGATGCGCAGCGAAACCGTGAACGAGTGACCGTAGCAACTCCATGAGTTGCAAGACCGAGCCTCGTCGCTCCCGCCAATAAAAGTAAAGCCGCCTGTTTGGCGGCCTTTTTTGTGTTGGTGAAAAAGCGCGGTGAGGATTTGAACCCGCGGGAAGTGGGTTTGACTCTACGTCAAAGAAAATGGCAAGGAGAAATTGCCATTTTTCTGGCGTAGAACCATCTAATCTAATGTTCGCAGCTGCTGTTAGCAATCGCACAATCGGATAATTTTTCACTCCAATAAGTGCTTGCCGGATCAACATCAATATTCACAGAGAATGAGATCCTTGATGCTTCCGGTTCAGTGCAAGCTTTAATTGCCTCGTCAACATTTAATGGAGCTTTCGCGTAATAATCTGTTCCATCATCAGGTGAAATCCATAATATAGTGTTAGATGCAATATTGCTCCAATTATAAGTAGCTAATTCAATACACGCTTCTTCTGGGATATTATGAAGTTCGATAAAAAAAGCTTTGTTATCTTCTTTGTTATCTTCATCAACATAACTTTTACTCGTTGGAACTAACCAAACTCCACTACCAAAAGGATTGGTAATAGACATAATCTTACCATCAGTTACGGTAATCATCTCATCAGGGAATATTTTGGCTTTTTTAACTATCGGACAGCCATTGTAAGCAATGGTAGGTTTTCCTCGTGCATCAACGCCGGAAGCACCTTTGCAACCGGAGGAGTCGCAAGTGCCATTTATAGCATTACTCCAACAAGTCACCCCGATATAATTCTTCTGTGGTCCCCAAAAGGCACGCACGTTTCCGGCAATTAAGGATATCTGCTCAATGGTTTTATTTATGCGATATTTCATCATTGCCTTACTATATCCGGCAATTCCACCGACAGATAAAACACCGATTATAGCTAACACTCCCAACATTTCTATCATTGAACGTCCGCTCTGCACGCTTTTCGTCATTGCGAGCGCAGCGTGGCAATCATTATTTTTAATTTCAAAGTTTCTCATAGTAAACTTCCTTTCACTTAATTAATTGTTTTAACACCAAAACAACCGCCCACTGAGGCGGCCGGAAGTTGACAACTATCTCTAACTAAATAGTGTTGTGTATTTACATAGGCTTATTCCACAACCTTCCAGCCATGCTGGAAAATTTTACGTCAATAACGACGAGTTAGAGAGAGGTTGTCACACCCCAGATAAGTTACCTCATCTTGCTTTTATCATACCACAAAAAGATCAAAAGTAAAGCTCTTTTTACTAATATAAAAATCTAATTTTCGCCACAACCGATTATAAATAAATTTAGTTATATTTTTCAATAAAAGCCTGAAATCTTCTTTCCTTTGCCAAATTTTTTACATTATGCGCATTACCGGCAAATTTTTGTTGAAAATCAAATAAATCGGGATTATAGTCAATCCAAATTGTATGTTTAACAGAAAAATATTGAAAGAATTAAAATGGCTAATGAAACTAATATTCACAGAGAATCGCGCTTAAATAAATTAAAGACCTTACAGGAAAAAGGTTATAACCCGTATCCGTATAAATTTGTGCCAAACACCTATTCAGCCGAATTACAGGAAAAATATAAGGATTTGCCGGACGGTACTGATACCGAGGATAGAGTAACCATCGCCGGTCGGGCAATGGCTGTACGCAACAGCGGCATGTTTGTGGATATTAAAGATAAAAGCGGTAAAATACAGGCTTTTTGTTATAAAAAAATTCTGCCGGAAAACGATATGGAAATTCTAAAATGTGTAGATGTCGGAGACATGGTTGGTGTTACTGGCTTTGTGCGTCGCACTCCACGCGGAGAATTAACAGTGGCTGCGGAAAAATTTGACATTATAGCAAAATCATTACAACCCTTACCGGAAAAGTTTCACGGTTTGACTGATACCGACGCTCGCTATCGTCAGCGTTATGTTGATTTTATTATGAACGAAGACAGCAAAGAAATTTTCAAAAAACGTTGCCGTATTACTTCGGCAGTGCGCCGCTATTTTGAAAATAAAGAATTTTTGGAAGTAGAAACCCCGATGTTGCATCCGATTATGGGAGGAGCCAATGCTAAACCGTTTATAACTCATCATAATGCGTTGGATATGGATTTATATTTGCGAATCGCTCCGGAATTATATTTGAAAAAATTAGTTGTTGGTGGTTTTGACAGAGTATTTGAAATCGGACGTAACTTCCGTAACGAGGGGATTGATAAAAATCACAATCCGGAATTTACAGGTTTGGAAGCATATCAAGCCTACGCAGATTATAATGATATGGCTGATTTGATTGAGGATTTGTTGCGCCACATCGCCAAAGATGTTTTGGGGTCAACTACACTGATTTTAGGCGAGAGGGAAATTGACTTATCTAAACCGTTCAAGCGCGAGTCCATCGTAAACTTAATCAAAGAAAAAACCGGAATAGATTTAATGTTGGCAACGAATCTTGAAGAAGCGCAAACAATGGCTAAATCCATCGGAGTTGATGCCGGCGCCTGCACATGTTGGGGTAAGGTTGTGCAAGAAGTATTTGATGAAAAAGTTGAAGCTTCACTGATTGAACCAACGTTTGTAATGGATATGCCTCGCGATGTTTCTCCGCTGGCAAAAACACACCGCACAAATCCCCGTCTGGTAGAGCATTTTGACGCGTATTTAGGTGGTATAGAAATAGGTTGTGCTTACTCCGAACTCTCCAACCCGTTAGAACAACGCGAACGTTTTGAGGCCGAAGTTGCTGCACGCGAAAACGGTGACGATGAAGCTCAAATGTTGGATGAAGACTTTTTAACCGCATTGGAAAACGGTTTTCCTCCTTGCGGTGGTATGGGAATGGGCATCGATCGTGTTGCCATTTTACTTTCCGGAGCAGATACGATTCGCGATGTTATCGCCTTCCCTACACTGCGTAAAAAAGATTAATCAGAGGTATTTATGAAACAGGGCTCATTTTTTATCACATTCCTATTAACAATAGTCGCATTGGAGATTTGTGTGCTAATTTATGATGTATTTCGCCCGAATCCGCAAAACAGACCGTTGGATTCGTTTGAATATACATTGCCGGCACAAGTTGTAAAAATGCAGCCCGTTATGCTGGAAGATAAATTTGTTGATAATGTTGATAAAATATTAGACAGTATTGCCAATGAAATATCTGAAAAGTTGTTAATTTCTAAAATGGCACAATCTTCAATAATCTTGCAAAAAAAGAGAGAAGAAACCGCTATGGAAAACGCTAAAATAATGGCTATTAAAGAAGCCATTGAAAATAAACCGCAAGTACAGGAAGAAAAACAACCGAAAGTTAAAAAATTTGCCTTAAAAGAAGGTGAAAAACCGATGATTGCTTTAATTATTGATGATGTCGGTTTGAGCGAACCTTTTGTTAAAGCCTTTATTACTCTACAAAAGCCTCTTAATGCCTCGTTTTTACCTTATGGTGCGGCAAATAAAGGACAAATGGACAGACTGAAAGAGGCAGGTTTTGAAATTATGCTTCATGTGCCGATGATGCCACATATTCCGGCAGATTTGGCACCTGTAACTTTATCCCCGGAAATGGATAAAACAGAAGTGCAGAAAGATTTGGCTGAAATGTTTGAACGGTTTGCAGGTGCAGAAATTGCCGGAGTTAATAACCATATGGGTAGTTTATTCACAGAAAGAACCAAAGTTATGGAATATTTTATGGAAATTCTGCAACAAAAAAAATTGTTCTTCGTCGATTCGAAAACGACTGCTCATTCTGTTGGCAAAGAGGTGGCGGAAAAGTATGGAGTTCCATACATTACACGCGATGTTTTCATTGATAATAAGAACGATTTTGACTACATATTAGCGCAACTAAAACAGGCGGAAAAAGTTGCAATGCGTAACGGATATGCCGTAGCAATTGGTCATCCGCGGGCACAAACTTTTAAAGCTTTGGCTTTTTGGCTTAAAGATATTGAAAATAATGGCTTCACACTGGTTCATGTATCGGATCTAATTAAACGAATTAATGAAAAATAAAAAAAATTGTGTATTTTGTAAAAAAGTACTTGACCTTATGAAAAAATGCATGTATAAGTACGCTTGTTGATAAGCGGTCCCATCGTCTAATGGTTAGGACATCACCCTTTCACGGTGGCAATATGGGTTCGAGTCCCGTTGGGATCACCAATATAAACAACAGGCAGCAAAACGCCTGCTGTTTCTTTTTAAAAGAACCACCGGCATTAGCCGATGGTTTGCGCACATATGATATTAGCAAATATCGCTATTTATTATATATTCCTTATTGACAAAATTTTAAAAATTGCTAAACTATCATATATCTAGAACTAAGAGTGTAAAGACATGGACAAAGTATCTATAATTTTACCTGTATACAACTGTGAAAGCTACGTTTGTCAAACCATAGAATCTGTGCTTAATCAGGATTATAAAAACTGGGAATTGATTATTATGGATGATGGTTCAACAGATAAATCATTAGATAAAGTGTTTGAGTATGCTCAAAAAGATTCTCGCATTAATGTCTATTCTTCTCCAATTAACAAAGGTGTCGGACCGGCGCGTAATGCCGCAATAAAATATGCTAAAGGAAGATATTTAGCTTTTATTGATGCTGACGATTTATGGGCAAAAAATAAGTTATCCAGCCAAATTTTCTTTATGAAAAAACATAATGCCGGATTGTCACACACTGCATTTGCCTGCTTAACCGAAGATGGTCATATTCGTCGCAACGGACAAGTTAATGTTGATGAATGCATAGATATAAAACGCTATATGAAAACTTCACAAATAGGTATGTCAACCGTAATGATTGATCGTAAAAAAATTAAAGATGTTCATTTTCCGAATGACAGAAAACTTTGTGAAGACGCACGGTTATGGATGCATTATTTGCGTCGTGGTGAAAAATTTTATGGATTAAATAAAATTTTGTTGCTATACCGAATTCGTCAAAATCAACTTAGCCGCCATAAACATAAAATGGCATGGTTAGCCTTCAAGAGATTTATGAGTGAACCTTGTCTTTCGCCGATAGAAAAAATTTCTTGCTATGCGGCTTATGCTAAAAATGCCATAAAAAAATATAAAAGAAAATGCAATATTGATATGTCTTACATTAAAGATCAGTTTAACTGCAAGTAAACGCAGAATAAAGTAAATTTACCGAAAACTTTATATATACATTACTTTTATTGCGCCTGCCATTCAAATTTGATCTGATATAGAGAACTACATCGTCTGATAGTTTCCTTCACCAATACAAACGGCAGGTATAAAAACCGCCGTTTTTTCTTTTTAAATCAATCACTTATATGAGTTCAGATGTTGTATTTTTGAAAATGCGCGTTTTGGGAAATTTTACGAACTGGTTGAGGTATAAATGCCATAAAATCAAACCGTTATAAAAAAATTCCGTTTTTTGTAAAAAATACTTGACAAAAAATCAGAATAGAGATAAAATGAAGCTACAAAAGACATTTATTTATATTAAATAACCAAACAAGGAAAATTGTGATGAGCGTGCAAGAGAAAATCGCCAAGATAAAAGATAAAGCAGCCAAACTAGCTGTTAAAGCGGCTGCAGTGGCAACCATGATGACCGGTGCAGGTGTTGCCGGCAGTTGTGCTGAAAATTGCGCTAATACTGATGAAACCAAAGACAAAATTGAGAATACGGAAAAGACTTCTGTTGTTTTCAGATCTACTCACAATAGCTATAGACTTTTCACTGATTCCAATATCTTAACGGAAGATGGCGATGAGCTTTGTGTTGATGATAAAGACCGTTTTCTTGAGCCGGGCGATACGATAACTTATGAAACAGGTCGTTCAGGTATTACCAAGGTTAAAGCCGTCAGATATAAAAACGGAAATAAAAACGTTAATTTCGGCAAAATCGGTAAAATCGGAAAAGATATAACAGACTAATTTGCAAACTGCAAAGTAAGTATTACCAATAAGAAGCATCCTTTATGGGTGCTTTTTTTATTGGTGATACGAAGTCTACTTAATGAGCCAAAGCGGAAGCAGAGGCGAATTTAGTAAACAAGTGACCGAAGCTTAAATTTTCCGCTGCAAAATCATAAAATTAAATTTAAGCAGGACAAGTCCCGTTATGTTTTCAAAAATGCGCATTTTGGGAAATTTTACGAACCAATTGTGGTAAGAATATCATAAAATCAAATGATTAGCTGATTATAATTGGCTAAAATTGTGAGTTATTAGTTTATCTGATATTGATTTTTTGTTGATTTTAGTGTGTAATCTTTTCAGAGGTATAAAATGAAAATCATAAATATCAATGGTCCGATAAATTCCGGTAAAACGACAATATCCAAATTGCTCAAAGAAAAATTATCTCAAAGTCTTTTTGTTGAGGTAGACGAGCTTCTTTTGGATGATGAACAGGAAAAGTTAAAATTAACTCGAGAACAAGGTTGGGAGGAAAGATTAAAAAGGCTTGATGAAGTTATCACTCGAGAGAAAAAATTACAACGCTATGATAATATTATTTTTGCATATCCGATGACCGATAAAACTTATCATCAATGGAGGTTATGGGAAGATGATAATACGAAATTTATCAATATTTCTTTAGCTCCGAATATTGACATTTGTTTGCAAAATCGCGGAACTCGAGAATTGCGTGAAAATGAAAAAACAAGAATAAAGCAAATGTATCAAGAAGGTTATCATTGTTCAAAATTTGCAGATTTAATTATTGATAACAGTATACAAACTCCTCAAGAAACTTTGCAAAAAATTTTAGTTTTTTTAAGAAAATAGCTCGTAAACTGCGAGGTAAGCATCACCAATACAGGCTCTAAATTGCCTGTTTTTTCTTTTTAAATCAAGCATTTAAACGAGTTCGGATGTTTGTTTTTTGAAAATAGCTGTTTTGGGAAATTTTACGAACCGATTGTGATAAAATTATTCATGTTCTTCAAATAATAATTAATTTTAGTATATTATTCTATAAAATCAGCTTGCATCTTAAAAATTGTTTAAATCAGAACTTTACATAATGAATAAACAAAACACCACACAAAAGAATACTAACCCCTAATTTGAGAGAGCTTTTTTGTTTTAATTATTTGTTAATGGAGAATAAGATATACTGAATGGAAGATTCAAAACAGATAAAAGGTGCTTATTGATTTGAAAAAAAATCTTAAAGTATGTGTTTGCTATCATCGACCGGCATTTGTTTTTGAAGAAGAGTGTTTTGTGCCAATGTGGTCAGGAAAAGATGTTGCTCATGAAATTTCCAAAGAAGGTAGTGCACTTTCAGAAGAACAAATTGATTGGATGGAAAAGCATTGTGTTGGAGATAATACCGGAGATAACATATCCAAAGAGAATCGTAAATATTCAGAAATAACTGTTTTATATTGGGTTTGGAAAAATTATGCTAAACTTGGCAATCCGAAATATATAGGTTTTATGCAATACAGACGGCATTTTTTGTTAGATTGTAATAGTTTCAATGGTATAGAAGCTGATCACTTTAATCAGGTTTATATTGATAAAATTCCAGATGATTATGCTAAAAATATAGGTCTTACAGAAAAAAATATTTTAAATATTTTAGAAAATTATGACGGTATTGTTGCCTGTAACGATACAAAACAAAGTATCAGAAATTATAATGAAACGCATTGTTCACAAGATATTAAATATTATAACAAAACGTTGGAAATTATTGATAATGATTGGCCAGATATATCTTTTGCCGCACATCATTATGAAAAAGAGACGTATCACTCTTGGTCGCAATGCTTTGTAATTCAAAAAGAGCATTTTTTTGAATATTGCGAATTTTTGTTTGATGTTTTGAAAAAACTTGATGTTTTCTGCAAAGATGATTATCAAAAATTAAGTGTTGAGCAACAAAGAATTTTAGGATATGCGGCTGAAAATCTTTGGGGTATTTATTGGAGATATTTAACTGATAAAGGATTAAAATTTAAATGTGTTCCATTGATTTTTAACAAAAATCCTTTTATTTGATGCTAAGCATATAATAAAATTACTGTGTATTTGCCTATACATTCATTTGCGTTTTTACAAATAATTGATATAATAAATGTATGTAATCAGTTAGAGAGGAGATAATCCGTGAATAAACTGTTTTTGAGCGCATTTTTACTTATGTTTTCATCTGTTTGCTTTGCCGAAAACTTTCATTGGGTTGATGAAAGCGGGAATGAAGTGTCGGATCAAGAGGTGGCTGATTTTATAGGTAATAATTTTATGAACGGCGCTAAGGAACAAGCAAAAGAAAATTTGCCCATATACGAGAAACTTAAAAATTGTTTGCCCGCAAAAGGTAATTATATTCAGGTTCTCGGGCTAAAAGACAGTTTGTGCCATTTTAAGTTTGTGGATTATGACTGTTATTTTCCACAAGAAGTTGCTCAAAAATATGCCGAACTTGGCATAAAATCAGTCCATGAAATATTAAATGGAAATTTTAGCACGGAAACAGATGAAGCCGTAAAAATGAAGCAAATTATCTCAAATAAGGACTATTGTTATTATAATATGACATGGTCTGTTACAATGGAAGATGAAAACGGCGATGAAGTTCCTGTTGAAGGAATAATTATTGAATAAAAAATAATCTATCAACACAATTATACTGCATAACACAAAATTATGTTTACTTTTATGAATAATTACATATAATCCTCTCGATTTTGATAAGGAGTCTTTATATGTATTACAGTCTATCCGAAATTTTTGCCATAGGTATAGGTCCATCCAGTTCACACACTGTGGGTCCGATGAAAGCCGCCAAACGTTTTGTTGATGGTTTGCAAAACAAAATATCGTTGGTGGAAAATATAAAAATATATCTATACGGTTCTTTGGCTTTAACGGGAATCGGGCACGGAACACCAAACGCCGTTGTTTATGGGCTTTTAGGTTTTGAAGCGGATAAAATAGATATAACGCAAAACTATATTCAACGCATAAATAATGAAAAATCTTTATTGTTAGGTGGCAAAAAAAATATTCCGTTTGATTTTAATACAAACTTTGTTTTAGAAAAGACTATCTTTCTCAAAGAACATTCAAACGGTATGAAATTTGTCGCCTTAGACGGCAATAACAATATTATTGCCGAGGAAACTTATTTTTCCATTGGAGGTGGAACCATACTCCGACAAGATGAATTTGCACATCAGGAAGAACGCAAACCACTCAATGTTCCGTATCAGTTTTCAAGTTTTGCCGAATTGAAGAACATTTGCGAACATAATAATTTATCAATAAGTGATGTAGTTTTAGCCAACGAACGTGCACTGCATTCTGATGATGAAATTAAGGCTTACTGCAACAAAATAGCGCAGATTATGCAGCAAAACATTAATGACGGAGTGAGTAAAAAAGGCATTTTACCGGGGGTAATTAAATTACGTCGCCGAGCACCGGAAATGTATGAAAATTTACAACAACGCTTTGAAAACAATGTTGATGATGCGTTATATGTATTGGATTGGGTAAACTTGTGGGCTTTTGCCGTTGCAGAAGAAAACGCTTCCGGCAGTAAAATAATTACGGCTCCGACCATGGGCTCGGCTGGTATTATGCCGGCAGTTATGCGCTATTATCAAAGATTTGTGCATAAAAAAGCTTATTATGATGAACAAGCAGATATTGTTTATTTAACCACAGCAGCCGCCATTTGCTCTTTATATCGAACAAACGCTTCAATTTCCGGCGCTGAGGTTGGCTGTCAGGGCGAAGTAGGAGTAGCTTGTTCAATGGCTGCGGCCGGTTTATGCGCAGTTATGGGAGGCAATATTAACCAAATTGAAAACGCGGCGGAAATCGCCATGGAACACAATTTGGGGCTTACTTGCGATCCGGTTAAAGGATTAGTGCAAATCCCGTGTATTGAGCGTAATGCTATGGCAGCCATCAAAGCCGTTAACGCCAGTCGCTTGGCTTATCGAGGATCCGGAGAGCATAAAGTTAGCTTGGACAGCATTATTAAAACAATGTATGAAACCGGTTTAAGCTTGCAAAGTGCCTATAAGGAGACTTCTTTGGGCGGTTTAGCCACTAATGTTTTATGCTGATTCAATTATCTGATATATGCCGCAAAATAATTTTGACTACCTACAAAACTGCCGACGCCATTACAAGCATCGGCAGTGCGCTTGATTATTTTGCAAAAATAGTTTGACTTTTGCATTTTTTATGATATAGTGAGGGAAGAACTTCGGTTCGGAGCTTTGACAAGCTCTTGCTAAGTTAGGTGTTTTAGGACACCGTAGTAAAGATATAATGAATATCTCCGATGTGGTCGGGGAGCCTGTGATGGATGTTCAGGGCTTCTGCCTAAAGATTACAGGAATCGTTTAACTTAGCATGATTTGTCAACTCTCCGATCGCCGTTTGGCGGTCTGTTTTTTTTAATAAACAACTTTAACAGAGGAGATAAAATTATGAAAAATTTTGAAATTAAAAATGAGTCCGGCAGAAGTATGATAGAAATGTTAGGCGTGCTTGCCATCATTGGTGTTTTGAGTGTTGGCGGAATCGCCGGATACAGCAAGGCGATGACTAAATATAGAATCAACAAAACCATTGAACAAATAACTCTTATTGCCGGTAATGTGCGTGCGTTCTTTGCTCCGCAACACAATTATGATGGACTTGACAGCTGCTCTGATGATAACTCTTATTGCAAATTAATCAGAAAAGCCAAACTAATACCGGATGAAATGTGGGATGATACTTATAAAAGATTTAAAAATGTGTTTGGGTATAGGGTTGATTTAATGACGAAAAATAGGTCTACTGATGGCGACAAGCAGGCATTTGATATTTATTACTCTATAGGAGATAATATGGAAACCTGTATAGAATTGTTAAGTTACGACTGGCGTATGTCTGGTGCGCAAGCTATTCAAATCGGTGGTCCCGCGGGGGCTGTTAATTTTAAACTTCCCGTTGCCGTAGATAAAGCTGTTGAGGCATGTTCGGAAACTATCAGTAAAAACCGGATGTATGGAGGATCCTTTCCTGATATGCTTTTTTTCTTTGATATAAATTTAAACAGCACATATTGGAGTTCTTTGACTTGGGCAAATTAGTCTGCTTACCAATCTGCCGGCGCCCTCACAAGCGCCGGCAGGAGGATGATTCGGCTTTGCGTTAAGCAACCTTCATCAAACGGGTTTCGTTAGTCCAAAGAATATACGATTCGACTCGCCATTCCTGATATATCTGTTTTATTAACTCGGCATAAAGCATTAATTGCGTTTTATACGCCGGCGGAGTATGTTCCAAATCAGCTGCTGCTTCGCGATTAGTTTTAAAATCCACAATTATTACCCGATGTTCCTCCGGCAAAGTTATCAAACGGTCAATTTGCGCAGAAATTATTTTATCCCCTACTCTACCGATAATCGGAACTTCGGCTTGAGAATGTTCGCCGAACAGCCAGTCAAAGTGCACACTGTTGATTAAATTAAGCACTTCGTGTTTAATTTCCGCCTGTTTATTCGCACTAAAATCCCCGGCATTGCGATGCAGATATTCATCAATCAAGGCCTGATAATCATTTGCTTGTGGCGGCAAAAATTGCAACAACTTATGAATAAGTGTGCCGCGCCGATAATAAACTGCATCATCTTTGAGTGGAGAAGCTGAATCCACGTCGTCTTCATCAACCAATTTTGATGGTGTGTATGGCTTTCCTAAACCGTTTTCATTTTCGGCTTCAACAAACATCCAATTTTCAAAATCAGCCTGTTCTTCGGCAGAAGAATTGTTTTTATCTTGTTTTTTCGGTAAAATATCCGGTGTTTCATATACTAATCCGATGTTTTCTTCGGCAACGCCAAAATCCTTAAAGCCGTTATAACACAGTGAATACCACGAATTTTCATCTATATCATTGCTATTGCTGTATCCGCAAACAATTAAAGTATCTTCGGCACGTGTTAACGCCACATAAAGCAACCGTCGATATTCTTCCAATTCTGCTTCTTTTATTTTTTGCAAAATATTTTCGCAACAGTCTTCATAACTATCCCCACACAACGGATAATATGCTAAATCGTTGTCTGTTAAAAACGCTTGCTTATGTTGCGGTTTATGATATGAAACAGTATCAGGCAAAAATACCACAGGCGCTTGTAATCCTTTGGAATGGTGAGCGGTCATCAACCGAACAGCATCGTTGTCCGCATCCTCTCCTTCACGTTTTATTTCCACATCACTTTGCCCCATCCAAGCCAAAAAACCTTGCATATTGGGAATTTGCGTTTGCTCATAAATTAAAGCTTGATTCATAAATTCATCCAACGCATCTTCAACCTCAACTCCCATACGGGCAATAAACTTTTTGCGTCCGTCTTGCTCTCGCAAAACACGAGTATATAATTCGTATGGACGAATATAATCTAAATCATCAAACAAATCTTTTAGCTGTTTTGTAACGTTATTTTCGTATTTTTTCGTCTCTTGTAAACATGTCCAAAGTAATTTATTGCCGCGCCCGAAGCATAAGTCTTCCAATTCGGCATCGGTTAATCCAAACAAAGGAGATTTAAGCACCTCAGCCAAAGATAAATCATCTTGTGGCAATAATAAAAACTTGCCCAAAGATAGTAAATCTTGCACAACAATTTGCTTTGATAAAACAATAACATCAGCACCGGCAATGTTAACATTTTCTTTTTTGCAAGCACGAATAAAATCTGTTACAAAATCATTTCGTTTACGCACCAAAATCATAAAATCACGATAGTGCAATGGATGTGCGGTATGAGCACTTTTATCAACCATTGTGCGGATTGTGGCGGCCATTTTTTGGGCCAACTTCGTGCGCACAGATACACGTTGCGTCATTTCCATAGGAGGCAACCACTCTTTATCATTTACAACTTTATCATCTTTTTGTGCAACCATCAGAGGCCAAATTTCCACCCGTCCAAACTGACCGGCACGCACCGGAACATGGTTAACTTTTTCGCCGGCAGAAACTACTCCGTCAGCAACATTATTTTTGGCAAACAGATGATTCACCGTTTCCAAAACCGCCGGTGCCGAACGAAATGAATTATGTAAATTCACACGAGCAAATTTATCTTTGGCCTTAGTGGCAAAATAAGATGCCATTTCATCAAATTTATGCGGATCCGCTCCTTGAAAACTATAAATAGATTGTTTGCGATCTCCCACCACAAAAATGGTGCGATCTTGTTCCTTTTGTCCGTCACCGGCAAAAAATTCCTCGCTCAAGCTCTTAACTATTTGCCACTGTTCGGGCGATGTATCTTGCGCCTCATCAACCAAAATATGGTTAATTCCCCCGTCTAATTTAAACAAAACCCACGAAGATGTTGCTGAATCTGACAACAAATCAACGGTCAAACGAATTAAATCACTATAATCAAGTTTGGCGCTTTTCTGCTTATACTCTTCGAACCGGTTGTTAAGCTCCTGTGCGATGGTAAAAAAAGCTTTTGTAGAATTATATAAATTTAAATTTATCAGTGTTCTTTCCAATTCTAAAACATCTTCGGCATCTTTAATTAAATTTTCCAAAGTCTGCGGATTTTTTTCGGCATTTTTTTTGGTAATCAAAGAGCTGTCAGCCCGACGTTCCCCTTCTTTTGTTAAAAACAAGTTGCGGTATTCTTCATAAGTTTCGCCTCGCAAACCGTGAGATAAAACCTCTTCCATTGCTTTCATTTTTTTCTGATCATTTGTTGAACCACCGGATAGCACTTCCATATATTGTGCTAATTTATGCGCACTTACCTTTTGCATAAAATCGGCTTTTAAATCCTCGGCAGTATATATTGGATTAACACTTAATTTTTTTTGCAAATCTTGTAAAAAATTATCAATCCCGTTATGCTTAACCAAAATCTCGGCAATTTTGTAACGATTTTTCGTTACGTCTTCAATCATATTTTCAAAAGGTTCTTCCTTCATCTCCCTCGTCAAATATCTTATAGCATCACCAACGGGGGCGCTATTATGCTTACTCAGTAAATTTGTTTGAATACTCTCCAAAATATCAGACGATTCACGATCATTCATAATTTCAAAATAAGGAGAAATACCTGCTTCAAGAGGAAAACGTTTTAAGATATTCTGGCAAAAACTGTGAATAGTCTGAATCTTCAAGCCACCGGGTGTATCAAGCAAACAAGCAAATAATGTGCGAGCCTTATTTCTGAATTGATGCAATTTATCGGCAGAATCGGCTTCGCTTCCCAATATATTGAGCAAAGATTCTTCCAATTTTTCTTCCGGCATAACCGCCCATTCACTCAAACGCTTTGAAATGCGTGTATTCATCTCTGCCGCTGCTGCTTTGGTATATGTTAAACACAAAATCTGTTCAGGTCTAACATTGTGCAATAACAACTGCAAAACTCTATCAGACAGCACTTTTGTTTTTCCGGTACCGGCAGAAGCCTCTACCCATACCGAAGTATGTGGATTTGCGGCCTTGCGCTGCTCTTCTGTTGCATTTTTTTTGCGCGCTTCCACCTCATTTTTATAATCTTCAATTACCTTAATCATCAGCGGTTCCTCAAATCTTACTGTTCATCATCTTTAACAGACCACTCTAAAAGTCGCGACAAGTGTTCATAATTGCTACTATATTTACTACTACTGTTTTGGGTTAAATACGGACGATTCGGATTATCAAATTCCGTTATTAATTCACGTAAAATACCGTCTATTTTTTCTGCTGCCTGTTGTGTTTGTTCAAAATCAGTATAATTTTCAGCCTTATCCTTAAAACCCCAATAGCGCAAACTATTAACTTTTCGAGCTCTAATACCCTCAAAACCGCCTTTCTCCGCTATCAAACCTTCTATCGGTAGCTGAGGAGCCGTGCCGGCAACCATTTCTTTGCTACTGCGCATTTTTCCGGTTTTGTAATCAATAATATTGATAAATCCGTCTTTTGTTTCATCCACACGATCAGCTTTGGCTGTTATTTGAAAATTGCCGGCCGGAGCAATATAGTTAATACAACCGGTTATTTCGTTATGAATCTCGCTGATATTTTGACGATATGAAGTTTCTACATCTACCAACCAGTTTATGATATTAATGTAGCGTGGCCACCAAAATGCCATAACATCTAAGGATATACCGGAATCGGCAAAGAATTTTTCTCCTAATTCAGAAAGCTCTCGACGTGCCAATCCGGCTTCCGGAAATTGACTTTTATACTTATCATTGAAAGTCTGTAAAATCTCATGCACAATGTTACCAAAATCAACACTTAATTTTTCACCATCTAAATCATCAAGAGGATATAAAGACAAAACATATTTTGCATAAATGACATACGGATCGCGCATTAAATTTTCCACATTATTTGCCGATAATTTGCGCGGCCGGCGAGAAACAACAGGCTTAGGCATCGGGGCCGATAAGGCGGCCATTTTTTCTCGGCGGTCAAGCATTTTTGCCCAATATGCAAACTTATTATCATAAATAAAGTTGAATTTTTTTACATTTTGCTCCTTATCACTATCATCAGTGGCAAAATTTGCTTCCAAAACAGTTTCCAAACGTAACCACCAACGCGACTTGTTTGCCGGAGCTCCATCAGCCTTTTGTGCACGCGTTAAATAAACCTCAGGTGCTTGCAACAGATTGGCAAAATCTGCCGCCGCAACACCAATACTGCGTTCCGGCAGAGGTAAGCCGAATTGTTGTTTCATCGGGCGAGACATCCACATATCGGCTTCCGGTAACTTTGGCCATACACCCTCGTTTACTTCGCCCAAAACAGTAACATCAAAACGACATAAACGCGCTTCAATAGGTCCCAAAATTTTGATACGTCTGTGAGCTCCGTATCTGTTGCGCACATTTTTTTCACTCAGCAATAAATTTAAAAATCCGCTGTAATCATTGGTTTGAATAATATCGAGTCCATCACCTTTCATCAATAAATCACTAACAAAATCTGCGGCAACCTTACCGGCATCCTTGCGCCAAATTATTTGTCCTCCTTTTTTGATATCAGTATTTGCCAGATTTTCCGCCGCTTTTATGTGAGCTTTAAAAATATCTATAAACTTTACACGTGGTTGCAAATACAAATCTTTCAGCTCCGCAAATGAGTGCCAAAAACTCTCTAATAACAGTTCGGAATCCGGATTTAATTTTTTTTGTTTACGCCATGCCAGCTCAATTTGGTGCACCATCTTATTAAATTGACTACGCTCATAACCACATGCGGTAAACGGATGTTTTAATAAAGCAATAACCGACGTTTGAGTATTTTGCTCCAACACATCAATTATCAGCCTTAAATAAATTCCGAGTGGAGTTAAATTAAGCGGTTGACCGGCAGAATCATCTGCATAAATATTCCATTTTTTCAATTCGGCCACCACTCGACGAGATAAATTTCTATCCAACGTTACCAAGGCCGCCGTTTTATCTTTTTCTTCCATCGTTCTTCGCAAAATCAAAGCTATCGCCTGCGCCTCTTGTCGCACATCATCGGTTGTAACTAAGTGAATATGCTTAAAAGCGTTCTCTGATAAACTGTTAACACCCAAATTTCGCCAATCGGCAGAAGAAGATGACGGACGCATTATTTCTGAAACGGCTTTTTCTTTTTCGCTTATTTTTTCATCGGGCAAATTAACAACCGCAAAACGAGAAATCTCTAAACTTTCCAACAATTCTTTCAGTTCAAACTGGGGATGATTTTCATCGATATTTTGCCACGATTTATCATCCAAATAAGTATCTAAACCATATAAATACAGCTCACCTTGCGGCAAATTAATTACACACTCGGCCAATTCTTTCAAATACGGAAAAGCAGCCGTTGTTCCGCACAAAATAACCGGTTTAGCCATATTTAATTTTTTCCACAAAGCCATTTCTGCGCGCAACAAATTTTTACGCCGATCCGCTAAATCTATCATCCCCTTTTCTGCCAAAATATGTGGCCAATGAGATGTAATTATTTGCAATAACAACAAAGTTTGCTGCCAATGATCAGAATATTCCTCAGGAACCAAATTTTTTAAATCTTCAGTATTTAATTCTTCATTTTTTATCAAATCAAGCAATTTGCCAAGACTTTTAGCCAACGCATATGCTTGTGCTAATGACACCTGTTTAAGACCAAATCGACTACCTTGCATAATCAAGCGTGTAAAAATAAAAATGCGCTCATCGTTGCTTATGGCCGGACTAAGCGCCGACAATATATCAGATGCCGATGTTAAATAAACTTCTTCGTCATCTAAATCAGCCACCGGAGCAATGCGCGGTAAGATTATCGGAGATAAACCGCTTTGTCGCACAAAAGCTTCCGTTAAATTTTGACACGCACGACGATTGGGCATCAAAAACAAAACATCCGCCAATTTTTGCGGATTTTCACTATACCTTTCAATAAAACGCTCGGCCAAAACATCCACAAAAGATTGTGTGGCCCTTATATTATAAACTTTGTTCGTCACTTTGGCTCCTGTCAAAGATTATCAATTAAATATTGCTTGAATTTTTGCATTGCTCTGCCTCGATGAGAAATTTTATTTTTATCTTCATGCGACATTTGAGCAAAACTGCATGAATAGCCGTCAGGAATAAATATCGGATCATAACCGAAACCGTTTGCACCTAACATTTTTTGCTCTGCAATTATTCCGTCAACCCGACCTTCAAACAATTCGTATTTACCATCAGGATATGCTAACGAAACCACACAGGAAAAATGCGCCTTGCGACTCGGATTACCACTTTTAACAATCTCATCTAATAATTTATCCATTCCTTTTGCAAAATCACGATTCGGAGCATAACGAGCAGAATATACACCAGGCGCACCGTGCAAAGCATCCACACAAAGACCGGAATCATCTGCAATACAAGGGATTCCGGTATACTTTGCTATTGTTTTTGATTTCAATAACGAATTTTCGGCAAAAGTTGTTCCGGTTTCTTCCACATCTGGCAAATCTAAATCATCAGCCGAACAAACTTCAACTCCCAAAGGCAGCAACATTTCTTTCACTTCTGCTATTTTTCCGGCGTTATGGCTGGCAAAAATTATTTTTTTCAACAACATTATTATTCTCCCAAAACTCGTTTTTGCGCCATGATAATTTGATGAATCCCTGATTTAGCTAAGCGAAACAGTTCATTAAATTCGTTTTCATTAAAAGTTGCACCCTCGGCAGTAGCCTGTATTTCCACAATACGTCCGCTTTCCGTTAAAACAAAATTTGTATCGGCATCAGCATGTGAATCCTCAGAATAATCTAAATCAAGCATTGTTTCTCCGTCTATAATACCGCAAGATACCGCCGCAACAAACTCTTTTATAGGGTTACGTAACAATCGCCCCTCATTTACCATTTTGCGCATAGCTATATATAATGCAACAAATGCGCCGGAAATTGACGCAGTTCGCGTACCACCGTCCGCCTGCAACACATCACAATCTATTTGCACACATATTTCAGGCATGGCTTTTAAATCAACTGCGGCTCTTAAACTGCGCCCGATTAACCGTTGGATTTCGTGAGTGCGACCACCGACTCCTTTTGTTTCGCGCGAAACTCTTGTTTGCGTTGAACGTGGTAATAACGCATATTCAGCGGTTATCCAACCATGTCCCTTATCTTTCAGCCATGCCGGAAGATTCTCGTCCACAGTAGCCGTGCACAATACCTTAGTATTTCCGCATTTTACCAAACAAGACCCTTCGGCATATATATTTACATTGGTGACAAATTCCAAATTTCGCATTTGTTCGTTGCTTCTGCCGCTATAACGCATACTCAATCCTTTCTTTTATATTCACTATCATAAAACCTGTTGATGGCCGATATCACATGTCTTACCGTATTTTCCACACGTTCATTGCGGGTTTCTACCACAATATCTGCTTCGGAATAAAAAGGATATTCCTCATTAATGTATTCCCCCAATTTGGCTTTTACCGATTCATTATCCCCAAGCAAAAAAGGCCGTCTGGTTCGTCCTGCCGTGCGATGGTAAAGAGTATCTATATCAGCTTTCAACCAAATTGTCAGAGCATTAGTTTTTGCTAATTCACGTGTTGTTTGCGCCACAAAAGATCCTCCGCCGGAAGCCAAAACACATGGCATACCATTCAACAAACGTTTCATAACCCTTTCTTCTCCGGCTCTATATTCTTTCTCGCCAAAGCATTTAAACACATCAACCAAAGACAATCCGGCTGCTTTTTCTATTTCCTGATCTCCATCAACAAACGGTAAAGAGAGTTTACGCGCCAAACGCCTACCCACACTGGTTTTACCACTTCCCATAAGTCCTACCAGCAAAATTATTTTATCTATTTTAGGCATTTTCATTTTTATCTTTTTTTGTTTTTAACTATTGACCTTAGTATATAACCTTGTTAATATATAATCAATATCTTTTTAACAACTTATGAGGAAAATTATGCGTAAGAGCGGATTCAACAGTTCATATTCAAGACAAAGTAACCTTAAAGTTGCGCTATATGCCATCGGATTGGCTGTAATTTTAGGGATTTGTGCCATTATGCTGCAAGATATTCAAGTCCCGGTTGAGCATGTAACGCAGGACATTAACGTAAGTGTAGAATAATTATGCTCGGCCGGCAAATAGAGTTATTTTTACAAATGATGGCGGCGGAAAAAGGCGCCGCACAGAATTCTATTGCGGCATACGAACGTGATTTAGAGCAATTTTTGCAATTTAACAACTTGGGATTAAAAGATTCTATCCATAAAGCCGATATTGAAAATTTTTTGCAAGACTTGCATACAAGAGGATTCACACCCAAAACTATTGCTCGTAAACTATCTGCCGTACGTGAATTTTGCAAATTTTTATATTCGGAAAAAATAATTGCCGATAACCCCGCATCAAATATCACGGCACCCAAACAAGAAAAACCTTTGCCTAAATTTTTAAGCATTGAAGAAATCAAAGACTTAATAAACACGGCAAATCAAAGCAATGACTATCGCATAAGGCGAATAGCCGTAATGATTGAGCTGATGTATGCAACCGGTTTGCGTGTTTCTGAACTGGTCGGGCTTCCCAATAACGCCGTAAACAATGAAAAAGGATTAATTACGGTGCTTGGCAAAGGCAGTAAAGAAAGAATCATACCAATAGCCGAACACACACAAATGATTTTAGCACAATATAAAGAAGTTCGCCATGAATTTATTAAAAAAAACTCATCTTCACCTTGGCTTTTTCCTTCTGTTGTCGCTATGGACGGACATTTAACACGCGACGCTTTTTATAAAGATTTGAAAAAATTAGCCGCCGAATGCGGTATTTATCCATCACGGATCACGCCACACGTGTTAAGGCACTCGTTTGCCACACACTTAATCAATAATGATGCCGATTTACGCTCCGTGCAAAAGATGCTCGGACACGAAAGTATCGGAACAACAGAGATTTATACCCATATTTTTAAACAAAAACTTCTTAAAACCATACAACAAAAACATCCTCTTGGAAGTTTAGGTTGCAAAAAGGAAAAAGAAGATGAAGAATGAAATTAAAATCAACAAAGAACATACCCTAAATGATTTAACTAATGTGGCACAAACTATTATGCCTTTGGTTAAACAAATTTTGGGCCCGAAAAATTATTTATTGTTGGAACTTTTGAAAAACTGGCAAGATATTGTCGGTGAGGATATGACGCAATATAGTTTGCCGCAAAAAGTAACTTTTCGCAAAAACGAACGAACTGATGGAAGTTTAACCCTTCTTGTGCCAAGTGGTGCTTTTGCAATGGAAATTCAGCAAAAAGAACGAAAAATTTTAGAAAAAATAAATGCTTTTTTAGGATATTCGGCTTTTGCCAAAATAAAAATATTGCAAAACGGAAATCCTGACATTTTCAGAGCAACCAAAAAATCCAGTGATAAGATAAAAAAAATCCTTGTATCCGAAAAAGAACAAAATTATATTATTCAGCAAATAAAAGACATAAATAATCCTGATTTGCGAGATATTCTTGAAAAATTGGGCAAAGCGGTGATGTGTGATAACAGAAAATAGGAGACTGATTTTGGAAGAGATTATCAAAAAAATAAGTAATACACTGACGTTGGTGATTGCGTTTTTCGTTTCTGCGATATTTTACTTCAATTATAAAGGTTTTGTTTATGAAGACGGCAAAATTTTTTTGAAACCGCAAGAAGCAAAGGCCACGGAAATGAATGGGATTGCCTCGGTTTTGCCGAAAGATATTGCACTCAATGTTTCCTATAAATTTGCCGAAGGCTCTGAAAAAGCGCCGTTAACAATGTATGAATTTTCTTCTTTCGGCTGTCCGCATTGCGCAGATTTTCATTTAGATACCATGCCCAAACTAAAACGTGATTTTATGGATAAAGGTTTGTTACGCGTCGTATTTGTTAATTTTCCTTTGGACAAGCAATCGATGAAAGTTGCTATGCTTTCTGAATGTATGACTTATGAAAATTATACTTCTTTTGTTGACAACATGTTTTCCGAACAACGTTCTTGGTGGCAGGATACGGATAACGAGCGTTTGTTTCAATATGCTGCCGAATATGGTTTGAGTTATGACGAAGCCCAACGTTGTATCGGTAATGACGCAGTTGCGCGCGATATAGTAAGTTTAAGACAAGACGCGATGACAAGACTCGGAATACAGGGAACTCCGGCCTTTATGATTTCCGGAGCTGACGGTAATGAAATTATATACGGGGCGCGCGGATACGATGAAGTTAAAAATTATATAGAAAGTCGCCTTTTACGTTTACAAAAATAAGGTTTCTGAATATGTCTGAAACTCCGCAAGATATTCATGATTTGGATGAGCGTATTGTTAAAGCAAAAAATAAACATTTAAGTGCGACAAATCCTTCACCGCAAAGGGTAGTTTTTATAAATGTTTTACAAATAACGTTAGAGATGCTCTCACCTCTTATTGTTGCTACATGTATAGGATATTTGTTGGATAACTTGCTAAATACGCTTCCTATAATAATGATTGTTATGATAGTGTTTGGCGTTGCAGCCGGAGTTTTAAATGCTTATCGAGCAGCGGTTAAAATAGATAAAGATATGAAAGAAGATTAGTGCAATGGAAAATCCATTAGAACAGTTTGCCATAAAAAAAATCATACCATGGGATATTAATGGTTACGACATATCTTTTACTAATTCATCGCTGTGTATGGTTATTACGGTATTGTTTATCATAACATTCATGAGTTTATGCCTGCGTAAGCGGGCAATAGTCCCGAATATGGGACAGGCAATTTCAGAGGCTGTTTATGATTTTGTGCAAGGTATTGTCGGGGAAAATTTAGGTAAAGACGGTAGCAAATATGTGTCTTTAATTTTTACGTTATTTACATTCATTGCTTGCGGTAATTTGCTGGGATTATTTCCATACAGTTTCACATTCACATCACACATTGCCGCAGTTGGTGCCTTGTCATTGCTGTTTCTTATATTAAATATAATTTTCGGAATAAAGCGGCGCGGATGGGGATATCTTCATACCTTTTTTCCGCACGGAGTTCCGGTTATTATGGCTCCGTTAATAACCCCGATTGAAATACTGTCTTTGCTATCAAAGCCATTCAGCCTGACTATTCGTTTGGCGGTTAATATGTCGGTAGGACATATTATGCTTAAAGTTTTCGGAACATTTATTGTTATGCTGCAATTCTTCGGTTTCATACCGTTAATTGCGGATATGTGCATTATAATGTTTGAATTATTTATCACTTTGCTGCAAGCTTATATATATACGGTATTGAGCTGTGTTTATTTAAGCCAGTCAATCAGTGATGAGGAATAAATTTTAACAGAAAGGAATTAAATTATGGAAAATGAGATTATTCAAAACAAAGCCTTCAACTATATTGCGGCTTCTATTTGTGCATTGGCACTTTCTGCCGGCGTATGGGGGTTGACAAAATTGTGGACCACATTAATTGAAACGGTCGGCCGCAATCCGCAAGTTAAGAAAGATGTTACCACTTTCGGATACATTGGTTTCGGTTCAATCGAATCTATTGCGCTGTATATATTTGTGGTAGCTATTTTAATCATCTTTTTCTAAGCGAACAAAGGATAATTAATGCCTCAATTAGATTTTGCAACATATTTATCTCAAGCCTTTTGGCTGATAGTTTGTTTTTGTTTTTTATGGGCGGTATTGGCTAATTTTATAACACCGAAAATCGCCGATATACAAGAACAGCGCAAGCGCAAAATTGACGACTTTATTCAAAAAGCGGATAAATTGAACAAACAGGCGCAAAAATCTTTGGATAAATACAACAATGCTCTGAATGAGGCTAAAAATGTGGCAGAAAAGCAAATAGAAGCCGGAAAATCCGAACTAAAAAATTATTTGGATGAGGCCGAAAGAAAATCTGCAATAAAGTTAGGCAAAAAGATTGCCGACAGTGAGTTGCTTGTTGCCAAAGAAAAGAAAGAAACAATGCAACAAATAGAAATTATTGCGCAAGATTTATCTTTTGATATTGTGCAAAAATTGGGATTTTCGCATATTAGCAAGCAAGATATAGCAAATATAAGCAAAAAGAGATAGCCATGGGCGAAGAATTTATTGAAGACTCCATCAAGCAAACTATCAGTGATGATGGTAATTTGCTTGATGCCACACAAAATGCCATTATAGATGCGGCGGAAAATGTTAGCGGAGCGTTAAATTCTTCTGCCGATTTGCCTATATCAAGTTTGCCGAGTGAACCCTTCTATACCGAAGTTGAGTTTTGGTTGGCAGTGGCTTTTGTTTTGGCAATAAGTTCCTTGGCAAAGCCTTTATATAGTATTATCAAAAATTCCTTGCAAAATCGTATTCAAAGAGTTGTTGATGATATTAACGAAGCAACAGAATTGCGAGATGATGCGCAAAAATTGTTGGCCGATTATGAACGTAAGTTTGTTAATGTTGATAATGAAATTGCGCAAATAATTGATATTGCTGACAAAAATTTACAAAACATAAAAAAAGCGGAACTTTCCAAGCTGGAAAATAACTTGCGCACAAAAAAAGCCGAAGCAGAACGCCGAATGGCAGAAAATATTGAAAAGGCTCGTTATGAAGTTAATCTTTCAGCAAGTAAAATATCGGTAGAAATTGCTAAAAAAGCCATAAACAATTACATTGAAAAAGCCGATAAAAGCGCACTGATTGACGAAGCCATAGTTGAATTGGATAATTTGATAAATGAATAAAAATAATACTTCCGCAATTATTGCCAACGAAACAATAAATACCTCTAAATTAGCAGAGGCAAAAAGGATAATTATCGGTTTGCAAGATGAATTGAAAAATTACATAAATTCCGGCTCTGGGCCGTTTTTAGCGGCAATTTATGATTCTGCCGGAAATTTGGTCGCCAAAGAAGCAAACAGTGTTGTGTCGGGAAATTGCAGTCATAATCATGCTGAAATGAATGCCATAAAGGCTGCCGAGCAAAGATTAGGCACATACGATTTATCGTCATATTCTTTACGTTTATATGTTACATCAGAACCATGTATTATGTGTTTGGGTGGTATCATGTGGTCTGGAATAAAAGAAGTATATTACGGAGTTCCGTCGCACATAGTTGAAGCCATAACCGGATTTGATGAAGGGTTCAAACCAAATTGGCTTGATGAGTTCAAAAAACGTAATATAACCGTTTACGGCAACATTGAACCACAGACCGGAGAAGAAGTATTGCGCGAATATGTTGCTCGCGGATTAAAAGTTTATAAACCGGAAAAATAATAAACAACAGGCTCTTTTGAAGAGCTTAGCAAATGTTCACATGTGTAGAGGATCGCTTTGCAAAAAGTATTTTATCACACCATCTAAAAAAAGTGCTTGCAATTTAAAACAAAGTGTTTTATCTATGCAGTGTTAAGCCGCTTTAGCTCAGGTGGTAGAGTAGCTGATTCGTAATCAGTTGGTCGCGTGTTCGAGTCACGCAAGCGGCACCAACAAAAAACACCGGAATTTTATTCCGGTGTTTTTGTTTTTCAAGTATTGATTACCACAACTCGTCATATTTAAGCGACGGATCGTTTAAGTTTTGACGATAAGCTTTATTGTATGGCTTAAAATCTGTGGTATTTTCAAACACATCATATTTATCAACATAATTGTCATAACCTAATTTGAAATCACCAAACGCATTATCGCGGTCAAAATAACAATAAGTGGTAGCATATCCCTCTAAGGTATATTTCTTAACAGGAAAGATGTTCCAATAAGCATTACCGGATAAATCTATCTTTAACGTTTTAGTAAATTTGGTGTATTCATTTGCAGGATACAAAAAGCCCATTAAAACGGCCCAACCGCGGGTATAACCTCCAGGAGGAACATTGCCGTAAGACGAACTCTTACCTGTTTTAATCGGTACCACCAAAGACTTTAACCATGTACTTTGTTGAAATACTAATGGTTTGAGGTGGTGTTTACCATCAACTTGGTCAGCAGATAATACATAAACATCCTTATTGTTATGAGAAAGTTTCATCATATTATCAGCTAATGTTGCATTATTTATGCTAACGTTTTTGTTCGAAATAGGTGGAGTAACATCCTCAATAGTTATCTTACCGCCGGAAATTGTTCCACTGTTTTTAGACTTTAATTCCAGTGCATTATATTCCGGTTCAACCAAAGTGGACGGAGCATTTGCCAAGTTCTTATTTTCCACATATGGCTTGCTGGTATTGCTCAAATTAAGGCTACCAGCCTGCGCCATTTGGAAACTGGACGGAGTAACCGTAATCACGCGGCTGTATCCCGGAGGACAAGGAGGTGCCGGAACTACACCAGTATATGGTGAAGCATAGTTATCATCTGAAGTAAGAGAGCCATCACCAGCTTTACCAAGAGAATCAAGTTGTGCTGATAAGTTTGATTCATTGAATGTTAGTGAAGTATCTTCATCTTTACTATTCGTTGCCACATAAATCCCCTTGGTGATGAAGTCCGGCAAAATATCACTCAGGCGGGCTCCACCGCGGGTAGTCAACTTAATATCATTCATTACAGACGTATAAGCCGGATTAACCATATAGGTATCATAGCGATTGTCACCGCTACCATAGGTAGTACGTGCAGAAGATGTTAATAAATCCGGCACTTTTACCAAATTACCATCTTTATCCAAATTATTGGCAACAAAACGGTTCGCCATAACAATACCGGTGCCGTCATCTGCCGCATTAGTTGATGTAGGCTTATTATTTGTTCCCCTATCTTGAGCTTTGTCACCGGTTACATCTAACATACCTTTGCGAACAAATACCGTACCGGCTTTTGCTCCGTTATCTCCGGTTTTATCATGCATTTCCCACCTATTGGTTGCTTTATTGTATGATGGGGCTGTATTAATTTTGGCACTATCACCGAATTCTGCCGTAATAACTTTATTATCGGCTGAAGCTGTTTGCGAACCGCTGATTTGCAATTTCCAATCTCCGGATTCCAACGCCACATGACCTGTTGTTTTGCCACTGACATCTGTTGCTTCGGTAGATATTCCATAATAGGTATTTTGTCCGGTCGATTTAAGGCCGGCTGTTCGAGATGTTCCACTGTCATTCAAAACAAACTCATTACCTCTACTATCGCTATCATTCTTGGTTTTAATCTCCACATTGCCGTTAGTGATGCCGGCAGTGGTATAAATAGTCGGTAATGTACCGTTATGTTGAACCATACCGTTTACTTGAATGCCTTCGGCATCAACTTTGAGCCATTTGTTAGTGTCATCAATTTTATCCGAGCCAACTTCAAATTCGGTAGCGCGAACTTTTCCCGTATCAACCTGTTTGGCTATCAATTCTTCATTTACCCTAACTTTACCATCAACTGAAACGGTTATCTCACCCGGAGCAGTACTGTATAACCCACTTATGTTATCAGTTGTAACATGCTCATTCATATCGATATCGCCGTCGCTGACAAGAAATCTTGCTTTGTTGTTTGCCTCATTGAAAGCAGCTTCCAATGTTCCACCGATGAAAGCATTTGGGTTGGTACCGGTTTTATTGATAAACAAACCATAATCCATTTCATTGCCTTCACCGTCCGTAACTTTTTCGGCTCCAACAATCAAACTGTTTATGTTGCGAATGCTATATTTTGTTTGTGATTTAGTTTCATCGCCATCATCATCAAGCCCCGTAGAGGTGTTTTGATTTCCGCCCATATATAAATCGGTGCGCATAGTATTACGCCATTCCTGATTTTCACCGTTTTCTTTGGTACGTTGCAAGAACTTTGTTTGTTCTCCCTCTTCCCCAAGATTTTCTCCATTTACAACATTTGAAGACGAAATAACAATAGAATATACATTAGGCTCCGCCGCGGCTGTGCCTCCAAATACATTGGTATAGTTTTCTCCTTCTAACTTCCAAATACCACCGATACCTCGTGCTTTAACACCACCTGAAGTACCTGTAATATATCCGCCGTTAGAACCAACCAACGCAGCAATACGCGCTGTGCGTTCTTGTCCTATACCCTTAGCTGCATCTGATTTTGCCGGATAAACCACAAACGCTGTCAGGTTATTACTACGGCGATATACTTTAGCCACAGGCTCACCGAATTCGTAAAGCGAACCTGCTTGGAAATTATACGGTAAATAAGCTGCTAAATCTGCGTTTGATATAGTGATATAATCACTCGCATGAATATCTTTATCCATTAAATTAGAATAGTTAGCGGCAATATAAGCATCAACTGCCCCGATATATGTGCGCATTGCACCGGCAGTATTTATATCTTCAACTTCCAGCGTGCGCTCTGCCGATTTTTTATACATGGTAGGAGTAACCACTGCAATCAGCCCCAACATTGCCAAGGCTTCAATCATCAAACCGCCGCGTTCGGTAAGTGTTTTGTATATTTTTTTGTTATTCATCTCTGTTCTCCCTATATTATTCCACATACCAATCAATTTATTGATTCATCAGTTTATCACAACGATCTTTTTCCGCAGAAACTCGTTGTATATGGTCATAAGCAAAAAAGCAGGCGCTTGCCCCACAAGTATCTTTCAAATTTTCATTTTGTGTCCACATAATAGAGTTTTCATCCAAAACATCATAGCGAATACTCTGCGTTCCTTTGCCGATAGTATTATCTATCAAACTTATTTTGGCATTATTTCCCAATAATTTACATTGTAAGGTATCTTCCCCTGAAATACTGCAATCCGTCCACCCGAAAATAGTTGAAGTCCCCAAACCATAAACACGACCGGACGCCGAAGTAGAAGACTTAGACAATAAGTTAACCAAAACAGGAAGAGGCGTCGCCTCTAAGCTTTTGGAAAGCCACGCATCAGGAATTGCCGCATAAGACACAGCATAAATATAATCTTTTTCCCCTGCTCTATCACACCGAACAAATTCATTATTTTCAGATGTCTCTGCCTGCTCTTTCAAGCAATATATATAATGTTGTACCGTCAAATCGCCACTGTTGGCATACCCAACCGGCAGATTATCGGTATATGATGTATAAGGAAAGCTCAAAGCGCCTTCTCCACTCATTTTGACTGGAACTGGTTTGAGCGGGTCATCAACGGTATACCAGCCATCGTTATTGGTGGATTTAATAATCTCGCATTCCATAGTTTTTACCATGGCCGTATGCTCCGCCTTAAAGCGGTTAACAACCGAGGCTGCTTTAATTTCACTCAATGTATTATCTTTATCCGGTCGTTGCGACAAATTAAGGAAGCTTAGTGCCACCATCACCGTTGCCAGAAATATCCATATATACATACAAAGACTCCGATAAACCTATACTAATGTAACTCTATCACAACATTCGGCAAAAATCCATATACTTTTTGCTTTTACAAAGATATTTAATATTTTTGTAATATTTTGTCTGAATAAAATAAAAATATAGTTAAAATATGCGGTGCATTTGTTGATTTTGTGCAGTTTTGCAATATATTTATGATACTGTTTTTGGTAAATAACTCAGTATTTACATCACACATTTACAAGGAGATAACAATGAATGCAGTATTAGAAAATATTAAAACACGGCGTAGCATTCGCCACTATAAATCAGATATGGTAGAAACCGAAAAGTTAGAAAAAATTATTGAAGCCGGACTTTATGCCGCAAGTGGAATGGGACAACAAAAAACAATCATCGTTGCCATAAAAAATAAGGAAATTCGCGATAAATTGGCAGAAATAAATCGCAAAATTGCCGGTTGGGAGGAAGGTGTTGACCCGTTTTACGGTGCGCCGGTTGTTATAATTGTTTTGGCGGAAAAGGGCTATTTTACTGGTATTTATGACGGCAGTTTGGTTATTGGTAATATGATGTTGGCAGCGCACTCGTTAGGCGTTGGAAGTTGCTGGATTCATCGTGCCAAAGAAGAGTTTGAAATGCCTGAATACAAAGATTTTCTTAAATCTTTGGAAATTGAGGGTGAATATGAGGGTGTCGGACACTGCATTTTGGGATATGCCGCCGGAGATGAACCCAAAGCTGCACCACGCAAGGAAAAACGCGTGTATTACATAGACTATTAAAACAGGCTACTTTGTAAAAAACTGCCGGCGCTTGTGAGGAGCGCCGGTGGTTTATCCATGTTTTAATTTGCCCAAATACTGTTTTTCCAATATTCGCTATTGACATCAACATCGAAGTAGAAAGTCAGATTAATGCTATCTTTGTCATAAAGAGCTGAATCCTCTTCTATGGCTTTTGAACATACTTCAACTGCCTTATCAACGCTTACCGGAGTTTTTAGAAATGCATCGTAATCTCCAGAATCTCCCATAACATATATTGCTTTAACATTAGCATTGCTCCAATCATGAGTTGTCAACTCAATACATGCTTCTTCATTATTTATAAGGTAATAAATACTAAACGCCTGATTATCATAGAGTTTGGATTTATCTTCTGTACCTAACGTAACCCCACCACCGAAAGGATTGGTAATAGACATAATCTTACCATCAGTTACAGTAATCATTTCATCTGGTAATATTTTGGCTTTTTTAACTATCGGACAGCCATTGTAAGCACCGGTAGGTTTTCCTTGTGCATTAACGCCGGAAGCACCCCAGCAACCGGAGGCATCGCAAGTGCTATCATCTTTACTACCGCAACGCACCCCGATATAATTCTTCTGTGGTCCCCAAAAGGCACGCACATTTCCGGCAATGAGAGTTGTTTGCTCAATTGTTTTGTTAATACGATATTTCATCATGGCCTTGCTGTATCCGGCGATTCCACCTACCGATAAAACGCCAATGATAGCGAGCACGCCAAGCATTTCTATCATTGAACGACCGCTCTGTGCATTTTTCGTCATTGCGAGCGCAGCGTGGCAATCTGTATTTTTTATTTTTAAGTTTCTCATAGTAAACTTCCTTTCATTATTAAAATACCTACAAAACGATACCGCCCTTATGAGGCGGTCGGAAGTTGACAACTATCACGATAATAGTATGAGCTATTTGAATTATCTTATTCACCCATCTTCCAACCATAAAGTCGGAAATTATTTAACGTCCTTACGACGATCGTGAGAGGTTGTCACACCCCAGACGAGTTACCTCATCTTGTGTTTATATTATCACAAAAAATCTAAAAGTCAAACATTTTCGCATTCATTTTTTAATTATTCTTTTCTTTTTTTATTTTATAAACTATATTAAAGAGAGGAGAAGAATTGATGAATAAAAAAGATTTGTTAAAAAGTTTAATGTTTTTATTTAAGAAAAAGCGTCGAAAATCTCGCGGTAAAAATATTTCGGCAGCCGAAGCCATTGATATTCAAAATAAATATATGAATATAAGCTGTCCGATTGATGCGCCGATTGCACCTCCTTATGTGGAAATTGCCAAGCAATTATATTCGCCCAAACAGGAAGTTTTTGTTGCTGCTTTGTTTTATTTGGAACAAATAGCTTTGAATGAAAAATCGCATAACAGCGCTATTGTAGGTTTATTGCAAAAATTTTCGGTTGATGAAAAACTTCCGCAATCGCAAAAAACAATGGTTATGCAAACATTAGAACGCATAAGTTAATTTGAATATAAAAAACAATCGCCCTTTATTTAAAAGGGGCGATTGTCTTTTGGTTTTAGTGCTGATGCAAACCGGATTTTGTGCCACGCAGATTGATGGTCAAATCTTGTTGGCGATTCTTGCGAGTGGCCGTAAACGATGTGTGAACCCAGCCATCATTCGGGTCTGTCGAATCATCACCATAGAATTCAAGAATCAATTGGTCATAGAGCAAATTTTTACTCACCCACTCGGCAAGTTTGAAATTGTCCATTCCCATAATCTCAAAGTCCACAGCTTCACAGCGCATGTGCTGAGATGTTTTACTGGAACCTTTAACCACTGCGTTTAGCTTTGGCGAGCGGTAAGCAGAATTCACACGCACGGGGCGGTTAAAGCTGTTGCGTATCGGTTGCAAAACATTCACACACACTTGTCGCAACTTTTCAATTCCGGCTTCGTCAGGGATATTGAAAATTTTGCGGGCATGTGCAGTTTCCGAGCGAACCATTTCCCACAATGTGAAGTTGTTGGAAAGCCTAAGAGCACGAAGTCCGCTTTCTGCCGATAAGTTAAGCTTGCGATTCTTTTTAGGATCAACATAGGATAGATGAACCCACGCTTCGCCAGCATAATCAGCGTCGTAGCGCAAAAATTCAAGCATAACCACGTCAAAGTCCAAGTTGTTGACAATCCATTCTGTTACCACTTTCGGACTGATGCCTCGGACGCGAAAATCCACTGCTTCGCAACTCAGGTGTTGAGAGTTCGGAGCGCCGTTCCACAAATGATTAACGCGTGGTGTGCGAAAACCGTTGACTATGGTAACAGGTTTGCCGAAATGCATTGCTATCGGTTGCAACAAAACATTGCAAAAGAGCTTCAACTTTGCGATTCCTTGTTCATCGGGAACATTGTAAATATTATTTTCCGTTGCCTTAGAATCGTGCGTGAACTCCCACAAATTAAAGCTTTCGCTCAAACGATAAGCTTTAAGTTCCGCAGAATTAAGCTGTTTCATAATAAGAAAAATTAAAAATGTGAATAAATATTAAAATTTGCTCAATAATAACACAAAAAAATTTTAAAAGCAAGTATTTTTTGTCTAATATGTGTAACAAAATAATCTGGCATATAAATAGAGTGATTGATATCGGATTTGTGATTGCGTAATATTGAAATTATCAAGTATTCTGGTAAATGTTTAAACAAATTGCAAACATTTTAAATTTTGAGGATTGCAATACTTTGTTTACATTTTTGCACAAATAATAAAAAAAGTATTGCAAAATATATTTTACTGCATTATACAGGCAATGTTTAAGAATTATGCGTGCTTAGCTCAGTTGGCTAGAGCAACTGACTCTTAATCAGTGGGTCGAGGGTTCGAATCCCTCAGCGCGTACCAATAGAAAACACCGGGGTGAAGTCCGGTGTTTTTTGCAGAAAGAAAGTCTCATCAAGCTTTATAGGTTTTATCGTTAAAAGAAGGGGCAAGAAATAATGTCCTTCATTTCCGAAATTGATCATATAGTGAAAAATTATGGTGTTGGCAAATTTTTTAATTATGAGGTAATGTAAATAAAAATGAGTAAAAATATTTTCATAAAATAATACGAATATTTTGTCAAAAAAGCCTTGCAATGCAAAAATAAATATGTTATACTAACCATAGAATGAGTAAGGTATTAGGGGTAAGAGGATAGACAAAATGAAGTTTAAAACAGCGGCAATCATCGGTTTAACATCTGTGGCTACCATTTTTGGTGGTAAAAAAATGCATGCACAAGAAGTAACAGATACTAAGCCGGATATAACTACCACTGTTACAAATAATCAGAATACTCCTTTACAGTCGCAATCTGTTGACAGCATAGACGGTATTTCCGGTGCAGATAGTTTGAGCACAATCCAGTTAGATCTTAAAAGCTACGGTATTGATACATCTAAGTTGAGTGCACGTTCTAAAACATGGGCAAAAATAGATTCCGTAAAACAAGCCATAATTGATTATTATGATGCGCTGACTTCTTTCAGACACACAGATTCTCTTAAACTTAATGATGAAGATATTTTATATTTAAGAATGATTATGGGCAAGATGGATTTACATATCGGGTCGTTTCACAATTTTGGTCGGGAAAACAATTTGCAATATAATGCTCGCGATTTGATTGGTATAAAAACCGGGGAATTCAGTCGTCAGATTGCGGATGAGTGCAAACAATATATGAAACCGCGCAACGCTCCGGGCGGGGAATGTTTAAAATTTGTTAAGCATGTTTTGGCTATTAATGGTGAAATATCAGAGTCTTTTTTGAAATTTGCATCTGCCTATCAAACAATTAATTATTTTAACAACTGTGATAATTTTTCCATGCGCAAAACAGTTTGGGCCGATACAAATAAATATCCAAAGGGATCAATTGGTGTTTGTCAACGCGGTCCGGGTGCGGTTGATGCACATATTTGGATTGCCGATGAACAAGATTCCACACACATTGCTACCGTTCAACATGATGGTAATGTGTTGCAATTTTTGCCGACAATTCAGCTTTCCGACATCAAATACGGTTATAATCCAGATGGCCATCGCGGCAGAAGAGGTCATTATGGAGATCCGTTTGTGGTGCTGAGGAATGATGATACCGTTAGTATGTATACCGCATGGCGTGAGTTAATGAACTCCGAAGTTCAGGATTTACCTAACAAAGCGTTAACCATTGCGGAAAGCAAAGATAAAGTAAATGTTGCTGATTTCAGTTTTAAAAATCTGTTTCATATTTTGCTTAAACAAAAAGATCAACTGTTTGCTAAGTTTAATCATATTGATGGCGAAGTGCAATGGACAACAAAGCATGAAGCTGTTAATTGGTTAAAGCAAAGTCCATATAAAAAACTCAGCAGATACACCAAAAACCGCAAAAGAGGTGTTAAACGTCCGACTAATGTTCTGCGATCACGTGGTGGAAGAACATTGTGATTTCTTTAATGTTAAAGTAACTCTGCTGATTTATGGAAATTAGCGGGGTTTTTGCTTGTTTTTTTTTGCAAAAAAATATTTGACTTTTAATTTTTTATAAAACAGACGTATATCAGTTGCTTCTTTTCTTATTAAAATCAAATATGTTTAGATGTGAAAAAGGTCTTTTCGGCGCAAATTTGCAGCAAAATCAATAATGGCATTGCTAACATCATCAGCCATTTGATAAAAATTGTCATTTTTTTGCAAATTATCCTCATCAGCATAAAGCGCGCGGTTAATTTCTAACTGCAAAGTATATATTTTACGTCGCGGTTGACAATAATTAAATGTTATATAGGCACCCGAATAAGGACAATTAAATTCCACATTATAATTTTTATCCCAAAAACGACCAGCGAAAAAATCGCTCATTTCTTGCGGACAACTTTGACTGAACAGGTTGCCTAAACAGATATCTATACCGGAGCGATCATCTATTATGGAACAAATCTTAGATGGCATTGAATGGCAATCAAGCACTAAGCAAAATCCAAATTTTCGCAAACATTTATCTATAATTTTCTGCAATCGAGCATGATATACATCATAAACATTTTGCAAACGTTTTTGCACCTCATTATAATCAAGCAATCCTTTATACAAAGGTTCGCGCTTATAGTTTATGCGATGCACTACGCCAAGCCCCACTCTACAATGTTTGTCATATAAAATATCTTTGTTTTGCGGGTAGTTATAAAACATTGTCGGATCAAGTTCCAAGCGATCACGATTCAAATCAATAAACGTGCGCGATACAAGCATTTTTATAGTCGGAATCCCAGCATTAATCGCTGGTTCAAGCAGCTCATCCACCAACAAATCTTCGTTATGACGCATAGTTTTTTCATCACTATTTACTTGTGCTAAAAATTCCGGCGGGAAGTATGTTCCGCTATGAGGAACAGATAAAACTAACGGGTATTGCAAATCGTTAATGTTATAATCCTTAAATACGCTTATATTGCTGTAATCAACTGCAAAATTTAATTTTTCGCTTTCCATACAAACCTGCTTTTTTTATGTTTCACTTTTTCGCATTACGAGACATTATAAAACTTATTTTTTAATTCGTCAAGACCTGCCTTAAAATATTGGGCAGGACCTTGACTTTTCAGGAATAAAACTATGAAAAAAACATCATAGACACCAAATAAAATAGTTCTTTATCGCACAAAAAACATATATCAAAAGCATAAAAAAACTCAATAAATAGTTTAATAAGTAGCAAAATGTGGTTGTCAAACAATTTTAATAAACATAATCTCAACATAGGAGAAAATAAATGAAAGAATTTGACTTTACTAAACTGACTTTTGAAGACGCGTTGTCTCAACTTGAAAATATTGTGCGTGAACTTGAAGCCGGTAAAATAAAACTTGATGACGCCGTTGATGCGTATGAAAAAGCCACAACACTGAAAAAATTTTGCGAAGATAAGCTCAAAAACGCTCAGCTGAAAATAGAAAAAATAAATGTTGCATCCGATGGTACTATTAATACGGAACCATTAGATAAAATAGAAGAATAATAATGACAGATATTGTAAAAACACTAACAGAATTTTCTCAAAAATTTAATCAAGATTTAGCTGCTTGTTTTTCTCCGGTGCAAGGCGCGGAAAATAGAGTGATTGAAGCAATGAAATATTCGGTTATGAACGGTGGAAAACGTTTACGCCCATATTTGCTGTGTGAGTGTGCCGCACTTTTTGGAGTGGATTATGACACATCTTTTCCGGCAGCGGCATCTTTGGAAATGCTTCACTCATATTCTTTGATTCATGATGATTTGCCGGCAATGGATAATGATGACCTGCGTCGCGGAAAACCGACTTGCCATAAGCAATTTGATGAGGCAACCGCAATTTTGGCCGGAGACGGTCTGTTAACATATGCTTTTAGCTATCTTTCGCAAGCGTTGATAATTCGGCCGGAAATTCGCTTGACTTTGGTGCAGTTGCTTTCTGATGCAGCAGGAGCTTTCGGCGGCATGGTTAGTGGACAAACATTAGATATTTACGCGGTTTCTTCTGCTGATGATACAGAAAATAAATCAATTATAGCGCGTTTGGAAGAAATGAAAACCGGTCGTTTGCTGCGTTATGCCTGCGAAGCAGGAGCCGTTTTGGGACAGGCCGATTTGGAAGACCGTAAAACTCTTGTAAGCTATTCGCGTAAAATAGGTCAGGCTTTTCAAATTGCCGATGATATTTTAGATAGAATCGGTGATCAATCAGTAGTGGGCAAAACTTTACATAAAGACGAATCGCAGAATAAATTTACATATGTTGCTTGTTATGGTATAGAAAAAGCGCGCGAAAAAGCAAAAAAATTAACCAATGAAGCAATAGAAGAAATAGAAAAATTTGGTGCAAAGGCCGAAAATCTCCAGCTTTTAGCAAAATATATCATTGAAAGAAATTATTAAAAAAATTGTTGCATTTTTGT
Source organism: Alphaproteobacteria bacterium (assembly GCA_017480745.1). Lineage (GTDB taxonomy): Bacteria > Pseudomonadota > Alphaproteobacteria > RF32 > CAG-239 > RUG410. The sequence goes on from JAFUSA010000005.1 coordinate 36,804, forward strand.
TACAAATGTGATATATTTAAGCTATAAGATATAATTATGAGGATGGAGGTGTGCCATGATTGATAATAAACCTTCCGAAGGCTTGAGCTTTATGATGAAGTTGAACAATGCCGCTTTTGATAAAAAGGAATTGGTTCGACTGGCTCACGAGGCAATTATGGATTCTCACGACCAACGTACGTTTGTTGAACGTAAGGGTAAGGATTTACGGGTTAACCCGACCAGTATAAATTTAGGGGCAACCGTAGGTATGGGGCATGCAATATTGAACCATAATCTTTCTACTAACGATAAGTTAAATATGGTTATGAAAAAATACATAGATTTAACGGTTAAAGATAATCCGGATATCAGTAAAGAAAGTGCTCTGAATAGTTTTTGCAAAGATTTTGCCAAGAGTTATCCTGAAGAATATGGTGCAAAAAGTGGCGAACATACCCGACAAAATGCCCTGAACCCTCTTTTGAAAGCAAAAATCGTGGCTCAACAATATCAAACATAGTTATATTTTAAGAATAATCTCTCATACTTTTCATCATTTCATTCTCCTTTCCCGCCGCTCGATTTTTCGGGCGGCGGTTTTAATTTCCTTAACGTTCGCCTAATTATTATTCAGTCCAATAAGTTGAGTTGGCATCAACATCAAATAATAAACCCAAAAATGAATGACCATCTTCACAAAATTTCACTGATGTATCAATGTCAACCGGAACATGTAAATATTGATATTTTGTATCAACGTCAGGTGAAGTTATTATTTTTACTCCGGCAGAAGTCCAATCATATGTGATAAGTTCTACACAGGCTTCTTCAGGAATATTAGTAAACCAGATACCAAAAGCTTTATTATCTCCACCAAATATTCCCTCACTTTTATCGATTGCTCCAAAACTATTTATACTTTCTCCAAAAGCACTTGTCATGCCGGTAATTTTTCCTGTGGATCTATCAAATATCAACATTTCATCCGGCACTAACTTTGCTTTTTGAATAATTGCTTTTCCTGTATCTGTTGACAAATCTAATCCCGCATAATTTCCCTGAGGAGCAAAAAAAGTCCGCACATTACCGGCGATGAGAGTTATTTGCTCAATAGTTTTGTTAATTCTATACTTCATCATCGCCTTGCTGTATCCGGCGATTCCGCCTACCGATAAAACGCCGATGATGGCAAGAACGCCCAACATCTCTATCATTGAACGTCCGGATTGGCTCCCTCGCCCCTTGCGGGAGAGAGAATCATTATTTTTTATTTTTAAGTTTCTCATAGTAAACTTCCTTTCATTTAACTAAATCACTAATAAAAACGACACCGCCCGATAAAGGCGGCCGGAAGTTGACGACTATTTTAGCTTAAATAGTGTTGCGTATTCGCATATAACCTATTCCGCAACCTTCCAGCCACAGCTGGATTTTTTACGCCCATAAGGCGAAGCTAAAAGAGGTCGTCAAACCCCAGACAAGTTACCTTATCTTGTCTTTACTATATCATAAAAAACTTAAAAGTCAAACATTTTTATGAAAAATGCGCAAAATACGGTTGTTATTCGAGTATGACATAAATACATCTTATTTAAAACTATATCCTCTCAGCAACTCGGCAATACTCATTGTTCGCTTGCCCTGACGCTGAATTTGCGTAATATTCAACGAACCACCGCTAACCCCAATATGTAACTCATTGCCTGCTTGTTTGATTGTTCCGACAGGCAGAGAAACGTCGCCTTTTTCTGCTCGTATAATCTTAAATCTTTCGCCGTTATACTCAAAATACATTGCCGGATATGGGCTGAAAGCACGAATCTTATTATAAAGAGCATCTACTGACTGTGTAAAATCCAGCAAGCACTCGGCTTTATCTATTTTTTGCGCATAACAGGCCAAAGCATCATCTTGTTTTTGCGGAGAATATTTTTTTACATCTGACAAAACATCACTAATTAAATCTGCACCAAGCACTGCTAATTTATCGTGCAATTCTTCACCGTCAGTATGCGGAGAAATTGCCACTATTCCTTTATGCAACATATCTCCGGTATCCAGTCCCTCAGCGACCTGCATAATTGTAACTCCGCTTTGTGTATCTCCGGCTTCTATAGCTCTTTGTATTGGTGCTGCACCACGCCAACGCGGTAATAATGAAGCATGAATATTCAAACACCCTAACGGACAAGCCTCTAAAACAGGCTTAGGCAAAATCAGACCGTAAGCAGCCACCACCGCAACATCGGCTTTCAAATCCGCAAACTTCTGCTGTTCCTCAACATTTCGCAATGTTTTAGGGGTGCGAACTTCTATGCCGTTTTCTTCTGCCAATAAATGTATAGGAGTTTTATTTAACTTATTTCCTCTACCCGCCGGCTTTGGCTCACGGGTATAAACGCAAATAACGTTATGTTCCCTGATCAAACGGCGGAGCGCCGGCACAGCAAAGTCCGGCGTTCCCATAAATACGACTTTCATTATTCGCTTAATCCCATACGATTATAGTTTACTTCAATTTTATAATCTTTGGCATAATCATTTAATAATGCCTCGGACATCTCGTGAGTAATTTCCGCATATAATGCTTGATTCAAAAAAGCTTTGTCCTCATCGCTCAATGATTTGGAATCATCATAGATATTGGTGGTTTCGGCAATAATGTAGTCATCCCCTGCTTTTATAATCTGCGGTTCGTTCTTAGCAGCCGTAAACAAGTCTTCCATTTCCTTAAACGAAAGATTATCCAAAGACTCTCCCTTAGTTACCGGCATAGTGTTTTTAGCTGTCAGATTATAGCGTTTGGCGACTGTTGATACATCATCTCCGGCATCAAAATCATGCTGAATATTTTCAACGGTTTCCTGCACAATTGCGTTACGTTCATAATCAGCCCACAAAGCTTTTAACTTTTCATCGGCTTCTTCACGCGGTAATTTATGTTGATCGATTATTTCATCTATTTGCACAACAGCAATTCCGCCATCTGTTTCAACGGCTTGACTTATTTCTCCCTCGTTATAGGAAAAAGCGGCTTCAATAAAATCAGCAGTATTCAACACTCCTTGCAAACTATCATCAACAGATTCTGCTTTTCCTTCCTCAGTTAAAGCTTTAACTTTGATTAACGGAACTTCATAAGCAGCAGCAATTTCAGACAAAGTCACTCCGGCACCCAATTTATCTTCAATCTGAGCAATTATTTCATAGCTATCATCATATACTTTATCCTGACGAAGTTCGGCAATAATTTGTTTATTTGCTTCTTCCTTAGACGTTTTTTGCGGAGCCGTAATGGAAGTTACTTTCAAAATCTGCCAACTGTCGGCAATATTTGTAACTTCGGAAATTTCCCCCTCAGACAAAGCAAAAATAACATCTGCCAATTCTTCCGCAACATCGTTTACACTAACATTGCCCAAATCAGTTTCTTCCACGCTCTGCCCGTTTTCGGCGGCAACCGTTGTAAAATCGTTTCCTTGCTTTAACTTAGCATAAGCAACATCGGCAGCTTCCTTGGATGTGAAAACCATTTGTAAAACGCCGCGTTGTTCCGGTTGTTCAAATTGCTCTATGTTTTCTTTGTAGTAGGCTTCAATTTCTTCCGGCGATACTTCTATTTTGTTTAATAAATCATCTTGCGACAAATACATTACAGTAACATTACGAACCTCTGGAACCATAAACTCTGCTTCCATAGAATCATAGAGCTCATCTAACTCTTCCTGATCTGGCTCACGCGTAATCTTAGTATCATTATAAATCAACTTTGCAAATTTAAATGTCCGTCGTTGACCCAACACTTTTTCCATTTGTGCCTGCAAAACCTGCGGAACATTGGCATAAGCCACTTGCGAATCCAAAATAACCTTGCGCGCAACATTGCGTTTGATTTCGGCAATCAAATCTCCCTCAGTCTTTCCGGAGCGGCTCAAAAACCAATTATACAGCTCTCTATCAAATTTGCCGTTGTTATTGAATTGCGGCATATTGAAGATTATTTCTCTGATTAAATTTTCCGTAAAATCTATATTATATTTACGCATAGTATTTTCAATAATAGCATCATTTAGCTTAGATTTCGCCAACCCTAAAATAACTTGCGCTTTTTGTTCTTCATCATCATCCATATTTATATTTATGTTTTTTAAGGCGGTTAACTCGTGTTGCAACATAAAGGCAAACTCATTTTGTGTGATGGCTATATCGTCAACTTTAATAACCGTTTTGTTACTGTTAGCGGTGTTAATATAACCGGAAACACCGAACAAAGACATAAAACTCAGTGCCGTTACCGATAATACAATTTTGGTAAACAAACTATTGTGCATTTTCGCAAATTTATTAATCATCTTAACATCCTGTTTAAATTATTTTCTCCCCTATTATAGAAATATAATTAATAAAAGCAATTTTTAAATTGATTTTTACCACATAATAAAATAGTGGCTAAGTTGCTTTTTTTGTAGAAAATTATTTTTTAGTGTGATAATAGAGTCTAAGTTTGTATATTTTTTAGTATGAGGTTTACATTATGATAAGAAAAAAACTTATTGCCGGTAATTGGAAAATGAATTGTCTGAGCAAAGATGGAACTGCTTTGGCACAAGCGATTGCTACCGAAGTTAAAGCCAATAAATTCAACTGCGACTTTTTGATTTGTCCGCCTTTCACATTGTTAGGCCTAATCAAAAAATGCTTGCGTGGGTCCAAAATCGCATTAGGTTCCCAAGATGTTCATTTTGCCGAAAAAGGTGCACATACTGGTGATATAAGTCCTTTAATGTTAACCGATTTGGGATGTGGTTATGCCATTATCGGTCATTCCGAACGTCGTGTTGATCATTTTGAAAGTAATGAATTGGTGTGCAAAAAAGCCGTTGCGGCTCATAATGCCGGACTTAACACGGTTATTTGTATCGGAGAAAGTGAAAAAGAACGCGAGGCCGGTGAAACAATTAAAGTTTGCCAATCTCAAATAGAAGGTTCCGTGCCAAACGATGCAACTGCAAAAAATACAGTAATTGCATACGAACCTATTTGGGCTATCGGAACAGGAAAAACGCCAACTTCGGCAGATGTTCAGGAAGTTCATGCTGCTATTCGCAAAGCTTTGGCTAAAAAATTGGGCACTGCCGTAGCCAACAGAATGCGCATATTATACGGCGGCTCGGTTAAACCTAATAATGCCGCAGAATTACTTTCTTTGCCGGATGTTGACGGAGCACTTATCGGTGGTGCAAGTCTGAAAGCCGATGACTTTATTAATATTGCTAAAAATGTTTGTAAGTAAGGGAGATTATAATGGGTACTGTATTGTTGGTTTTACAGTTAATTGTAGCTATCTTTTTAGTAGCGGTTATTTTATTGCAACGTTCTAACGGCGGTGCATTGAGCGGATTGGGTGGTGACAGCGGAATAGGCGGTTTGTTGAGCGCTCGCGGTAAAGGCAATATTTTAACCCGCACGACCGCTGTTTTAGCAACTCTGTTTTTTGCATTGAGTATGGCTATATCCATTTATTTCAGTCGTGTAGAAGTTAAAAGAACATCTATTGTAGATGCTGTTGCCGAAAATACCATACCGGCAGAACAAAATGCTGATGTTAACACTTTGGATGCTCAAAATACTCCTGATGCGGAAGAAAATACGGTTTCCACACCGATTGAAAACACTACCGTATCAGCAGAAGTCGCTCCTGAATCCAATAACGAATCGGTTGAAGCAATTGCCGGCGAATCGATGGAATCCGAAGCGCAACAGCAAGAACAGGACGAGCCGGAAGTTCCTGTTGCGGAGTAAGTTTTGCGTAGTTTGACCGACATATAGGCACTTTTTACAGAGTGCCTTTGTCGCTTTTTATGGAATATTGAAAAAGGAAAAATATATGTCTGATAATACCTTAAACCCTAATTCTAAATTTATATTCATTACCGGAGGAGTTGTATCTTCTTTGGGTAAAGGGCTGACTTCTGCCTCATTGGCTTCAATTTTGCAAGCACGCGGATATAAAGTTCGTCTGCGCAAGCTTGATCCATATTTGAATGTTGATCCGGGCACAATGAATCCTTGTCAACATGGTGAAGTATTTGTTACCGATGATGGAACAGAGGCCGATTTAGATTTAGGACATTATGAGCGATTTTCTAACGTGCCGGCCAAACGCACTGATAGCATTACCACCGGGAAAATATACTCACGCGTTATTGAAAAAGAACGTCGCGGATTTTATTTAGGTTCAACTATTCAAGTTATTCCTCATGTTACAAATGAAATTAAAGACTTTATATTATCAGATATTACCGATGAAGATTTTGTGTTGTGTGAAATCGGGGGTACGGTTGGTGATATTGAAGGTCAGCCATATTTGGAAGCCATCAGACAAGTTGCTTATGAATTAGGACGTGAGCGCACAATGTTTATTCATGTAACATTGTTACCATATATTCCGACTGCCGGAGAACTCAAAACAAAACCAACGCAACACTCAGTAAAAAAATTGCAGGAATACGGTATTCAGCCGGATATGATTTTATGTCGCACCCAAATGGCTATACCGGAAAACGAAAAACGCAAATTAGCTTTGTTTTGCAACATCAAAGAAGAAAATGTTATCACCGCTTTGGATGCCGCCAGTATTTATCAGGTTCCGTTGGCATATTCGGCCGAAGGAATTGATAGACAGGTGTGCAAACATTTTAATCTGCCATACGATAAACCGACAGATTTGAGCAAATGGCAAAAAATCGTCGATATTCTCAAATCTCCGGAAGGCGAAGTCAGAATAGCGGTTGTCGGCAAATATATGATGTTGTTGGAAGCATATAAATCTTTGCACGAAGCTTTAATACACGGTGGCATCGCTAATCATTATAAAGTAAAAATTAAATGGATTGATGCCGAAACTTTGGAAACACAAAATCCTGATGAAATTTTAAACAACGTTAGTGCCATTCTTGTCCCTGGAGGATTTGGCCTACGAGGCACACAAGGAATGATTAACGCCGTTAAATATGCCCGTGAAAATAAAGTTCCTTTCTTAGGTATATGCTTTGGAATGCAAATGGCCGTTATCGAAACAATGCGTAATTTATGCGGCATCAAAAACGCCAACACCACCGAGCTTGATGAAAACTGCGAACCTGTAATCGGATTAATGACGGAATGGAATAAAGACGGAGCAAAACAAATTCGCCACAAAGACGGTGATTTGGGCGGAACTATGCGCTTGGGCGCCTACCCTTGCCGCTTGAAGAAAGATTCCAAAGCGGCACAAATTTATGGCACTGATGAAATATCCGAACGTCATCGCCACCGCTATGAAGTAAATATAAAATATAAAGACATGCTTAACAAAGCCGGAATGAGCATAACCGGGTTATCACCGGAAGGTGAATTGCCTGAAATAGTGGAAAGGCCGGATCATCCGTGGTTTATCGGTGTTCAATTTCATCCGGAATTAAAATCTCGCCCGTTTGCTCCGCATCCGCTGTTTGTATCGTTTGTTAAGGCGGCAATAGATAATTCTCGTTTGTTATAAGGACATATTATGAAAATAGCCATTATCGGAACAGGTTATGTAGGTTTACCATCGGGTGTAGGGTTTGCCGAGTTGGGCAATGAGGTATGTTGTATTGACAACAACCTACAAAAAATAGAAAAATTGCAAAACGGTGAACTGACAATTTATGAAGACGGATTGCAAGAGTTGTTTGAACGTAATTTGCAAAACGGACATCTGCGATTTACGTCGTCCATGCGGGAAGGTGTTGAAAATGCCGACTTGATAATTATTGCCGTTGGCACACCGCCACATCCTATCACCAAAGAAGCCGATTTACAATACATAGAAGCTGCGGCAGAAGAATTGGCACAATTTTTAAACAAATATACCGTCGTGGCCACAAAATCTACCGTGCCGGTAGGAACTGGCGATAAAATAGAACAAATAATATCGCGGATTAATTCTAAGGCCGAAGTTGATGTTATATCTTTGCCGGAATTTTTACGCGAAGGATTTGCCATTCATGATTTTTTTGCGCCAGATCGAATAGTTGTCGGCACAGAGTCGATAAGGGCTCGTAAACTTATTGCTGAGTTGTATAAAGATTTTACAACAACAAAGATTCTTTATGTAAACCGTCGTTCAAGTGAAACAATTAAATATGCCTCTAATGCGTTTTTGGCCGTAAAATTGAACTATATCAATGAATTGGCTGATTTTTGCGAAAAAGCCGGAGCCGATATTGATGAAGTGGCCGCCGGAATGGGGGCAGACAGCCGCATCGGACATAAGTTTTTGCGTGCCGGCCCAGGTTTTGGAGGGAGCTGTTTTCCCAAAGATACCAATGCGATGTCATTTATGGCTCACCAATTCGGTATATCTATGCCCCTGATTGATACAACCATTGCCGAAAATGAAAAACGCCAACTTTCTATGGCTGAACGTATTTTAAGCCACACAACCACTGATTCGGCCCAAATTGCCGTTTTAGGCTTGGCATTTAAAAACGGCACAGATGATTGTCGCACAAGTCCGGCAATTAACATCGTTAAAGAAATGCTTAAACATAATCGCAATATCTCCGTATATGATCCAAAAGCCATGGCTTCGGCACAAACATTGTTAGGAAATGAGGTAACTTATGCCGAAAATGCCTACCAAGCGGTAGAAAAAGCCGATGTAGTGACAATTTTAACCGAATGGAATGATTTTAAGCTATTAAATTGGGAAAAAATTGCAAATCTGATGAACCAAAGGATTGTAGTTGATTTACGCAATATTTTAGATGAAAAAATTTTGCTTCAAGCCGGATTTAAATATTACCGCATCGGTAAAAAAATGTAAAATCATGTTGAAAATAATTTAAAAATAGTATAGTAAATAGAGCAAGGAGATTAAAATGAGTGATGAATACATAAAATCTTTAAGCCAAGAAGAGAGAATTGTTTTTTTGAAATTGTTCTGCAAATTAATTAAAGCAGATGGCGTAATTGACGCAGATGAGATTACATTTTTAAAATCTATTACCTCTCGCTACGGCATGGATAACAGCGTTGTGGTATCTATTGTTAGAGATTCCAATGCCATAAATATTGAAAATGAAGCTCGCAAAATTACCGATCGAAGGAAAGCTTTGCACCTTGTTCATGAGTTGTGTATGCTCGCTAATTTGGATGAAGATTTACACGAAAATGAATTGGATATAATTATTGACGCTTCTCGCGCCATGGGAATTGAAGATGATAAAGTTATTTTGATTAATCGTTTTGTGTTAGACAGTTTGATTTTGGCTAAAACCGGACGAGTTATTATGGAAGAAGACAATGGATAAGCAAGAATTGAAAAAAGCTCTGCAAGAACAATGCGAACCGTTTGCCGAAAGCGTTCGCAAGAAGATAGAGTATTTGCAGAGTGATGAAGTTTTTTCCGTTGATGAGCAAGACGATTTTCTACCGGAAGAAGATTTATCTTTGGAAGCCGCTTTCGATTTGGCTATGCTTAACGAACCGAATGTGGTTAAATATGACGACCCGTTATCCGGCGCGCGCAATCAGCCGATGGAAAGGCGTGGTTCAACATATTCTGCACCAGCGGCTTCAAAGCAATCAACAACACCGGAAAGCTCGAGTGTGTTTGATATGTTTAAGGAAAACAATATTCCAACCTCCGTATATGTTAATACCACACCTACGCAACAAAGTATAAAGGAAAACAGGCAGAGTATTGCTGCAAAAATAGCTGCTTTGCGCGGAATATCTGTTCCTGACAACTATTTGAACAAGAAAAATTAAACTTATACTAAGAGAACTGCCGGCTAATTCAAGCCGGCAGTTTATCCGTATTAATACGATGAACTATGTGCAGAATCAAAATTTTTAACATCAACGAAAAAAGTTAAATCATACGAGCTATGATTTGCAAGGTCTTCACATATTGTGTTAGCTAACTCTAAATCAACCGGTGTTACCGCATGTTTATGCTCACCACCTCCAATATAAGCTCCGACAGCGGTAATATTGGCAGTACTCCAATCCTGACTGACTATTTCAATACAAGCTTCTTGCGGAATGGAGCCTACATAAATCATAAAACCGTCTAATCCAATATAACCGCCGTCATCTTGCAGAGATACTGCATTTCCAAATGCTCCGGTAATTGCAGTAATTTTACCGGTAGCACTATCAACTGTTACCATCTCATCAGGGAATATTTTGGCTTTTTTAACTATCGGACAGCCATCTTTAGAAGATTGACCAGAGCAACCGGCACTATAGCAATAACAATACACCCCATCATAATTTCTCTGATTTGAAAAAAATGTTCGCACATTTCCGGCAATGAGTGTTATTTGCTCAATGGTTTTGTTGATGCGATACTTCATCATTGCCTTGCTGTATCCGGCGATTCCGCCAACAGAGAGAACACCAATTATAGCAAGAACTCCCAACATCTCAATCATTGAACGTCCGTTTTGATTTTTTATTTTTAAGTTATTCATAGTAAACTTCCTTTCATCAAATTAGTTATTTCATTACAAAATTAACCGCCCACTGAGGCGGCCGGAAGTTGGAAACTATACATAGAAATAGTGAGATCTATTTGATATAACCTATTCAATCTCCTTCCGACCAAAGTCGGAAACATTTTACGTTTAGACAACGCCTATGTAGAGGTTTCCACACCTCAGACGAGTTACCTCATCGTGGTTTTATTATACAATAAAAAATTTCAAAGTCAAACATTTTTTTCAATTCGGCAAACTTTTGTAGCCCTACTCTATTTATTATCGATGCCTGCCCCAAAGCGGCTACTATTCATCAAAGCGAACTATAAATTTTGCTGATTTTATTTGTTCTTCACTGAGTTCGGGCCACCAAATATAAACAAAATCCGGTTGCCACAATTCAGTATATGAAAATATGGAGATATTGCTCCAAACGCATAATAAAGCTATAACAGATCTTGTGTACATTGTAACTCTCCGCTGCGGATATATGCCATGTTATGCAAAATTCAAGAGATTTACAAAATTATGCTTGACGAATAAAAAAATTATGCTATTTTTATTGTGGTTAAAAAAAGGAATATGATATGACAAGCAAAATTATCGTGTGGGATTTGGATAACACTCTATATCGTGAAACTCCGGAATTCCACGATTTGATGGATACTATTACTGCCGAAGCGGCTATTGAAGATTTTCATTTACCTATGGATTTACAAACCGCTAAGGAAATAGTAACCGAATCTTATCGCACTTATCGCGATGGCGGCGAAATATTTATAAAAAAATACGGAATATCTCCAAAGGAAATGTTTGACGCATATCATAAACGCAAAGAAGATAACCTTGCTCCGATTAAACCATACGACGGTTTGGCCGAAAAGATATCCGAATTAAAATGCCCGCAATACATTTTTTCAACAAGCTCTCATAACGCTTGTGAGGCCATTTTAAAACACATAGGATTATATGATTTTTTTGCCGGAAGATTCTATTCGGTAGAAGAATTTGCCGCTTATAAAAAAAATGAAAGTGCCGATGTGTATTTGAAATTTTGCCAGGCAATTAATGCCTCTCCTGAGGATTGTTTATTTATAGATGACAGCTATTCTAATTTGGAATGTGCAAAAAAAGCCGGTATGACCACAGTGCGCTTGTGTCACGGCAAACAAAATAATAAGAGCACAGAGTATATTGACTATGCGGTAGATAATATTGATGATTGCCTGAGTTTCTTATTTGAATATTTCAAGTGCTAATCGCGACAATATGACGCTTCTTTTTTGTAATTTTCAGTTGTATCAATACGAGAGTTTTGTTTTTCTAAATTTTTGCGAAAATCATTGAAGATTTGTTCAACCTTGTTCGTATATATTTGCACAACTTTCTGTTCGTCTGCTTCATAATTGTCTTTGGAAACAAATGGACCGTTTGTTTCTATATACTGTTGCAAATTATCTCTCATATCTTTTGCTGCATCTCTTAATGCCTGATGACCGAATTGCAAATGTGTTTGTTCGTGACGCATAGTCAGATTGAATTGACAGCTATCTTTTTTTAACCGATTGGATATATATACAACAGGCGTATATAGCAATTTTACTTCAATTTTTTTCGGATATGTGCAATAGCGCTCCGATTTTAGCATAACTGTTTCCGGATCTATGCTAACTGATGCGCGTGCCGAAAGCTGTGTTAATCCGCGAATACGTTCAACAACTCCATTCGGATTATCTTCCAAATAGATCTGTTTAATTTCGTCAGGACTTTTTTCATAATCATAATGCAAATCGCCATAATTATAAATTACCTCAATTTTGGGAGGATTTTCCGCCACCCAATTTTTACATTCTTTTACGGAATATTCAAAAGACGACGCCGCCCAACTTTGTAGGGAATATAAACAAGCGCACAATATCAAAATAAATAATCTACTCATTTGAAACTACTCTGTTTATTTACAACATATATAATTTAACACATATGTTTTAAATCTGCGTTAATATTTTTATACTATAATACTTTAAAATGAGGTTGTTATGAAAAAATATTTATTTTTGTCTTGTCTGTTGTTTGTTTTAACACCGCTTGCCGTGGCGCAAAATGTTAATCGCAATACGGTTATGCCGGGATTCTTTGTTCCGAATAATGCTCTAACAACCACATCTTCTCCGGAAAATTTGCAAGCGAATCCCATGGCTCAATATAGGGGAAAGCAATTAAAAGATGTATATAATTTACAAACAGAAGAGCGAGAACAGCAAACAATGCAACCGCAACAGTATTCAACCCAAAGCAATGCTCGGCAAAACACCGAACAAACTATTGCCGGCCCTATGCCGCAATCCGTTTCCTCAAACGATGCTTCAAACAATCAGAAGAGTTATGTGCGAGGTAGTTTTCAAGTTGAAAATGAGCCTTTTGAAGAAGAAACAAACAATTTTGAACCAGAATACAGCGAAGGTTTCAATAATGAAACGACTTCTTCGTCATATTCTGACATAAAATCTGAGGCTGATAAAATTCGCGAAGCACTTAAACATATGAGTGTTGAAGAATATATGCAGCAGTTAGCAAATGGTGGAACAAACGAACGTTCCGCAGTGTATGATAAAATTTTCAATGAATATGAACAAGACTTGGCAAGAATCAGTCAACACCAACCGGTTGCAAATGAACGTTTAGATAAGATGCTGTCCGATTATCACAATGAAGACAGACATTTATAGAGCATATAAAAATAAACTTTTCCCGCTGACATAAAATGCCGGCGGGATTTTTTTTATAAAATAAAAATACTTTTTTTATTCTTTGATAATACTCAAGCTATCTTCTTTTTCGCCAACATAGGTAACAACAATTTCCGCATCTTCGGAACCTGTGCTTTCGCCATAATGCCAAATATCAACTAATTCCACAATCGGGTCGCCTGGTTTTAAGACCAGCACATCACCGTTTTCTGAGCGAACAGTTAATTCTCCTTTTGTTAAATACCCTATATTCAATATGGGATGTTTATGCATTGCTAATTTTTCACCGGCGGGAATAGTAATTCTCAACATTGTTATTTGCGGATTATCAATATGAATAGGCTTAATCGCTTGCTTATTCCAATGCGAATCTGTCTGAATTAAGGTTTCCGAATTGGCGGCATACGCCCCTGATGAAATAATAACGCCAACAAATAATAATAAAAGCCCCATATATTTTTTCATTGTAAATTCCTTTCTTTTTCTGCATAGAACCGCTTAGAGGATATCTTAAAAAATTGTTGTTTGCAAGTATGCTGATAGTAGTATTCACTAATAAGCCGCATTAAATTTAGTCTTCGGTTGCTTGCAACGTGGACACTTCCAATCTTCCGGCAAGTTTTCGAAAGCTACGCCATCATGTTCCGCTGGATCATAAACATATCCGCAAACCGAGCAAACATACTTTCCGCTTTTAGTTTTGAACGTTATATCTCCAACCGGCAACGTTTTAGGCGGATTATTCAAATCCACTACACGCTTTGCCTCCAAATTTTCGTATCCCAAAGGCGTATGTGTTCCCATATAAATTGTGGGATTTTTACTCACAAACTCACGCACGCGGTTTAAAGTTTCACGTGCCGCTGATAAATCTTCATAAACCACAGAAAGCTTGTCTGCATAAAGTGCTTCGTCAGTATAAGTTATATCCCCTTGAAACATATAAAATAAACCGTCATTTTCTGCAACAACCAAACTATTGCCCTTAGTATGACCTTTGGCTTTGATATAATACACACCATCAACAATTTTTTGACATTCCGGAAAATTATAATATGCGCCATCAGTAAATTTTACCGGCACAATATTCTTCAAATCTTTCAGCTCATCAGCATCACACTCTTCCTCATTAACATATATTTCAGCATTCGGAAAACTTTTCAGCTCTCCGGTATGATCATTATGTTTATGTGTTATCAATATTTTGCTTATCTGTTCCGGTTTATAGCCTAAATCATTAAGTGCTTCCATATATGATTTAATTGATTGCCCTATATAAATTGATGTATTTTCATCGGGCACTTGTTCAGGAAAATCGGCCGGCAAACCGGTATCTATCAAAATAACCTCATCTCCGGTATCAATCAAATAATTTTGTAGCCCCGAGCGATAGAGCTGTTTTGCGTCAAAGTTATTTTCCCCTTCTTCACCGCCAAATGCAAATTGCTGATTCATAAATCCGTTATTTCTAAATTTTATTGCTTTAATTTCCATTTTAGATATCCTCATTTTTTCATTGTTGCCAAACGTTTACCCAATTCATAAGCTTTTTGCAAATCTTTGGGAAATTGCTCCTCTCGAACCTTCGCTTTATGTTCGGGATTGAATAAATCACAATCATATTTAGAATAATCCGTGTATTGGAATGTATCAAAAGCATATAGAGTTTCACTATAACCAAATACTGCTCGTAAGCTCGCTTCGTTATCACTTAGAACAGTGTCATAATGATGTTGTCTAAATTGTTCTTCCGTAGCATTCATTGTAAAAATCATTGCGGTAGGCAGTGTATGATTTAAAACACGTTTAAGACCGCCGTTTTCACTATCAATCATATATGTATGCGCCGGAAACATAAAACGTTCCATAAAAGCTCTACACATACCGCTCGGATAGCTGTGATAAACCGGAGATCCGATAATTACTGCATCAGCATGCAAACATTTTTCCAAAACAGGGCGAAGATCATCTTTATAAAAGCACAAACCTTGTTGTTCAACACCTTTGCGTTTGCAAATCAAGCAACTGATACAACCTTTATAATTCAGGTCATATAAATTAACAATTTCTACTTCCGCTCCAAACTCTTCAGCACCGCGTGCCGCTTCTTTCAATAGCTTTGCCGTATTAAAGTTTTTGCGCGGACTACCGTTTATGATCATTATTTTAGTCATTTTTGTTCCTTTCTTTTGTTCCTTCCAAGGCTTTGTTAAGCAATTTTTTCATTGTTATCATTTCATCATAAGTTAAATGAATACAGCCATCAAGGACTTGCGGAATATCCACCGCTTTTTCTTTTAATTTGCTACCGTTTTCGGTTAAAGAAATCTGCAAGACACGTTCATCGGCTTTCAAGCGCTCACGGCGGACAAATCCTGATTTTTCCAGCTTTTTCAAGACAGGTGTTAAAGTGCCGGAATCAAGATAAATCTTTTCACCCAAGCTTTTTTCTGACATCGCGCCATATTCCCACAATACCATCAGTACAATGTATTGCGTATAGGTTAAGCCAATCTTTTCCAAGGGCTTACGATATATTTTAATAACCTCTTTGGCACAGGCATAAAGCGGAAAACACAATTGGTTTCCGAGCTTTAAGACTTCAGATTTGTCCGCTGATTTAAGCATTATTTTTTCGCCGGTTCCCATTTGCAACGAACAGGTGAAACAATGCTGCCCTCTTTCTTTAATTCGGCAAATGCCTTATCCACGGCTTTGCGGTCAAGTCCGGACATTTCAGCTACTTTACCGGCATTAACCGGCTCACCTGCTTTTTTCATTGTTTCTAAGACAATTTCTTTATCAGTCATAATTTTTTCCTAAAAAATTAAAGCTGTTGCAAAATCCAGTTTTGCTCGCCGATGCACTCAATCAGTTCAAGCTGTTGCTCGCCCCAATACATATCTTCTTCTTCGTCTTTGTAATAGTCTTTAAGCAAGTCATAGGTTGTAACATCTTCTTCGGCATTTTTCAGCACACCTTTGAGCCATGCCAAACCGTCAACGGATACTTTCAGGTCATGTTTTACCCAATCAATCGGGTTTTCAAAAACTTCTCCTGCTTTTTTGGCTTCAAGTTTAACTTTACCGCCCAAATCCAAAATACGGTCAATACATTTTTCAACATAACCGCGTTCTTCGGTAGCGTGTTCGGCATATTTTTCAGCCAGTTTTGAAAAACCTTTAGCCGCAAAAATGCGTGACTGCACTAAATGTCCGTCCGCTTGTTGCGCTAAGTTTGTTACAATGAACTGTAAATCAGAAATAATCTTTTCGTTTGACATTTTATCCTCACTTTATTTAACAAATTGCACACAATTTAATTGTATTCAATACCTTATTAGCAAAACATTTTATTTAAGTCAACGATTATAACGTGTATGTGTTAATTTTTTTTTGCAAAAATAGTTTGACATTTAAGTTTTTTATGGTATCATAAAAACAAGATGAGGTAACTTGTCTGGGGTGTCGAAACCTCTCAACTTTCGTCTGTTATGGACGTTAAATTTTCCAGCATGGCTGGAAGGTTGCAGAATAAGAATGAGTATCGAATATGCAACACTGTTTAAAGTTGACAGTTTCGAACTTCCGGCCACCTCATGAGGTGGTTAATTTTGTAATGAAATAACTAATTTAATGAAAGGAAGTTTACTATGAAAAACTTTGATACAAAAAATATTCAAATTAATTTTAATCAAGCGGAAGATGCCTTGACGATTCCTGCGGAATCGAGGCATGACCATAAGTGTGGCTCTACCACACAAAGCGGTCGCTCAATGATAGAAATGCTTGGCGTGTTAGCCATTATCGGTGTGTTATCGGTGGGCGGCATCGCCGGATATTCAAAAGCCATGCAAAAATATCGCATCAACAAAACCATTGAACAAATAACTCTTATTGCCGGCAATGTGCGTGCATTTTTTGCTCCGCAAAGAAATTATGACGACTTATCAACCAATGTTATCAAAAAAGCCAAACTTGTACCCGATGAAATGTGGGATGGTGGAAGTGACACTAATCCGGTTAACGCATTTGGAGGAAATTTTGTGTTTTCTGCTGAGAATTTAACATCTGCTTCCAATATATCGGGTTCTTTTGTTATTATGATTGATTCTATTCCGCAAGAAGCCTGTATTGAAATAGCCACTATGGATTGGCGCGCAGATTCCGGAAATTCTGTTGTTAATATTTCTGTTAACGGTACTATGGATGAAACATTAGCGCAATATACAGATAATTGCACAGACAGTGCTCACAATGTTTGTGCAAAAAATATGCCGATGGATATTGCAACGGCTTCAAATGCTTGCAGTTCAGATGAAAATTTTATAGGTATTAAGTTCTATTAAAAAAATATAGCAAAACATATCGCCGATTCTTTGACGGAATCGGCGGTCGCTTATTTTTTTATTTTGTTAAATAAGTTCAAAAAGTTTGTTGTGGTAACAGTTGCTAATTCGTCAACAGATAGTCCTTTAACCTCTGCCAAAACTTGAGCAGTGTTGACCACAAAGGCTGGTTCGTTGCGCTCGCCACGATGCGGAATCGGCGCCAAAAACGGCGAGTCTGTTTCAATTAACAATCTATCTATCGGAACTGTGGCAAAAACATTGCGTAACTCTTCACTTTTCTTAAAAGTTATGATGCCCGAAGCCGAGATATAAAAACCTATTTGCAACGCAAAATTGCATAATTCGGCACTTGAAGAAAAGCAATGTAATTCGCCGCGGAACGGCTTCATTTTATACGCCTCTGATAATATTTGCATCATATCAGCATCAGAATCGCGATTATGAATAATCAAAGGCAGATCATATTCTTGTGATGCTTTAATATGTTCTTTTAATATGTTGATTTGTCTATCTTTTGTATTTGAGCTGTAGTAATAGTCTAATCCGCATTCGCCAATTCCCACAACGTAAGGAGATTTTACAATTTCGGCAAAATCAGCTACACAAAAATCCGGATATTTATCAGCAATTTCCGGATGAATCCCTACTGTTGTATATATTTTCGGATGATTCCGGCAAAATTCAATTATCTTAGGGGTATCAGCTATATCATCGCTGACATCTAAGATATATTCAACTTTCATTTCCCGCGCTCTTTGCACCACATCTTCTCTATCCGTAGCAAAATCAGCGGAATTTATATGACAATGACTATCGCAAAACACTATAACACCTTACAAATACCGTTCAAAATATTAATTAACATAACTCGTCTATCCATATTAATATTGACACAATCAGCGAAGTTTTTGCGTATTTCCTGCCAGCAAGCATATAATGCCTCGGCATCCTGACATTCGGCCATATTATCCTTAATGAACTTCAACAATAACTCTTGCAACAAAGTAAATTTATCGTCATCGATCGCATTTTTATTGCAAAAATCCAACATTTTGGACAGAGAAAAATTGCGCTTGGCATATAAAATAGCAGAAAGTTCGTTATAAATATCAACTGCTTCATAATCGGCGTAACGTATGGCTTTACCTATGCTTCCGTCGCTCATTTCTGCCAACTTCGCTACCATAGATTCGCTTAAATTTGAGCGATATCGCCGGAGCAAACTTGCAACTTCGTTTTTTTTGAGCGTATGCATCGGCAATTTTGCGCAACGCGAACGGATAGTCGGTAATAATGTACCGGCATTATGGCTGATTAACAGTAAAATTGTTTTGGCCGGAGGTTCTTCTAATATTTTCAACAAAGCATTTGCCGCACTTTTGTTCATATCGTCAGCGCTATCAATAATTACTATTCGCCACCCGTCATTAAAAGACGTCTTGCTTAAAAAATCATTGATTTTACGTACATCATCAATGCGTATAAACGCCGATTTTTTCAGGTTGGCAATTTCATTATCATCAAGCGGTTCTCCCTTGCGTATTGCCGAAATGATTTTACGTTTGTCCGTTTCAATATAATCCTTTTCCAACACTTTCAAATCAGGGTGCGAACCTCCGGCAATTTGTTGAAATATCTGAGAGTTTTCCGGAATGTTCAATGACGAATAATTGTCTTTTTTATTTGTATCGGCCCAAAGCAAAAAACGGGCGATTCTATAAGCCAAGGTTGCTTTACCTATTCCCTGCGGGCCGCTTAAAATCCAAGCATGATGCAAGGTGTTGTTTTTCCATGCTTTTAAAAATATTTCTTCTGCCTCTGTTTGTCCTAACAAAAAACCGTTATTTTGCGGTAAAATATTTTCAACTTCCGCCATTAAACCCCCAGTCGTTCTTCTATAACCGCCACAATTTTTTTATGTAAATTTTCAATACTTGTATCGGCATCAAGCACTACACAGCGTTCCGGTTCTCGTTTGGCAATTTCTAAAAAGCCGTTTCTTAAATTATTATGAAATTCAAGTTTTTTGCTTTCAAAACGCAGTTCTTTAACCTCCATTTCTTCCGCTTTTGCATAAGAACGGCGCATTCCGATTATCGGATCTATATCCAAAATAATGGTTAAATCAGGTTTAAAATCTCCGGCAACTATTTTATATAAATTTTGCAAAATATCAAAATCAACCCGTTTATCATAACCATAGTATTGATAAGCTTCGGTTGAGTCTGCATATCTGTCAGAAATTACCCATTTTCCATCATTTAAGGTTGGCCACACAATTTTGGTTAAGTTACACCTTCTGTCAGCATAATAAAGCAGACATTCGCTAATAGCATCAAACTTGTCTTTATCACCCGTTACCAGCAGTTGACGTAAAACTTTTCCTTCTTCGGTACTTCCGGGTTCTTTGGTTAACACAACATCAATTTTTCGGGAATGTAGATACTGCGCTAATAATTTGATTTGTGTGGATTTACCGCAACCTTCTCCCCCTTCAAGAGTGATGAATTTTCCGCGCATTTATTTTGCTCCGAATACAAAATATTTTACATTAAACCACAAACGACCTAACAATCCTACTTTACTTACGTTTTTATCGGCTACCAACGGAATTTCCAATGGATTTTGACCGTCTATTTCTATTTTTAGGGTGCCTATTTTTTGTCCGGCTTGCACCGGAGCGTTTATCGGTTGATCAAATTCCGCGGTTGCTTTGATTTTTTCAGTTTTGCTGAGATGGACGGTTTTCAAAACATCTTCGGCAACTGTTAAATCAACACTTTTTTCTGTTCCGTACCAAACATTTGCTGTGGCAATTTTTTGCCCTTTGCTGAAAATTTTATAGTTATTGAACTCTCTGAACCCCCAGCTCATCATTCGTTCGCTTTCTTCCGAACGTTCCTTATTGCTACTCATTCCGCTCATAACTTCAATTAATCGGCGATTCCCCTTTGTGGCAGAAGCGGCCAAACAAAATCCGGCTTCTTCGGTATGTCCGGTTTTCAATCCGTCAGCGCCTTTCATTGAATATAACAACGGATTGCGGTTACCTTGTTTGATATTATTATATGTAAATTCTTTCTCACTGAAATAATGGTATAAATCCGGAAATTCCTTGATTATATGGCGTGAAAGAATTGCTAAATCTTCCATAGACATTTTTTGGTCAGGGTGCGGAAGTCCGGTAGAATTAGCAAAACTACTGTTTTTCAAACCTAAATTTTTAGCTGTTTTGTTCATCAATATGGCAAAATCTTCTTCTGAACCGGAAATATTTTCTGCCACAACAATGCATGCATCATTACCGGATTGAATAACAATACCTTTGATTATATTTTCCACCGTTACATTATCGCCGATGGATAAAAACATTGTGGAACCTCCGGTTGCCGCACCACCTTTACGCCAAGCATTTTCGCTAACCGAAAAAGTGTCATCAAGTTTAATACTGCCGTCTTTAATTTTGCTCATTAAAATGTAAACGGTCATCAATTTACTCATAGAAGCCGGAGGTACGCTTTCGGTTATATTTTTTTCAAACAAATATTCACCGGTATCAAAATCCATCAAAATTGCATTACGCGCTGATGTTTCGTATGCCTGAGCTTGTATAACACAAGCCATCATACAGCCAAAAACCGCAACACTCAATCCGTTTAATTTCATCATTCTCTCCTATTTTTTCTCAATTCTTGTGTCTTTTATACCATAATATTTAAGTTTGGCCTGTGCCACCATGGCTTCTTCCTTGCGATTATAGGGGCCAACCGTTACACGATAATATTTTTTTCCGCCTACTTCTGTCGGCACAATGTGGCAACTGCCATATTCTTTAACGCGAATCATTTGTTTATGTGCCGCATCATAACCGGAGAATGAACCTGCTATAATATAGTAGTATCCGCTTAAATATTGATATTCACCGGTTTTGACAGCTCGGGTATCTCCTTTTTTAGGATCAGTTGCGGCTTTGGCATAAATACCATTATTTTCATGCACCGGTTTGCCGGCCAAAGCGGTTGTTCCCATAGCCGCCGATTTTGCAACTCCGTCTTTTGTTGCAGCGCTACCATAAACAGCCGGCTCGACTGTTTGTCCGGTTGGTTTGTAAGACCCAAGCGCATATTTTTTATCGCCAACACTGGCATAAATCTCTGCCTGATCGGCCTTTATTGTTGCTTCGGAAATTTTAATTCTCTCTTCTGATGATTCATATAGCGAATGGGCAGGGGTTTGTGCGGCTAATTTAGAACTGTCGCCGGAAACTTTTCCTGTTAGCATGGCTTCTTTTAGCTCTTTGCTTTCTTTGGCCATAACTTCCACCTTAACTTTGGTTGTGCCTTGTCCTAAATAGCCCAAAAGTTGAGCTCCGCGTTTGGATAAGTCTATAATGCGATCTTTTACATAAGGGCCACGGTCATTAACACGCAAAACAATAGAGCGACCGTTTTGCAAATTAGTTACTTTAACAATGCTTGGTAGTGGTAATGTGCGGTGTGCTGCGGTTAAAGTATTCATATTATAACGTTCGCCGTTTGCCGTTGGTTTACCGTTAAAATCTTCACCATACCATGATGCAATACCAACTTCGGAATAGGTATAATCCTCCTTCGGATAATACCATCTGCCGGCGATTTGATAAGGATTACCAACCTTATATATTCCGCCGTAATTCTTAATTATTTCCGCCTGTGCCTGTGGCGATAATCCGGCAAGTTCAGGCGTTCCCGTGGAACAAGAAGAAAGCAATCCGCAAGCCATGGCTGCAAAAATAAGTTTTTTTACACAGTTCATCTTTTTGTCATTATACCCTTAAAAATATTTTAACGCAGACTAACTTTTTTTTGACTTTACTGCAAGCATAATTAACAACTTATACCGTTCTTAATACATTATTAGAACATCCTGTTGTATCAACATAAATGAATAAGTTTACCTGATGAAATATTTTTTAATGTTAGTGTATGTTGAACCACAGGGACGCAAATGACAGATATTTTCAAAAACAAAAGACCTAATTTTCAAAAACTTATGAAATTTGGTTTTGTGCGAAAAAATCAAGTTTATACGTTTAACACTCCAATGAATAACGCTCAATTTATTTTATCGGTTGAGGTGCAAGAAAACGGCAAAGTTTCAAGTAAAATAACCGATATTGATTTTGGGGAAGAGTATGTTTTGCATTTGGTTCCTGATGCGACAGGTGAATACATAGGTAAAATTCGCACAGAATATAATGATATTCTACAAAAAATTGCAGCGGAATGTTTTGATGTAGAGATTTTCAAAACATCGCAGGCAAAAGAAATTATTTGCTATGTGCGACAAAAATATGGTGATGAAGCTGAATATTTATGGCCAAAGTTTCCGAATAATGCAATATGGCGGCGCAAAGATAATAAAAAATGGTATGGTGTAATTTTGACCGTTTCGGCAAAAAAGTTCGGATTTGAGAGCAGCGAAAATTTAGAAGTTATAGATATTCGAGCAGATAAGGCGAATTTGGCAAATTTGATAGATAATCAAAAATATTTTGCCGGATATCATATGAATAAGGAACATTGGCTGACAATTTGTTTAAACAATTCTGTTACAACCGAAGAGATTATGCTTCGGATTGATGAAAGTTATCGACTTGCCGCAAAAAAATAAGCGATCCGCTTACGTCTGTGGTGTCAAGACCTCTTTTACGTGCGCCGTTCGTGGCGTTAAAATATTTCCGACAATGGTCGGAAGGTTGTGGAATAAATGTGGATGAATACGCAACACTATTTAAGCTAAAATAGTCTTGAACTTCCGGCCGCCTTAGTGGGTGGAATTGCCGGATATTCGAAAGCAATGATGAAATATCGTATTAACAAAACCATTGAACAAATCACTTTGATTGCCGGCAATATCCGCACCTTTTTTGCCCCGCAGAGGAGTTATGCAGATTTAAACAACAGCACTATTCTTAAAAAAGCAAAACTTGTTCCTGAGGAAATGATAGAATTATAGATTAACTCTCCATATCATAATTTGGTATGCGTTCGAATTTATCTTTAAGGCGCTGATAGGCTTCGGAAATTTTTTTGAATTTTTCTTCGGCCTCAGCGTCTTCTTTATTTAAATCTGGATGATATTTTTTTGCCATCTTTTTATATTGCAGTTTCAGCGTTTGCGGATTAACGTCACGAATATTCATTTCCAACACACGCACACATTTACGTTCCTCATAAGTAAAATAAATACCGTCGGACGAATATTCCTGATTGCTGTCTGTATTATTAATATAGCCGTCAGAAAAATATTCGGCTTCCTCCCATAAATCATAACCGAACTGATAATGTATTTTAGATTTAAAGTTATGAAAGAATCGGCGATGTGGCTTAAATTCATCATCGCTAATGCCCTCACCTGAATAATAGTTCCATTTGGCGTTATATTCCTGAACATGTTGTAAACAGAACCAATAATAATCTTTCAGGCTACTATCCTTAGGAGCACGGTATTCACCTTTTTCTTTGCATCCGGGATGATCACACTGGTGTTCAATGTTATCATTTTGCGGGGCATAGTATTTTTTAGTTCGTTTAATCATTATTATTCCGTCGTATCAAACTTTTTTAATGTAATCCTGTTTATAAATAAAGGCAAGCAGTTTGCAATATTTTTCTGACATTATATTATATGCATTGAAGGAGAATGTGTTATGCCAGAATTACCGGAAGTAGAAACTATCAAAAATACGGTAAAAAATGCGTTAAACGGAGCAGTTATTCTGAATGTGCAAGTCAATAAACGTCGTTTGCGCGATGAGATTCCGGCAGATTTTGAACAATCGATTGCCGGCGCAAAGATTTCTGATATGCGGCGAATCGCTAAGTATATGCTTATTGATTTGGATAATGGTCTATCAATTATCTGTCATTTTGGAATGAGCGGAAAATTTCGTATAGAATCAGTTTGGCCTGAGAATCCGCAAAAGCATGATCATGTTATTATTTCTACCGATAAAGGTGTACTTATTTATAACGATGCACGTCGTTTTGGTTTGATTACCTATTGCGAATCCGCAAACTTGAAAACAAATCGCTATCTTTGTAAATTAGGCCTTGACCCATGGGATAGCGAATTGACGTCAGAATATTTATTGCAAAAATTCAAAAATCGCAAAACTGCCGTAAAATTGGCTCTACTTGACCAAGAAATTATTTGCGGAATCGGCAATATTTATGCTTCGGAAATTTTATATAAAGCACGAATCCATCCGGAAAGACCATGCGAATCGATAAATAAAGCAGAAGCTGAAAAAATTATTCGCTTTACACAGGAAGTTTTGGAAGAATCGATTGCCGCCGGCGGGTCAACCATTCACGATTTTAAGCGACCGGACGGTGATATTGGCTATTTTCAAGAAAAACACTGCGTTTATAACAAAACGGGAAAACAATGTCCGGATTGCAACTGTCATTTAAATGGCGGCGGAATCCGCAAAATAGTGCAAGGCGGACGCTCAACTTTTTTCTGCCCGAATCTGCAAAAATAGGAGAATTAAAAATGAAACACACATATATATACCTGTTTTTAGCCGTTATTTTATTTATAAAACCTGCCGATGCCGCCTTTGTTGATGGAATGGACGATGTGCCTTTATATGACGGGTTAAGCCAAATAACGCAAGATGATTTTTCTTTTGGGAATGAGGAAACACGCTTGCTTGAAGCTTATTTAACCGCAAAAAAGCTCAAATTTGCCAAAGTTGCGGAGTTCTATAAAGAATCGCTTCCGCAGTTAGGGTGGATATATCAAGGGAATCGGGGTAATGATTTAGTTTTTTACCGCGAAGGAGAGACATTAGAAGTAGTAAGAGAAGCGGTTTCTCCGCTAATAGTCAGGATAACCGTTAAAACAAAACCATAAAAATTGCAAAAAATATAAAATTTTAGTTGACTTTATGATTTGTATTTGTTTATAAGGGTTACCAGAAAAAATTTTGTATTAACAATTTTATTATAGGATTAAAAATATGGCCAATCATAAATCGGCAAAAACAAGAATAGTAAGAAACAACAAGCGCAGTATGATTAACGGCGCTCGTAGAAACAGAGTTAGAACTTTTGTAAAAAAAGTTATTGCTTTGATAAACGCTAATGATAAAGAAGCCGCATCGGTTGCTTTTAAGGTAGCCGAAAGCGAAATGATGAGAGCAGCACAGAAAGGTGTTTTCAAAAAGAATACTGCTTCTCGCACAATCTCTCGTTTGGCTCAAAAAATCAAAGCTCTTTAAGTCTTTGATTTGAAATAATTTTTGATAGAATGCAAATTAATACCTAATGGTTTTAATTTGCATTTTGTTGTAAAAATCAATATTTTAACGCAGCGAATCGGGAAAATACATTGTCAAGAAAAATAATTGCAATGTTCGCAAAAAGTTCTATTGAAATATATTTTTTTAGGTGTTAACAGATTATTCATAAATATTGCGGAAAAAAATTTTTTCAATACCGATGCGTTGTTTTGATTATATTTTTTTCCCAAACAATCACAAAGTGATCTACATTGGAGGAAAAGAACAATAAATAGTTTAGTGTCAATGTGTTATAAGATTTAATTTGGTGTTAACTTTAATTTTTTGGATAAGGTAAAATGGCGGAAGAAGCTTTATATGAAGATTTATCAGATATGAACAGTCAGTGGGAAGAAATTTGCAGTCAATTAAAAGTTGAATTTGGAGAAACCGCTGTCAACAGTTGGTTGAAACCGTTGAGAATAAATTCTTTTGATAACGGCGTTGTCAATATCAGTGCTCCGACAATTTTTATGCGAAATTGGGTAATAGCACATTATGCAGAAAGAATCCACCGCATTATGGAGAGAAAGAATCCGGAAATAAAGCAAGTGCAATTTGTGGTTAAAAATACGGCATCTGGTGGTAATGTGAGCTCACTTTCCGGTAGCGGACATTTGGGCGACGGTTCTTTAACAAAAAGAATCCAAAAATCCCCTACCCCGCAAAACATTTACGGTCTTAACAACACAGTATCATATAATGACAACGAAAGCGTTTCATCTAAGCTAAATCCGGCATATACTTTTGAAAATTTTGTGGTTGGAAAAACAAATGAGTTTGCATATGCAGCGGCACGTAAAGTTGCCGAGTCGCGCAATATTACGTTTAATCCGTTGTTTTTGTATTCAGGTGTTGGTTTAGGTAAAACACACTTAATGCACGCTGTGGCACAATATATAAAGCAAAATGATCCTAAACGCACTGTTGTTTATATTTCGGCTGAACAGTTTTTGCAAAAATTTGTTAATGCCCTGCGTTATAGAGATACGGACGCTTTCAAAGAGATGTTCCGCACTGTTGACGTTTTAATGATTGATGATGTTCAATTTTTAGCAAACAAAACTAAAACTCAGGATGAATTTTTCTATACTTTCAATTCATTGATAGAAGGGGGTAAACAAATAATTTTATCTGCAGATAAATCACCTAATGATTTGGAGGGAATTGAGAATCGTCTGAAATCGCGTCTGAACAGTGGCTTGGTAGCCGATATCATGCCGACCGATTTTGAACTTCGTTTGGGTATTTTGCGCAAAAAGTCAGAATTGTTAGGAATTAAATTACCGAATAATGTGGCGGAATTTTTAGCGCAAAAGATATCATCAAACATCAGAGAGTTAGAGGGCTCGTTAAAGCGCATTATAGCGCATTCGCAACTTCTTTCCGGCAACGAAATTACCATAGATATGACTCAGGAAGTATTGAAAGATATTTTACACTCTATTGATCGCAAAACCACAATTGATGAGATTCAAAAGAGGGTTGCCGAATACTTTAATATTTCCGTAAAAGAGATGCAATCTTCGCGTCGTGCCCGCAATGTAGCAAGACCACGTCAAATAGCCATGTATTTGGCAAAGCATTTAACATCGCGGTCTTTGCCTGAAATCGGCCGCAAGTTTGATCGCGATCACACCACGGTTATGCACGCTGTTCGCAAGGTTGAGGAATTGATTGTTGAAGATACCTCAATGGCTGAAAGCATTGAGAGTTTGCGTCGTTCGTTGGAAGGTTAAAAAATCTGTTGAAGATTTGCGATTTATACTTCTTATTACGGTGTAATTTTGCTATTCGTATATAATAAATCAAAAAGGAAACTGAGATGAAATTTACGATTGAAAAAGCTGTTTTAGTTAAAACTTTGGGACACGTGCAAAACATCGTGGAAAGAAGAAATACCGTTCCGGTGTTGTCTAATGTGCGAATTGAAGCTGATAGCAACGGCATAAGCTTTAAGGCAACTGATATGGATACGGAAATTACCGAAATTGTAGATGCTAAAATTTTGGAAAACGGAGCCATTACGGCACCGGCACACATGCTCTATGATATTGTTAAAAAATTAAGTGACGGAGCGGATATTGAACTGACTTATCCGGATGATAAGAATCAGTTAGCGATTGTTTCCGGCAGATCAAAGTTTTCGTTACCAACGATTGGTGTTGAAGATTTTCCGGTTATTTCTGCCGATACTTTGCCGATTAGCTTTACCATGAAGTGCGAAGAACTTAAAGATGTTATTGATCGCACGCAATTTGCCGCTTCAACCGAAGAAACCAGATATTTCTTAAATGGTCTATACATTCATCCGAAAGATGAGGGAGAAACAAAAGTTTTGCGCATTGTAGCCACCGATGGTCACCGTTTGGCCTGTGTAGAATCTCCGTTACCGGAAGGCGCAGCAAAAATGCAAGGTGTTATTTTGCCGCGTAAAACAGTTGGTGAAATTCGTAAATTGTTAGATGATGCCGCAGTTGAAAACGTTGAAATCGCTTTATCTGACAGCAAAGTGCGCTTTAATTTGGAAGATATAACCTTGGCTTCTAAATTGATTGACGGCACATACCCTGATTATGAACGTGTAATACCGACTTCTAATGACAAACTTTTGGAATTAAATGTAAAAGAATTTGCCAAAGCAGTTGACCGTGTTTCGGTTGTGGCAGAAAGAACGAGAGCAATAAAAGTTATTGCCAACAAAAATCATCTTATTATTACCGCTTCGAGTCCGGAATTGGGAAGTGCTATTGAAGAAATTGAGGTTTCTTACGATAACGAATCCTTAGAGGTTGGCTACAACTTCCGTTATTTGTTAGATATTTTGGCAGAAATGAAAGGCGAAACCGCTAAATTCAGTTTTAGCGACAGTGCTTCGCCATCGGTCATTCGCGACACTTCGGATTCCAGTGCTATTTACGTTTTGATGCCTATGCGGGTGTAAAAATTGCCGTATCTCCACGATAAATTACGAGAGATAACCAATTTAAAGTCAGGTGTAACCCGCCTGACTTTATCTGATTTTCGAAATTATAAATCTTTGCGATTAGATACTGAAATAAGACCGATTATAATAACAGGTGAAAATGGGAGTGGCAAAACAAACATTTTGGAAGCTCTTTCTTTTTTGACTCCGGGACGAGGATTGCGCAGTGCGCGTTTGGCCGATATAAAACGTATAACCGATAAAGAAAACAACGAGCCAAAGTCTGTGTGGTGGAGTGTGGCGGCAGAAATTTTTAAAAATAATGAGGAGTATTTAATCGGCACGGCAGTGCAATCTGTCAGCCGTGAGAATGATGTCGATGAATTACACAATTTTGAGCGACGAATTGTTAAAATTGACGGGCAAAAAATAACTCAACAAAGTGAGTTAGGTAAGTACATCTCGGCTATTTGGCTTACTCCGCAGATGGACAGACTTTTTTTGGGTGGAACACAACCACGTCGCAGTTTTTTAGATCGTCTTGTTTATGCTTTTGATTTAGAGCATGCTAAGCGAACTGCCACATTTGAGCATTTATATCGACAATGGTTGCAACTTTTGAAAAACGGTTGCAACGATGACAGGTGGTTGCATTCTATTGAAACGGAAATGGCCTCAACAGGGGTAGCCATAGCCGCGGCACGCAGGGAACAAATTGCCCGTTTAAACACTTTTATTGAAAACGAACCTGATGATATTTTCCCCGATGTGCGTTTGGAATTAAGCGGCACCATTGAAAAAATGTTGGATACACAGCCAGCTTTAAAGGTGGAAGATTTTTATGCCGAAAGTTTGGCAAAGCAACGGCGAAACGTTGTTTATAGTGATTATGCCGATGGCGTTAATCGCACCGATTTTAAGGTATATTTCAAAAAGAAAAATATGCCGGCTGATTTATGTTCCACCGGCGAGCAAAAATCGTTGTTGATCAGCATTATTTTGGCGCAGACTAAATGTCAGATTCTATATAAAAACTTTGCTCCTATTCTGTTATTGGACGAAGTTACCACTCACTTAGACAACGCCAAAAGAGATGCGCTGTTATATAAAATTAAAGATTTGCATTTGCAAGCGTGGATAACTTCTACCGAAGAACAAAATTTTCAGGTATTGCGTAACACAGCGCAATTTATAAGACTTGACAATTATTGATTTTGTAAAAAGTGTTTAACTTTTGATTTTTCTATGGTATGGTAAAACTAAGATAAGGTAACTTGTCTGAGGTCTCAAAACCTCTCAAGATCGTCTTTACGGGCGTAAAATTTCCGGCATTATGGTCGGAAGGTAGTTGAATAAGAGAAATCTAATAAGCTGCACTATTTAATTTGGATAGTTTCGAACTAATAAAATATCTATTATTCGCAAAAAAAAACACCTTCCTTACGGATGGTGTTTTTTTGATAATTCTGAATTGTTTATTCTTGGTTATAAGCTTTTTCTTGCTTGTTAGCTTCTTCCGCACTTCTGGCAACATTTACCAAAATGGTTTGAGAAACTTCCGGATGCAAGTTTAACTTAACCTGATATACACCCAAATCTTTAATAGGTTTTTCCAAATAAACAAAGCGACGAGCAACATCAAAACCGGCATCTTTAACAGCGGCAGCAATATCACGAATTGTTACGGAACCGTATAATTGTCCGGTTTCGGCAGCTTGACGAATCAAAACTGCTTTAAATCCGTTTAAGGATTCTGCCATTTTAGAAGCGGCTTCCAACAATTCCTTGTTATGTGCTTCCAAAGAAGCTCTCTGTGCTTCAAAATAAGCAACATTGGCTTCTGTTGCGCGCAAAGCTTTGCGCTGCGGCAATAAATAATTGCGGGCATAACCGTTTTTAACGCTTACTTTATCGCCCATCTTACCTAATTTTTCTACGTGTTCGAGCAAAATTACTTCCATAATACCCTCCTACATAGCAACATATGGTAACAAAGCAATATAGCGGGCACGTTTAATGGCGCGAGCCAACTCTCTTTGCTTTTTGGCGGAAACAGATGTAATACGCGAAGGAATAATTTTTCCTTTCTCAGATACATAACGAGAAAGTAATTTAACATCCTTATAGTCTATTTTCAAACCGTTTTCACCGGAAAACGGGCAAGATTTTCTTTTGAAAAATGTTTGTTTTGCCATCATATTTTAAGCCTCCACCGCTGCAACGATGTCTTCATCAGAAGTCATCTCATTGTTAAATTCTTCAACTTTAACCGTCATATAACGGATAACGTCTTCATTCAGTCTTACCAATCTTTCATATTCGGCGATTGCTTTGGCCGGAGCCACAATGTTTAACCAAACATAGTAACCTTTACGGTTTTTCTTAATGCGATAAGCAAGGTTTTTCAAACCCCAATTATCAACTTTAACAACCTCACCACCTTCTTTGGCAATAACTTGGCTCATTTCTTCAACCAAGGCATTAACCTGAGAGGCACCGAGATCTTGACGCGCAATTAATACGCTTTCATAATTTGCCATATTTTATCATCTCCTTATGGATTACTCAACAAATGGTTGCTTTTGAAAATTATCGCCGGCAACCGGTTAATGTATAGCCGAATATATCAAATATCCGGCAAGGGACAGCGCCAATATACATAAAAAAAAATAAAATGCAAGTCTTTTTTTCAAATTTTTGCAAAAAATACTTTACATTTGCAACCTTTATGATAGTATAGATTCAGAACTTCGGTTCGAGAGCCTTAAGAAGCTCTTACTTATCACGGTGTTATTTTCGAAGCATCGTTAGATCATATAATAATATCTCCGACGTGGGTTGGGGAGTCTACAATGGATGTTCAGAGCGTTTAGCTTAAAGATTGTAGAGATCATTTTGATAA
>JAFUSA010000006.1 GCA_017480745.1 Alphaproteobacteria bacterium
CGAACTGACGGAGGTCATCTCTGTCC
The DNA here is from genome assembly GCA_017480745.1 of Alphaproteobacteria bacterium. Lineage (GTDB taxonomy): Bacteria > Pseudomonadota > Alphaproteobacteria > RF32 > CAG-239 > RUG410. The sequence goes on from JAFUSA010000006.1 coordinate 27, forward strand.
TCCCTAATAAGGATGTCAAGTGTTGGTAAGGTTTTACGCGTTGCATCGAATTAAACCACAGTATCCACCGCTTTTGCGGGTCCCCTTCAATTCCTGTGAGTTTTAATCTTGCGACCGTACTCCCCAGGCGGAATGCTTAATGAGTTAACTCCGTCACCGATCCTAAACCGACAACAAGCATTCATCTTTTACAGCATGGACTACCAGGTTATCTAATCCTGTTTGATCCCCATGCTTTCGTGCCTCAGCGTCAGTTTACAGCCAGATACTCGCCTTCGCCACCGGTGTTCTACCCAATATCTACGAATTTCACCTCTACACTGGGTATTCCAATATCCTCTCTGTCACTCCAGTTCAATAGTTATAACGGCAGTTCCCAGGTTGAGCCCAGGTATTTCACCGCTATCTTACTAAACCGCCTACACACCCTTTACGCCCAGTAATTCCGAACAACGCTTGCACCCTTCGTATTACCGCGGCTGCTGGCACGAAGTTAGCCGGTGCTTCTTCTGATGGTACCGTCATCATCTTCCCATCTGAAAGAGCTTTACAATCCGAAAACCTTCTTCACTCACGCGGCATGGCTGGGTCAGAGTTTCCTCCATTGCCCAATATTCCTCACTGCTGCCTCCCGTAGGAGTCTGGACCGTGTCTCAGTTCCAATGTGGCTGATCGTCCTCTCAGACCAGCTATAGATCGTCGGCTTGGTAGGCCGTTACCCCACCAACTACCTAATCTTCCGCGGGCCAATCTTTCGGCAATTTATCTTTCCCCCTTAGGGCTTATGCGGTATTAGCAGTCGTTTCCAACTGTTGTCCCCCACCAATAGGTATGTTCCCACGTGTTACTCACCAGTGCGCTACTCTCATGTTTAATAGCAAGCTACCAAACACTCCCGTTCAACTTGCATGTGTTAGGCCTGCCGCCAGCGTTCGTTCTGAGCCAGGATCAAACTCTCAATTTAATTGATTATTCTAATCCTGTCTTTCTATTCTACTCATAAAGAATTATTCTTAGGTTCCTTTACTTTCTTGATATACTCGACTTTATATTTATTCAAAATATACCGTCTGCATATCCTCTTTTTTCTATCTCTTATTCACGATGTCTTTACAACCTTACGGAAACTACGCTCTTAAACTTTCTTCACTTCTTAAGCTCCAGTCTTGCGTTACCGCCTCCGTAAGCATCCTACCGCTTAATTCATCACCTCGCGGCCGGTGATGCGTTTTATACGTTATCCTTTTCTTCTTGTCAATACTTTTTTTTATTTTTTTTATTATTTTTTATCTCATCTCATAACCTACTGTTTTTCTTAAATTTTTCCTTGTGTATAAATCGATTAAGGCTCATTATTTATGCAGATATAATCTTAAAATTTGCTTTTTCAACTCCGAATCGCTAATTTTTTTGCTCATCATTAACATATATAACAAGCGATTCGAGAATCGATTCCTTATTAAGGGCAAACCGCCGATTCGCGAATCGGCGGTTTGCAATATTCATTCTTATACAAATTTTTATTTAAATCCCCACATAATTGTGCAATCATTGTTAGGACAATCACAAGCATCTACGGCTATATCCAGCGGCACTGGAACCGGCACGGTTGTGCCATTCGGACAAGCAAATATTGAGTTGTTCTCTTTCAATCCATTCGGATACGTTAAACAAATTTTTGCTTCAACGGGAAGATCTATATCCTCGTGATTTATCACTTTCATTGCTGTTAATCCCATAGCAGAACTGCTCCAATCTTGGGTTGCCAATTCTATACAGGCTTCTTGCGGCAGACCAAAATAAATTATTTGAAAATACCTTAGTGTATTTAGGCAATCACTATCATCACATTCGTCACTATCAATTCCGTACAAATTATTCCAAATTACAACCCCACCGCCGAAGGTATTAAAAATGTGATGTTCTTCTCCAATAAAACCATCTTCTATACTATTATTTTCATCAATCATTTCGTCTGGCACTAACTTAGCTTTTTTAATTAAAGATAAACCATTTGTATTATTATAATTAGGCGAATTTAATCCAGCGTAGTTTCTTTGTGAGGCAAAGAAACTACGCACATTTTGTGAAATCAGCGATATCTGCTCAATACTTTTATTGATGCGATACTTCATCATTGCCTTTGAATATCCGGCGATTCCACCGACAGAAAGCACGCCGATGATAGCAAGAACTCCAAGCATCTCTATCATTGAACGTCCGCTCTGCGTGGTAGAGCCACACTTATAGTCATGCCTCGATTCCGCAGGAATCGTCAAGGCATCTTCCGCTTGATTAAAATTAATTTGAAGATCCCTTGACGCATTCGCCTTTGCAAGGCTCTGCGAGGGATGACTCTTTATATTTTTAACTTTTAAGTTTCTCATAGTAAACTTCCTTTCACTTAATTAAAATTACATTAAAACAACCGCCCGATATAGGCGGCCGGAAGTTCGTAACTACTTATAACCAAATAGTGTTGTGTATTCGCACAGGTTTATTCCACAACCTTCCGACCACAAAGTCGGAAATTTAACGCCATAAACGACGGGTTATAAAGAGGTTACGACACCTCAGACAAGTTACCTCATCTTAATTTTATGATAGCATAAAAAAACTGAAAGTCAAATTATTTTTGCAAAAATATGAACGGCTGTAAATTTAAATTTTAGCTTATTATATCAAAATCCGAATCTTTTAGCAAATTCAAACTTATCTATGCCGTTTATTTTTTTAACACGCTCATTTTGCAACAAAAGCGGCAATTCAACAGAAACAAAAGTGCTTCGTTTATCAGCATTTTCCACAAACGCCGTAATATTGCCACCGGCAGAAAGAATAAAACGCCGTGAAGCAAGCGCCCATATTTTCATAATTTCGGGAGCGGCTACATCATTTCCGGTTTCTAAACCTAATGCAATAAGGCGTTTGCCGCACTCGGTATTATCCAACATATACATATTGGTATTTTTTTGCATATACTGCAAAGCTTTACGCTTATTTATATCTGTCGGTTGATAGCTTATACTATATAACACCACACTGTTTTCCGGCGTTGAAACATCGGCATTTGCCGCTATTTGCCATGCTTCTTCAAGAATATTTTGCATATTATTCATTAACCGTTTTTGCCGAATCGGCAGTTTTGCGTTTCAAAACCCTACGTTTTGGCTTTTCCACTTCTGCATCTTTGCCGTCTTTTATTTCGTCTACGGTAGATGTTTCTGCGGAATCGGCCTCCTTAACCTCAACAACCGTAAAACTACGCGCCGCCTTTTTGCGTGTTATTTTAAGAGTCTTGGCTGGTTTTTCAGCTACTGCATTTTCAGCAACATTTTCATTTTCTGCCACAGCTTGTTCGGAAGCTGAAATATTATCAGCCGGATCGGCGGCTTCAGTTTCTACCAAACCATTATCTACCTGTTGCACATTTTCTTCAACCGGTGCTTCTGATACCGCATTATTAACCTGATTTTGGTAATTTGCTCTAACCATATTACTTTTACGCTCATTTACATCCGTAACAATTTTACGATAATGCTCAGCATATTGGCGAAAAACTTCCATTTCTACATAATTACCGTTACTTTGTGCCTCTTTGGCCAGTTCATTATAACGTTTAATTAAATCAAGCGCCGTGCCGCTTATTTTACCGGCAAAGCTAACACTGTCATATTTATAATTCAGAGAGTTCACGGAATTATTGCCGCGAAATTTGTTGTTATTGTTTTTTTTCATCTAATAACCATTCAAAACATATTTAAGGTAAATCATTTTATTTTTTAAGGCGAGCAAATTTGCCTCTTTTGCGCTTATATAGCAATTTTTTTTTGCTTATGCAACAACTTTTTGCAAAATTACACAACGTTCTATACCGGACAAATCTTTTACTATATCCACTAAACGCAAACCATGTTTGGTAAAAATATCTGCGATTTTAGGGGCTTGTCCGACTCCGGCTTCCAGCAAAATATAACCGTTATCTGTCAAAAGTTGCGGAGTAAGTTCAGCAATTTTTTCATAACTGTCATATCCGCTGTTGCCACCGTCCAATGCCAACATCGGATCAAAATCTTTTACTTCCGGCGCTAAATCTTTTATATCGGAACGCGGAATATAGGGCGGATTACTGATAATAATCTCAAACTCCTGCCCGATTTTTTTCACAAAATCTGCGGCAAACCAATCGGCATTAACAAATTGTAATCTGTCGCTAACTTTCAGATTAATTGCATTCTGTTGTGCCACCGCAAGAGCCTGATTAGAAATATCTACCGCCACACCCTGCGTCGTCGGCAATTCTTTGAGCAATGATATAATCAGACAACCGCTGCCGGTGCCTAAATCCAAAAGTTTTTTCGCCGAATTATTTTGCGCCAAAGTCAGAGCCTTTTCCAACAAAATTTCCGTATCCGGTCGCGGAGAAAGCACATTTTCATTAACCCAAAAATCATATTTGTAAAACTCTTTATGCCCGATGATTTTATCAAGCGGCATGTGTTGCAATCTTTGTTTTAGCATATTTATTATTTTTTGCCGAACCTCTGCCGATATATTTATGCCGTCATAAACATCTTCCGGACGGCAATGCAAAACTTCGGCAATCAAAATCCGCGCTTCTAAACGTGGACTTTCTATGCCTGCTTTTACCAAACTCTGCACCACAAAATTAAAAATATTTTCCATTTATTCTGCCGCTGCCATAGATTGTTTAACTTCATCTGATAATTTTTCAAATGCGCGTTTTTCAATTTGTCGCACACGTTCACGGCTAATATTAAAACGAGCCCCTATTTCATCCAGAGTTTGCGGATTTTCGGTAAGCATACGATTTTTAACAATATATTGTTCACGTTCGTTTAATTTTAGTAGAGCCTGATTTAAAATCTGTTTTTTCAAATCGGCTTCTTGTTTTTGCGCCAAGCGGGCTTCTATATTTTGCGTTTTATCCGCCAACAAATCTATGGCTTCAACTTTTTCATCATCGTGATTTATTGCCGTGTTCAGTGAACTATCACCGCCCATCCGACGATTCATTTCCACAACTTCGCGTTCGTCAACCACCAATTCACCGGCAATTTGCTTAACCTCCGACGGGGCCAACTCCTTATTGTCATAAAGTCCCAAGCGCGCTTTAATACGTCCCAAATTATAAAAAAGTTTTTTTTGTGCGGCCACCGTACCTATTTTTACTAACGACCATGAACGCAAAACAAAATCGTTCAAAGCCGCTTTTATCCACAACATTGCGTATGTTGAAAGACGAACATTTTTGCTTGTATCAAACTTTTTAACCGCCTGCATAAGACCTATATTAGCTTCAGAAATTAAATCGGCCGTCGGCAATCCATAACGCCGATAGGTTAAAGCTATTTTAACCGCTAAACGCAAATGCGATGTAATCAATTTTTGTGCCGCCTGCAAATCGCCTTTAATCTTAAAATCATAAATCAGCTGATTTTCCTGTTCTTCGCTTAAAATCGGAAATTGTTTTATTTGTTCCAAATAGCGGTGCAAGCCGTCTTCTTCAACCAATACCGGCAAATTGTTTTTATTTTCGTAAACAACAATGTTTTTTCCGCTAACCATAAAATAAACTATTTCCAATTATAAATAAAAGTTGCCTCATCCATTGTTTCCGGTGTGGGAATCAAATTTGCCACTATTACCTTATAGTAGTTGGCATACGGATAAATAATAACAAAAATATCCTTAAAATCGCTATTTGCATTATCTTTGCTGGCGCAAATATGCGTAATCGGGCTCTTTTTGTTTATTTTAAGATATGCAACTGCTGCCGATGCCTCAAAATCAGCTTTTTTTTGCAATTCTTTTTCGCTTATCTCGGCAAAATCGCGCATATTTTTTACCAACAGAATACGAGAACGCTTTTCCAATACAGAATCGGATTTCTGTTCTTTAATATTGTTATAAATAAAACTCTCTACTTGCTCTTTTAAGCCCAAATCCGTGCATGGCAAATCCGGCAACTTATCCTCTTTTTCAATAAAACCGACATCAGTGCTGGTATTTTGCAGTTTTTCGGTCGCCGATAATTCTTTTTCAAGCGGTTTTATCTCTGTTCCGTCGTATAGATCGTCTTCTTCCGGCGTAAGTTCTTCAAACTTTGGTTCGCTGAAAAATCTATGGTTATATTCAACCACATTTTCAACATTTTGCTCGCTTTCAACAGGCTCTTGCGCCACCGACGAAAAAGGTAAAAACAATATGCTAAAAAAAACTATCAGCTTATACAAAATATTTCTCCTAAAAATTAACCGATTTCGGTGTTCTTGGGAACGGAATGGTATCGCGAATATTAACAATACCGGTTACCAACATCATCATACGTTCAAAACCCAAACCGAAACCGGCATGCGGTACACTTCCGTATTTACGCGAATCTAAATACCAATCATAGCTTTTAATATCCATACCCAAATCGGCAATGCGTTTTACTAAAACATCATAACGATCTTCACGTTGCGAACCACCGATAAGTTCGCCTATTCTTGGCACCAAAACATCCATTGCCGCTACGGTTTTGCCGTCATCATTCAAACGCATATAAAAAGCTTTGATTTCTTTCGGATAATCACGCACAATTACCGGACGTTTAAAATACTCTTCCGCTAAAAAGCGCTCATGTTCTGTTTGCAAATCAATTCCGTATTCCGGCGTATATTCAAACTTTTTGCCGCTATTTTTCATAATTTCAATAGCTTCACTATACGTAACACGAGCGAATCCGTTATCGGCAATATTGCTCAAAGTTTGTTTCAGAGTCGGATCAATAAATTTTTCAAACAACTCCAAATCTTCGGCACAATTTTCCATAATATCTTTAACGCAATAGCGCACCATATCTTCCGCCAAATCCATATCATCGTTTAAATCGGCAAACGCCATTTCCGGCTCAATCATCCAAAATTCGGCAGCGTGGCGCTGAGTATTAGAATTTTCGGCACGAAATGTTGGACCAAATGTATATATATCACCCAAAGCGCAGGCATACATCTCACCGTTTAATTGTCCGGAAACGGTTAAATGCGCCTCCTTACCGAAAAAATCTTTGGAATAGTCAACTTTGCCGTTTGGCAACAATGGCGGATTTTGTAAATCCAAAGTGGTTACCTGAAACATTTCTCCGGCACCCTCACAATCCGAACCGGTGATTAGCGGCGTATGCACATAGGCGAATCCGCGACTCTGAAAAAAGTTGTGAATAGCATATGAAAGACGTGAACGCACACGAAAAGCCGCACCATATTTATTGGTGCGCGGGCGCAAATGGGCAATAGTGCGCAAAAATTCGTCACTCATTCCCTTCTTTTGCAACGGATAATCATCCGGTGCATAACCATAAACAACAATTTCTTCGGCTTTTACTTCAAACTTTTGTTTGCCGCCGGCGGATTCTATCAGTGCGCCTCTAACCGCCACTGACGAACCTGTGGTTAATTTTTTAATATCGCTGTAATTGTTAAGAGTATTATTGGCAATAACTTGAATATTTTTTAAGCAAGAACCGTCATTTACTTCAATAAACGAAAAGTCTTTCGCATCGCGCTTAGTTTTAACCCAGCCTTTGAGCAACACTTCATCAATCGTGTTTTCGGCCGCCAATAATGTTTTTATTTTAGTTCTCTTTAACATTTTCCCCTCAAATTACAGATTTTACATTTAAACTTTATGCACCATATACCATTTAACTTTAAATGTCCAGTCTTGACATTAGTTTTTATATGGATAATTATACAGATAGTTATTTTTTAGGAGAATGTCTATGCGTAAAACTTTATTATACACCATTCCTGCCGTTATTTTATTAGCCGCTTGCGCGCCGCGCATCGGTAGTAATGATTATAGCTATTCCGGAGTAAGACAAGCAAGCAGCGGTTTTCCGTGCACGGTTTTATCTGTTCGTCCGGTAAATGTTAACAGCGATGATAATTCCGCCGGAACTTTGCTTGGCGGTGTGGCCGGCGGTGTGGCCGGTTCCACCATCGGACACGGCAGAAGTTCTCACACTTTGGGTGCAATAGGAGGAGCTGCTGCCGGCGCTTTGCTCGGCAATTTGGCACAAGATTCACTTATGAGCCAAAGTGGTTATGAATATGTGGTAAAAACAGATAGTGGCCAAATTTATAGCGTAACACAGGGCACAGATACCTTGCTTTCCGCCGGTCAGAGATGTATGTTCTTAAACGGTGCCGAATCGAGAATTATTCCTTATTATTGATAAGCACAAATACATTTTAACCTGCCGGCGTTTAATGCGCCGGCAGAGATTTTTTTGAATAAGAATTATTTTCCTAATCTTTGTAATATTCTTGGTTAAAGGCACAGATCTTTACAAAGAACACTACATTTCCATACCACCTCTTCTTTGAGGTATAAAATTTCTTCTATTGGAAGAATTGCCGTCATTTGCCTGTGTTTGTGTTTGATACTTTGTTTCTGTCTGAGCAACTTTTGTTTCTGTTTGATAGTAATGATTAACCTTACGCGCTGCGCTTGAATCTCGTTTCATACGTGATTTCGTATCGACTTTATCTTTATTGCTATTTTGTGTTGATGGCTGTGCATCACCAAAAGAAACTTCTTCTATAACCGCATTTTTAACTGCCTCTGTTTGCATTTTGTATTTAATGAAGTTTGGCATATTTTCCAGTATGCTCAATAAATTATTCTCTTCCAACCATTTGTCATATCCTTCTGGTCTTTTAATTATCGCTGGTTTAGTAATAACATCTTGGCGCAAATCTAAAATTTCCTTTTCCATAACCGGAGAAACGCGCGAACCATTCTCATCTTTCCACTCTCTAAACTCTCCGTGATATATCGGATTTATAACTTCATTTTTAACATCTGCTTTCTCTTCTTTTTTGAACAAACCTAAAAATTTATCTTTTAAACTGCTGATCTTCTCGCCTAATGGTTTATCAATCCATCTTTTTGCCGTATCTTTGGTATCTTTTGCCCAGTTTACAGCTTTATCTTTTTTATCAGCCACCCAATCTTTGGTTTTTTGCCACCAACTGTTGTGTTTATCAACGCTTTCCTTAATTGCTTCTAATCTTGTTGTTACCGTATCTTGATTATATATAGGTAAATTGTCCTCAGGGTTTAAAATATTTATTAACGAGACTCTCTCTTTTTCTCCGGTTTTAATGTTGGTAACATTAAAGCACAGTAAATTATCCCTTGCTTTTTTATAGGTAACGCCATCGGATTTTGGAAACTTTCCATCTTTTTCATAACATTCACGAGCTGCTGTTTTGAAAGCAATCAAAGCAGCCTGACTACCGATTGCACCTCCAATAAATGGAGAGTTATTGCTGATACTCTGATTATAATCTTCCTTAAATTGAGGATTTTGCATAATATCTGAACTGCTGTTTGCTTTGGATGCATAATCGCTTTCATTGACTTTTGACATAAAATCCTCAGCCGCTAAATGATGTTTCAATAACTTCTCATACTCTTCCATACTCATACCTTGTTCATAAGCAGGAAGTCCGTATTTTTGAGTTATTTCAGCATTTGTATATTCTGAAAGAGCTTCATAAGAATCGCTTCCGGTGACCTTATTAAATCTGTGCATCTCTTCCATTTTCTCCAATCCGGCCTGTGGTATTTCCACATCTTGTTGCATATACAACGAAAAGTCGATGCCGCCGATATTATAACAACTCTTTACCGCTTTGGCATAGTTTTCATCATAAAACTGCTTATATTTTCCCTCGGGATCATTAAACTCTATGGAAGCAGCAGCATTTTGTTCAATATAACTTTCCGAAAAAATATCCATCCACATTTTTTGGGTGCCATTGACCATAAAAGCCATTTCTTGGGCAAACTTCTCCGGATCATCACTATTGGGTTCTATTGTTCCATTTTTAATGGCTTCTGCATAAAAAGCGAAACATCCATCAAATTCCTTCTCAAAAATAGAAATATCACCGGTTTTCAGATATTGATCCCGCAAATAAACCAACTCCGCCATATTAGCTGAGATTTCATCGTGCATATTAACTTTATAGATTTGCTCTTGGCTCATCGGATAGGCATAAATACCTCTGTCATTGTTATCATTATGTTTTACTTCATGCTCAATCACCGGAGTCGAATTTGCCAAATTATTGAACTCATCTTCTCCTTTAACATGATTTATTCTCACCGCACCCCATCCGGAACTGGCATAACTTGTTGTATTTTTAACTGTATCATATTGAACTTCCACAACACGTTTTTCGCGTTCCTTAGTGGCGGCTTCCATTGAGGCTTTTTGTTCTTCTGTTAACTCAACCATGTAGCATCTCTCTGCGCATTTTTTTTCTATTTTACCATGAAATATTTATTTTGGCAAGTATTTTGTGTAATATATGAAATATTGACATAAAATTGTAACAAACTCAACCCCACAAAAACATAACATAGTTAGAAAGACATTTTACTTATAAAGCATGAATAGTGCAAATGTGAGCAATAATGATATAATCCAAATCTTAAAGCCGTCCTTAAATGAATAAACAACAGTCATGGTATCTTTTGACATGGTAACTCTCATTTAATTATTGATGACTAATTTTCCAATTCTTGTTTAAGTTTGTTTAAGCGCGCCAACCACTCCCATAGACTGGGATATTCCTCAGCGCTTAAATTTTCCAATTCTTTTGCCACCTTGGCACCGGCAAGCGGAAATTGCGGCAATACATAAGGCTCACAAATTTCCGCTGCGCATGAGCATAAGCAACTCATCACGATTGGCATTAGGCATAGCCTGAATTTTTGCCCTTTTTTGCGCCACATATTTTATCACCTCCACTTGTTTTTCAACTATTTGTGTTTTGGCCTGTTTTTTGCCGTAAAAATATCCTCCAAAACCGGCGTATAAAATACTCAAAAGCCAAACAATCACGATTATTCGCATCATTATTTTTCTTCCTAAATTATATTAATTGCATACAGCAATTTTTTACACGTTCAACTCGTTTGCCCCAACCGTTACCGTATATCTGCCAGCCTTTAAGGCTCATCAAAAAGTTAATACGTTGTTGCATATACTCATCAACTAATTTTTTCCTTGGCCAGCCATTAACGGCACAAAGTGTTTGGTTGCCGACTTTGCCGTCTTGCTTTATGCCTAAACATTTTTGCAAACCTTTAACCGCCTTAAAAACTCCGCTGTTTACCGCATAATCAAACACCGCCACACTCAGCGCATCCGGCAAAAAATCACATTTGCATCTATCCCAATAATCACGCTTATATATCTCTTTGGCTTCTTCTATCGTTAAATCACGGATATTTAATTTTGGGTAGGCTCGTTTGCTTATTCCGTATTTTGTTTCTCCACCGGCATCTCGTGGGTCATTAACATAGCCACCCTCATTTTTAAGCAACAACTTAAACGCTGTGTCAAATACTTTATTCGTCATCAAAATAACCCCTTTAATCCTGATAAATCCAAGCCATACACCCCAATTACAATCAAACTAACCACCAGCCAAAAATATTTGTTTTTGATAAGTTCCAAAATAATGGTCAACAAAGGCTTATTTTCCCCCTGTTTAATCAGTAAATCCAATTTACCGGTAACACTTGCCAAATCACGCTTAACCTCGCTTAGGTCGTTTTTAACGGCGTTCATATCTGACTTAATTGATGTAATTTCCCGCTTCATGTCTCTGTAATCCTCCGCTTGTGCGTTAGCCAATTCAATTTGCAATGCCGTCATACCGCCTTTGCCTTTCGTTTTTTTAATCGTTTCTAATATCACTTGCGCTTTACACATTTATTTTTCCCCTATTATTTTATAATAATGCGAATTGCCCGCATTTTGCAAATCCACCCAAAAAGCAAAAACCCCGCCAATAAAAACCGGCGGAGCATCATTTTTACTTTTCAATCCTTGTGTTATTATACGATAATATAGCATAGGGCGGAGGGGGTTAATTCCCTCCGTCTTTTTCTTCACTTACACATTCGGAGTCCATTCACCAGTATCAGGGTCATAGTTATACGCTGTATGTGCCTGAATATTTACTGTTCCTAAGTATGTGCCATTGTAATTATTATCAGGTGTTAATACTACCGATGTATCACCATTAGCAAAACAATTTAACGTTACTGCTGAACCATCATCAGTGTAATTTGATAATATACCGGGCATAAGTTCAGGTGTTGAACTCGGTCCTAAGGCATCCCAATAACGTGAACCGTCTACATTGATATATGTTTCTGATAAATCCAATATCATACTTGTCGCTGAACCAGTATAACTATAGGAAGAGCCAAAACAAAATGCTCCAGCGTTTGCAGAAATTGCTCTTGTGGAATTTACAGACCAAACATTTACTCCATCTACATCCGCATAATAAGCCGTTCCATCCCAGTATAATTCTATTATATGATCTGAACTTAAACTTAATTGACTACCAGCTGGATCACCCCATACAATATCCCCACTGTCTGATTTTAGATAAAGCATAACATAACGGCTATCTGATATATTAATTGCAATACCTAAATTCCCAATAGTTCCTATATAAAAATTACTACTCCAATTTGAACCAAGATGTATTTTATATCTTAATCTCCATGGTGATGAAAATACAGAAGATGAAACGTTTGTATTTAAGTAATTAGTGTAACTCATACCACTTACTAATCCTGTATCTTCATCAACTGTCGGACTTCCTACCTTAGTAAAGTTGTTGTATTTGTAGTAATTTACGTAATACATATTTTCTAATTGTTGAGTTTTTATCCCTTGCCAAACAAATTCATCATCAACTTTTACATAACATTCGTTTAAGTCTATACTGCCTTTCCAAAGTTCATTACCATTTTGACTGCCAACTGTCATATTAAAAGTTTGTTTTGTTACAGAACTGTCATCACCAAAAAAGTAATCTGCTAATGAGTAACTATAATCTCGTGTCCAATCAGTTGTATTAGATGAATACTCAAAATAAACAGTTTTTGCAGAATAAGATTTTCCATCTTTTGTTGTTGCTTCTGGAAAATAACGTAATCTAATGAAAAAAATTCCATCACTACGCACTCCACTGTTTTGTGTTTGACGCCAAGAACCATTTACATAATAGCAAACGTTCCAGTAAGTACCGCTAATGCGCCATAAAATACAATTAGGTACAACAAATATCTCTTGAATACCGGAAAATGAATTACTCATTTGAATTTTACCATAAAATTCAAACGATTTGTCTTTGTAAATTGTTATTTCCGGAGTGTCCATCTTAGCTGTAATATCAGATATAACACCTTCATTTACGGTGGCTGTTTCATAATTTGTAATATTTGGTGTGTTTATTGTAACAGTACTTCCGCCATTTACCGGAGCGAAACAGTATCTATTTGTGGAAAGTGCAGTGCTGTAATCCCATTTATACGGTAAAACAGTATTGACAAAATTCAAAACTTTAACACCGCTTGCACTACCTGCTATATCATAACTTAAACCATCGTAAACATCCATGGTGATGTTTTTACTTTCTGCATCTGTGTTAAAAGTCAATACTGTTTTATCATCATAGTAACCACGTGCTCTTGATTTAATTATTGTTGGTAAGCCTTTATATACTTTTAACTGTTTTGTTGTAGACATTATTCAATACCTCCACTTATTTCTGCATCATTTGCATTAACTGTTACACTTACATTCAATTTTTCCGGCATAGTTGTTGCAACTTTAACAACTTCATTACTTGCACCACCCTCGGTAACATATCCGGTAAACGCACTGCTTCGTAAATATGTTGTGTTGTATGGTATAACCGCAAAACCGTCTTCATTTTTAGCAAGTTTTATGTATCTACCATTGCTATTATTATCCAACCAACCCAAAGTTTTGCCTTCGTTATCACAATAAATAAATACGTTCCCATCTGTTATACTAACATCCAACTTAACAAACGTTTTTGTTTCAGGTTGATACTGAAATGCTGCACCTGTGTTTTGTGTAGTATTAAATACAACCACACCGCTAATCGGATTAAAAGTAGTATATTCATAAGCATTATAATAAGGAGCCATATCCGGACATACATCATTTATGTTAGCAATGGCGGTATATATCCCTGAACTATTTTGTCTAAAAAGAGTGAACGAATAAGTATAAGTAGAGTTTGAAAAGCGTAATATAAACTCTTTATCACTCGTAGCATACAATACTTGTCTTTTTGTTCCAGTACTATTTGTACTAAATACACTAAGCACACCTTTTGTATCCGTGACTTCTATTAAATCTGTTCCATTAAGAGCCTTTTTAATTGTTTCGCTGGTGGTACTATCATTAAAGTCAAATACCATGAAATAGAGAACGTTATCTATAACAAGACTTTTAACCACAACATTGTATGTGTAACTTATTGTAAATGCGTATGTAGCCAACACTGTGCCGGTTGATAAATCTATTTTACGTATTTCACAACTTGTGTCATTACGTGTAAAGAAAAAATTACCACCTAATGCTCTACCATAACCAGGATTATAAGGTGATGGAGTGTTTACCATTGTGCCATCTAAAAATACTAAACCATCATCAGCATAAATCGGATAATTATCTTCATCATAAGGAATTGGTATTTGACTGATTGATGTTATTTGTTGTGTTGAAAAATTTAAACACCGTGTACCTGATAATAAATAATTACCGTCTGTTGTCATGAATGTGCGTGTAGAATTTGAACCAGAACTTATGTAAGTTGAATCGGAAGATGACTGTTTAACTATTTGACTATCTAACCAAACTTTATCACCATCACTAAGTGTTGCACCTGTTAAGTTAAGAGCATCTATCTCATCTCCACCACCAGCAGGTATTGAGATAATTGCATCAGGTAAATTATTTAAGTTTTGTACTTCCGGTAATGTTCCACCTTTGTCATTAACGGCAGAATATGCATTTACTACTTTAAGTTGTGCATTTTGTATCGCTGTTGCTATACTCATTTAACACCTCACAATGCGTTAATTAAAGTTTCTACATCACCAAGCAAATCATACATACATTTTGCACTCGGATATTGAGTATCACTTGATGTAGAAGAAATACTTGTTACTAAGTTTGCTTTTGTTTGATAATTTGTTAATGTTGTGTCTACTTCACTTTTTGTGTAGTAATTATCCAAACAACCTACAATCTCATCACGATAATTCTTTACCTCATTTTTATCAACAGTAACCTGCCCGGCTTTTGTGATTACGATGTCTTTATTTTCGGACACTATTTGTTTGTCATCTTCCACTTCGCTTACCAAAGCATTCAACTGAGGTAAAATAACAGTAGTAACATATTTACTTATTTCTTTTTTGCCGGAATCCACATAAGTTACACTAACTGCCACATATAAATCCGCGGCATCTTGCCAACTAACCGAATACATATTAACTCTCCCTTGTTATTTGTTTTGTTATTCTGAATATACCTATTTGATTAACGTTTGCCGGAAAAATAGTATTAACCGAACCATCCGACATTTTTAGTTGAATATCACACTGATAATCGCCCACATCTATACTGCTTTTTTCCGGCGTTATTTCAAACAAAATACGCCCTTCTTCCGCACTTATCATTGCCGCTTCAATTTCCCAAATCAACAGTCCGTCGGAATCTCTAACCTGCATACATCCGATACTGTCAGACAAATCGACATCTGTTCCGTTTTGTAGCAAATGCACTACCACAACAAAACTGTCGCCCTGTCTTACCTCTATTAAATTTTTTATCATTCTTCCCGTCATTATTTTACTCCCCTAATTTGCGAATTTCTTCACGCCATTGTTGACGCTTGGCAATAATTTCCGCATATTGCTCTCTTGTCGCCGAACCTTCGGCAATTTTTGCCGCTACATAATCGGTTGCAAATAACAAATCTTTTAATTTGGCTATTTTTTGCAAGTTAGTTTCTACATTAGGTAAGGTATAATAAAAATCCACGCCGTCTTCTACGTGATAACCGTGTGTATTACACCATTCTGCGACCTTGATGTATTCCTGCTCATCAAAATCTTTTTTAGCCATTGTCCAATCTTTATAACTCATTGTATATCCTCCTTAATATCCGATTGCTATGTAATAACAAGCGCGGGCACTGGTAAATCCGGTGGTTGTTTTTGAACGCACCTGATTGTTAATTTCATGACCGGTATTATTTTCAATGCCTGACAAGCCATAATCTGCTGTGGTAAACGGTGTTGGAAAAGTTGTGCTTCCCTCGTCTGTTCCCTGATATCCCCATTGAATAATGAGTGGACTATTCACTCCACCGACAGCAACTTTAACGTAATTACCACTTCCGCTTATATAGCTACTGATTATATTTTTCACAAAACCGGTGGTTGCCACTTTGTTTGAATTATCATCATTTCCCTGAGTAACTGCTGTTAATACACCGCTGATATCAAAATCAGCAGAGCACGACGAATTTCCACTGATATTTAAACCGGCGCTAAATGCGGCCAAAGCTTCAAAAGTCTTTGCTCCGCTTATGTTTTCTGCTCCGCTTAAATGCACTGCTGACAAATTTACCCCGTTTAATTGAGCATAATTAACAGCATCATTATTTGCCGAACCGTCTGCCAATCCCTTGATTTGAAAATTTCCCATTTTCAAATCTGCTTCCATGGTAGCGTTGCCATTGCGAAGAAGGCACAAATTAAGCCCTTCGGCAAAATTATCATCTTCTTCATCATGGCGATCACTGACAATGTCAATGTTGTTTATTCTGTCATTTTCCCAGCTATGTAAGCGGGAAAATTTACCTCTGTTATCAAAAGGCATTATTTTTCTCCTTAAAAAAAATTAATTTAGTGCGTTAAAAATTATGGCGCTTATGAACAAGCGCCACAATAACCGGCGGAACGCACCTTACCGCCGAAGAATGTTTTTTTGTTCTATTGTATGAAAAATATTTCTAAATCTTATTTCAAACTATTACTTCCAATCGTTACTTTCCATAATTGCTTCAATTATAAACATTGTTTCGTTGTGATAATACAGCATCAGCAGTATTTCCATTATAAGTTTTGGCAACACAAGATATTTTAAGCAAAGATAATCATCTTTCGTGCATTCAAACCACTTTTGCCTTAAAATATATTTTAGGTATAAGGGGTGTCCTAACCAAAAACAAAGATTAAATAAAAATAAAATCGGAAAAAAAGGCACAGTTTTATGTAGTTCAATAATGGCTAATAACATAAAAATAACTAACATTATCAATACATTATTTATAACTTTCCAACATAAATCTTTTGTTTTTGCAATCATTACCTCTTTTTCCATATTCTGTTTCCTTGCATTACTTCCGTTCTTCTTCCTCCTTATTATAAAACATATTTTTTGCTTTGTCAGCAGAAGAATTCATACCTTGTTTAATAAATTTACGAGATATTTCACTAGCATTTCTGGTAAAAGGAATTTTATCAAACCCTAAGCCAATTAGATTTGCAGCGCTATTAACAAGCATATTAGCTTTAAAATCATCCCAATCCTGTGCATAACCGGCAGAAGCATTGATAGTATCCGTCAAAGCATTAAATGCTTTTTTCTTCAATCCATCATCTTTTACCAAGTGCATCGGAGTATTCATTGCGCCTAAAAATTCTGCTCCGGTATAAATATATGGATGGCGTTGACTGAGATCATTTTGCAATTTTCTAGTCGCATCGCGCCCCATTGCATAATTATCTTTATTAAACGTAACCGCCGCTGTTGCTGCACCCATCGCTTCATCAAAATTTCCCAATGTTGTTCCTGTTGCATATCCAACCGTTGCTGCTTGTGTTGCATCGGCAAAATCATTTCCCCACTGTTTTGCCGTATCCCACATACTGCACTGTTCTTGAAAATTAGGTTGAGGGTTATCACCGTAAAGTTGCGGGCTAATGCTTTGGTGCATTTCGTTGTAGTGCTTCACAAAATCATTAATTTTATCTATATTATCGCTGCTGGAATAGCTGCTCGGCTGACCGAACACAAAATCTTCATCGTCAACAGTTGCACTCTGATTATCGGAGAAAGTTTCTTTATCTTTGGCTAAACTCTCTTCGTCTTCCTCCACTTCTGCTGCGGTGCGCTCTTCTTCCTCCCGTTCTTTTATTTTGCGCCAGTTGGCTTCCAACTGCTCACGCAAAGTCGGGCGATTTTCTCTTTCGTTATTGACATTTCTCTTTTTGCCGTAGGCTTCGGCAAACGGTACACCGCCGTTTGCCCGTCCATACGCTTCATCTGTCGGAACTCCGCCATATGCAGCATATTCCGGTACTCGATTGTTTCTAAAATAACTCATTTTTTTCTCCTGAAAATTAAAATTATGGTGCGTTAAAATTAAAGGTGCCCAATTACAAGCACCTGTTCATACCCCCAGCGAAACACACCTTACCGCCGGAAAATGTTTTTTATTTTATTGTCTGTATATTTCCATATCGACGCAATTTTCAAAATCCGTTACCTTGCTGTTCGGCTTATAGTCTTCCGAATATATATTTCCGGTCATGCAATATAGCTCGTCGTAATTATTCATAGTGCACCCCATTTTATAAGTATAATCTTCTGAACGAGAATCATGCACAAAACAAAAACATTTATTACATTCAGCCAAACGAACATATTTATAGTATTTACCGCATAATTTTGCTTTATATTCTGCATCACTATATCGTTTTAATAAATATTTCTCACTATTATTAATATAGCATTTAACCCTGTCAAATTTATCATTATTGATTGTTTCACAAAAAAAAGTAACATATTCCTTTGTTCCACTTGTTGTATGCGTAATACTTCCTGCACAACCGCTTGTTCCGCAGTCTGCCTCCTGATGTGCGGATTTTAACAGCCAAGGTATCCGAACTTCAATCATATAATTTCCATGCCTGCCGTAATATAAGCCATATAAATTACCTTCATCTTGATGCAAAATTTCTTTTTCATCAAGTTCAACCGGACCACAAGGATAATCTTGTGATAAGGCAAATGCTCTACCGCAAAATAAACTAATAAAAAATAACATAAAAATTTTATTTTTCAAATTCTCTCAACCTTGTTTCTATATGTCTGAATTGATTATTTATCATCGGATCTTGTATTTTGTCATAATCAATATAGTATTGACCGTTGTCATCTTTTTCAAGAGATGATAGATAATTATAAACAGCTCTGGCTCCTTCCCGATGACTTGCCGCCAATAATCCTGTTTCCGTTATAACAAAGTCAGCAACAAGACCATGAATCGGCAATTCTAAGTAATTAAAAGAACCATTATTCTTTAATTGATTGTATTTAGAATACATAAAATCGTCTAAAACTTTTTCCTGTTTAGTTGGATCATTTATGAAATCATGTAATGAATTGATACCTTCTTTTCCTGTCCATTGATTTTGATCATTAATATAACCGGCATCTATCAATCCACCCTTTCTAATCTGGTATCCTCCTAATGCGCCGATTCCTCCACCGGTAGGATTAATTTTTGTATAATCATTTCCGCTTTCTTTTTGTCTCAATAGCGCTCTCATATCCTCCGAAAGGATATACGAAGTGTTAGGATTTGTTTGCACATAATCCGCATCCGTTGCCGTAGTGGTATAAGTATTTTCTGCATATTGCGTGCCGATAGTATCATCGTCAACTGTGTTTTCTTCTTTCTCCTGCTCTTTTATTTTTTGCCAGTTGGCTTCCAACTGCTCACGCAAAGTCGGACGATTTTCGCTTTCGCTATTGACATTTTTCTTTTTGCCATAGGCTTCTTCATAGGGCACACCGCCGTTTGCTCTGCCGTATGCTTCATCGCTTAACACTCCTCCATACGCCGCATATTCCGGTACTCGATTGTTTCTAAAATAACTCATTTTTTTCTCCTGAAAATTAAAATTATGGTGCGTTAAAATTAAAGGTGCCCAATTACAAGCACCTGTTCATACCCCCAGCGAAACACACCTTACCGCCAGCGGATGTTTTTTATAAAATCATCTTGACATATTCCCTGCGCTGATTATTATAAAATTAATTAAACACAACCAATAGGTTCAAATATGCGTAAACTTCTCTTCATCATCGCCTTACTTATTCTTTCCGCCCCTGCTGTAGCGGAGAACATTATGATGCCTCATATCGATATACATCAAACCCTTAATCCCAATAAAAATGTATCTGATGCAATGATTGAAAATTTTTACAAGCACCCTGAATATATACCTGTCATCGATAAGGAATGTGCTGAAACGATGGGGTGGGTCAAAGGAAATTTTGCTTTTTTTGAACCACTACATCATAGAGCCGTTTTCTGTCTTGCTTGGGAAACAAACAAAAAACTGAATAAAGAGCAAATTGAATTGCTGGCTCAATTAAATAAAGCATGGAGTAATGTTATTATGGATTTGTATCAAAGCGATACATATAGGAATTCATTTGCAGTATCCTTTGATAATGAACAAGAATATTCCCTACAATTGGCAGTTCGCATTTATAATATCGTTACACAACAAAAATGGCCGGAATGTTTTTATGAAACAAATGAAAAAGATAAAAAAATAATGTATAATTATATCAAACCATGTAATACCCCATCTAAGATAATGAAAAATTGCAGAAAAGAAAAAAATTCTCTACTTTGTATGCAAAATCAAATAATAAACAAAATAAACCTCTTTCAAACCATAAAAAGACCAGATGTTTTGGAGGAAGAAATAAAAAAAGAAAGACAAGACAATTTCGCTCTTCTAATTAAATTGACTGATGAACTTATTTCACAGTTAATAAAAAATGACAAAGATAAACAACAAGAGATTATGCGCTTATACAATTTTTATTGGTTGTCTATAATCAGAAGTTATAAAGAAGCGTTAGCTTATATAAATAATGACTGACAAAAGATTATATATTCTGTCAGTCGAAATATTGATTATCTGCGGAAGTGTTCTGATCGTCCTAACCATCCTTTCTCATAATCCTTATTATTTTTACTACGATAATAATCTTTGCGTCTGTCAACTATTTTGTTATTTAGACGTACCAAATCATCTCCTTGTACATTGTTGATTGCTGAAATTGTTTCTGTTCCTACCCCTCCTGTTGTACTAATATTTTGCTGTGAAAGATCATTATAGGCTTTTTGCACAATAGGTGCACCATTGTGCTCTCCTATATTTACCCCAATATCAAATACATGTTCTGCGATAAAATCATCATTAATAGTTTCAATATGTAAAGGTTTATAAAATCCCTGACAATAGAGATTATCTACTTGTTCCTGAGTTAAATCTTTTACAGATGGTGGATAATATTGTGCTATAAGCGGATTTTGTGTTCGAAAATTATCATACCATCTTTGAGATATTCCAGAATTTGTTGCTTGGTCAGAAAAATGATACCCCATCCCCTCCCGATCAGGTTGTTTTAAATTATCTACGAATGTAGTATACCTCTCACTTTTAGTGCAATCATTAACAAGGGAATTGTCTTCATATTCATCTTGTACATAAATAAAATTATCTTTTTGATTATTATTTTCATACCAACGTTGATTATCTGACTTAAATCCACTCAGGCTTTGGTAAACCTCTCTTTGGAAATTGTTTCCATTTTGCTCATCGTTTGCAGAGACCGGAATACCATCCGTTGCCGTAGTGGTATAAGTATTTTCTGCATATTGCGTGCCGATAGTATCATCGTCAACTGTGTTTTCTTCTTTCTCCTGCTCTTTTATTTTTTGCCAATTAGCTTCCAACTGCTCGCGCAAAGTCGGGCGATTTTCGCTTGTGCCATTGACATTTCTCTTTTTGCCATAGGCTTCTTCATAGGGCACACCGCCGTTTGCTCTGCCGTATGCTTCATCGCTTAACACTCCTCCATACGCCGCATATTCCGGCATATGATTATTTCTATAATAACTCATTTTATACTCTCCTTAAAAAGATTAATTTAGTGCATTAAAAAGGGACCCGCCGGCTTAGCCGGCGGTTCTTATTAGACGCCTATAAGGCTCACATTACCAGCCATGACGCCTAAAGGGCGTTCGACAGTCTGACCGGGCGATTATTACTTGCTACCCGTAAACGGGTCTAAATCG
>JAFUSA010000007.1 GCA_017480745.1 Alphaproteobacteria bacterium
AAATGTAAAGAACTTTTTTCAGAAAGAATATGTCTTCCGGCAAATTTACGGGTATTGCCGAAAAAGTTCTCTCAGTTTTTCTTCGCGTGAAGATATAATTAAAAACTCAACTTCGTCAATTTTTTCCGCTCGCAGTATTTTTTTCTGTAAATCCACCATTTCTATTGCCACTTTTTCGTTGCGCGCGGAAAGTTCGTTAATCAATGCTTCGGCACGTTTACGAGTTTCTAATATCTGCAATAACGAACTTGCTCGTTGCCGCACATAAAAAAAGCGGTTTATATCCAAATGATGATAAACAAACCAAATTCGCGTTTTCCAATCCAAATAATGCGACGGTAACTCGGTTTTGTATGATGCGTTTATGTTTTGTGGCGAATAGAAATTATTATATTCCGGCCAATAGCGAATAAAATCATCTAATTCTTTGGCGGTTATTTCGGCAGTATAATGTCTGCGTTGCTCTTTGATTTCTCTGTTTGCGCTAAACCATACGGTTTCACTGACAGGTATTTGCCAAATAACAATCAGCAAAACAGCGCTCCAAACAAAAAGCAAACGATGTAAAATTTTTGAATCTACCACTGCAATTTCTCCATGCAATAGTCCACCTGTAATCCGTAACTTTCTGAAAGTTCACCAAGTTTTTGTTCTATATTGTTACAAAATTGATGCACTCCGTTGGCAATAAGCAAAGTTTTGGCACCAAAATTATTGCCCATACGAATATCTGCCGCCATACTATCACCGATAACTAAACAACGCGATAAATTAAAATTAGCAATTTCTTCGGTTAAATAATTTGCCATTTTAACATCAGGTTTGCCGAAAGAAATGACTTTTCCACCCATCATAGCGTATTTTTCAGCCAAAGCTCCTACTCCGGTAACTACTCCGTTAGAGCTAAGTAATGTTGTGTTATTTCCCACGCATAAAAAAGGAAGATTTAAACTTAAAGCTTGTTCCAAAACGGCGGAATAATCCTCATTTTGCGTGCTTTTGTAATCATTCTCGGCAATAATAAAATCTGCCATAACCAAACTGGCGGCAGCCGAATAGTCAAGTTCGGGCATTACGAATAAATTTTTTCCGGTTAAATTATAATATGAATGTCCCAAATTTTTATTGTTCTTCAAATAAAAATGCGCCACTTCACCGGCGGTAATCATGGCATAAAATATATTCATCGGAACATTTTTTCTTTTCAATATATAGTATAAATCCTTAACCCGCCATCCGGAATTAGAGGCCAACATAACTTTTTTGCCGCTTTGATATAACTTGATTAAGGCGTCAATGCTTTCTTTATAAACATCTTCTCCGTGCATAATAACTCCGTTAACACCGCAAATAACGGTATCAAACTCATCATTTATGCGCGATAAATATTTAACTTTAAGGTTCATTTATAATATCCGTGTTACCTCATACACCAAACATTATAAATAAAATTGGTAAAAATTTAGATAAGATTTATTGCAAAAGAAAATTATTTATCAGTGTTGTGATTTTTTCTTTGAAGTAAAACGGATCGGCGATCCATTCTTGCGGATTATCTATTTTATAATAACCTTGGCTCATACCGTCTTTTATCCGAACAATAACAATGGATATAGGCTGAGTTAAATCATAAGCCAAACGAAACTGATATTCATCATCTAAATTGTAGTTAATTTCAAACAAGCTCATAGAATCAGCATAATTTTCTTCATACAGGTTATAAATCATATCCATGGCTTTAACACATTCATAACAATAGCGATTGCTATAAAATACATACATGATCGGTCTGTTCCAATTTTCTTCATTGGCCTCTACATATTCTCTGATTGCCGGATTGTTACCGGAAAGATTTACAAATTGTGCCCAAGCTCCATAAGCTGCTGCCATAACACAAAAAAACACAAAAAATAATATTTTTTTCAGCATACATCCTCCTTTTTAGAGCGGAGAGCATGCGTCCTTCAACCAAACCTTTTCATTTTCATTTAAGTAAGGTGCCAAATCATTATATACATCGTGATGATATTTATTCAGCCACGCTCGCTCTCCGGCACTAAGGAGATATTCATCAATAAGATGTTTATCAATAGGCACTTTGGTCAGGTATTTAAATTGTAAAAAGTTACCGTATGTTGATTTTTTTTCAATCGGAGCGGTATATTGCAAATTTTCAATGCGAATTCCGTATTTCTCAGCATGATACACTCCCGGTTCGTTTGAAGTAATCATATTTGTCTTAAATCCATAATCCGATGCGGTCGGAGAAATACTTACAGGACCTTCGTGAACATTACCGAAACAGGCAACACCGTGTCCCGTTCCGTGTTTATAATCGAGTGTATTTTGCCATAATTTTTCCCTTGCTAAAATATCTAATTTAGCACCGCTTGTTTCTTCCGGAAATACGGCTTGTGCTAAGGCAATATGCGCTTTCAGCACCATTGTAAAATCAGCTTTCATCTCCTGAGTGGGCGTACCGAGGGCAACCGTTCTGGTTACATCGGTTGTGCCGTCAAAATATTGACCGCCGCTATCTATCAGTAACAAGTTATTTTCCTCTAATTCGGCGTTTGATTCCGTATTAGGCTGATAATGAACTATTGCCGAATTTTTTGCACATCCGGCAATAGTGGCAAAACTTTCGGAAAAAAAGTATTTTTGCGCGGCGCGAAATTCGTGCAATTTGCTAACCACATCTGTTTCATGTAAACCACGCCAATTTTGCTGCAACCAACATAAAAATTTGCTGAGAGCTACTCCGTCGCGAATATGACAATTTATCATACCTTGTAATTCGGTAGCATTTTTTTCTGCTTTCCATTGCTGGCAATAATCCGGAGCTTTTATCAATTTTGCTTTCAACATATTTTTAATTTTTTCCGGTAATGTATGCGGATCATAAAGAATTCGGAAATTATTTTCATCCGAAAACATGTTTTTTAGTTCGCTCCAACTTATTACCGGCAAATCCGTTTGCAAATTTTCGCCTATCAAACAAAATCTTTCATCCTTAAAGACCAAAATTCCTGCGCGCACTATCGGAGAATAAGGTAAATCACGTGAATATATATTCAATAGCCATGAAACACTGTCAGCTGACGTTAGCAAAAAAAAGTCGGCGTTTCTTTCATTTAAAATATTACATATTCGTTTAATTTTACTTTCTGCTGTTGCTCCGGAAAATTCTACACCGCGCTTTTCTATTGACAGGTTGTTTTTATTATTTGAATTTAACCAATTATCGATATCCTGAAAAGTAAAATTAATATATCTGCGTTTGATAAATTCCATTTCGGCGACACTGTGATTCCACGCATCATAGCCTACGGTATAAATATTTTGCTGTTCACTCAAAATATCACAAACATTTTTCAACCGCGGCAAAGCATCAATAACCGTTATTTCGGTTGCGTTTGTTTCTTTGCGTGCTTGCAGTTCATAGCGTCCGTCAACTAACAAAAAAGCTTGGTCCTTGGTAATTGCCAACATACCGGCCGAACCGGAAAAACCGCATAAATGTTTGATTTTATTTTCGTCATCTGAAATATCTTGCCCGATAAAGCGATTATTATGCGCCACAATATAGGCATCGATGTTTTTTGCTTGCATTTTTTGCCTAATTTCACAGATTGTAGTCATTTTTTTACTCCTTTTGCAATAAAGCCGCGCGCCAATTGTCATATTCATATAATTTCAGCAAATGCAGTCCGTTTTTTTCGTGTTCACCTACAACCCAGTCAACTTGATCGTCAATAAAACCGGAAATCACGGCATATCCACCCTTTGAAAGACTTTTCGCCATATCTGCTGCCATAGCTATCAGTGGTCGCGCCAAAATATTGGCAAAGATAACGTCATAAGGAGTGTTCTGTTGCACGATATCTGCTGAATAACCGTCGCTATACGCCGAGATTATCTGTGTTGCAACATTGTTATCAACAGCGTTTTGTTCAGCAACTGCCACGGATTCATCATCTATATCAACGGCAATTATTTGTGCTTTATTCCATAATTTTGCCGCCGCTATGGCCAAGATTCCCGAACCTGTTCCGACATCTAACACTTTTTTAATACTTTTACCGGATTTATTTATATCGGAAATTGCCTGCAAACAGCCTTTTGTTGTTTGATGTTCCGATCCGAAAGCGGTGGCGGCATAAACTTTGATTCCTATTTTACTATCACTGACAACAAAATTTTTTTCATGAACTCCATAAACCACAAACTCTGCAATATCAACCGGAGCAAATTCAATAACACTTTCTTTGAGCCAGTTTTCACTACTAA
The DNA here is from genome assembly GCA_017480745.1 of Alphaproteobacteria bacterium. Lineage (GTDB taxonomy): Bacteria > Pseudomonadota > Alphaproteobacteria > RF32 > CAG-239 > RUG410. Next base: position 4,291 of record JAFUSA010000007.1, read on the forward strand.
GGCATTCAATTTTATATTCAGGCAATTTAATATTCCAAGCTTGAGCCGCTGCCAACATCTGTTGTTCATCGCAGTTTTGACGCATATAGCCGACCAACTGTTCTTCGCCATTATCCATATAATCAAAAGATATCACCTCAAAAAAATCTTCGGCAAAATTTTGCAAGTTTTCATCTGTTTCCTGTTCAGTCTTAAATTTGACAATCAAACAACTTCCCGCATTATATTTCATTTTTTTTACTTTCGTTATTACTTTTTTTACTTTCGCTATTATATATTTGCACATAGTATATATACATAAACATTAAAAAGAGTTTATCATGAACAAAATATTTTTTTCAATTTCTTTGCTTGTTCTTGCCGGATGGTGCGGAACGGCTCAGGGTGTGTGGTCTGATGATATGAAGCGCGAGAGAACGCTTTATGGAATGTTGTTGCCAAGTTATGATGAATATTGGGTAAACAATTTCAGCAAATTGCGGACATATCCGGTTACATTTTACTCTCAGGCATACGAAGAAAAATATAATAAAGATAATATAACGGAAGAGAAAAGCGAAGAAGTAAATACCCATGAATTTGAACATAATGTGGTAGTTTCTGCCGCTTTGGGACAACGAATGGTTGATGCTGAAACCTTTACCATTAATCACCAAAAGATTTTCGGGCATGAATATGCAGCATTGGAAGATGGTGTTATTTATAATTCATTAAATGAAATAAAAATCAAAAAAGGGCAAAAATTTGCTCCCATCGGTGAAGTGAAAATAAACGGTGAATATTATCTTTTGTTTGAAGATAAAAACAGTGAAGCATTGTTTATGATAGATGAAGACGGAGCGGTTAAACACAATGTCGGTTACATATATAAAGGCAAAATGATGCTTTCAACTGAAATAACGGTTGTGCGTCCGCGCGATTTGCTGTTTGAACCGACAACAGATACAGATGCGTCACGCACCGAACCGGAAACTAAGTTTGAAATTTCATACGATGGTATGCAGGAAGATGAGTTTTATTTGCTTTATACCGCCGGAGAAGAAGCCGAACGCCACGTTTATGACATAGATGAAAAAAATGTGGAAATTAACGGCACTAAATTAGAAATCATCAATGTTTTTCCAGATTATATAGAATATAAAATTTTAGATTAGTTTTGAAATTTAAAACAAGCAAAGAAGCCCTGATGTATAATCAGGGTTTCTTTACGGATTATGCAAAAAAAAGTTTGACTTTTGTATTTTTTATGATATAGTAGATACAGAACTTCGGTTCAGGGCCTTAAGAAAGCTCTCACTTTATGCGGTGTTTTCAGACATCGTTATTGAATTTGATTAATATCTCCGATTTTGGTTGGGGAGACCGCAATGGATGTTCAGAGCTTTTGCTTAAAGATTGTGGTAGTCGTTTCATAAAGTGTGATTTTCTTACTCCCCTGCCGCCGTTTGGCGGTTTTTTAATTTGGATAATATTTAATTTAAGGAGATAAAATTATGGGAAATATAAAATTAAATAATCAAAACGGTCGCTCTATGATTGAGATGTTGGGTGTGCTCGCAATTATCGGTGTTCTTTCGGTCGGCGGTATAGCAGGATATAGCAAAGCCATGCGTACATATCGCTTAAACAAAGCTATTGAACAAATTACTTTAATTGTCGGAAATGTGCGCACATTTTTTGCTCCGCAGGGGAATTATAAAGGATTCAGTCTTCATAGTGATACAGGACGAAATATAATACGAAAGGCAAAATTACTACCCGATGAATTGTTGTCGGATCTTGATGACAGCATATATATAAACTCTTTTTATATTGCTCCCCTTTCAATGTTTAGTATAGACCAAGCAAATGATAAGGACTTCCTATTATATGCTACTGGTGATAGTGAAAATCTGATAAAACAGGAAGATTGTATATCTTTTATAACTTACGATTGGAGAGCTGTTAACGGTTTTGTTGGTATAGGTGTTGGAACTTCATCAATTGACGGAACTGAAAAATGTGAAAATGATCCGGCAAATTTGAGTACTTTGGAGGATGACTCAACAGCGACAATATGTGCAGATAAAATGCCCATAGATATAGATGTTGCAATAAAATTATGCGGAAAAGGTACTTTGAGTGATGGAATTTATTTAAGATTTAAATAACATCACAAACCTTATGAATATAACGTCTGTTAAATTTGTAAGAGCCTTTTTTTGATATTGCTAATCCTCGCCGATACGCAAGGCTTCGATAAAGGCAGACTGCGGAACTTCAACTTTGCCGAATTGGCGCATCCGTTGTTTGCCTTTTTTCTGATTATCGAGCAATTTGCGTTTGCGGGTAACATCGCCACCGTAGCATTTAGCCGTAACATCTTTGCGCATAGGTGAAATAGTTTCTCGTGCCACAATACGTCCGCCAATAGAGGCTTGCAATGGTATTTTGAATAGATGCCTTGGGATTAAATCTTTCAAACGGGCGCAAATTTGTCGTCCGCGAGCTTCGGCTTCTTTGCGATTGCATAAAAATGCCAACGCATCCACCGGTTCTTCATTAATTAGAATTTGCACTTTAACCAAATCTGCCGGCGCATAGCCGATTAATTCATAATTAAAGCTGGCATATCCGCTGCTGATGGATTTCAGACGATCATAAAAATCAAACACAATCTCGCTCAATGGAATTTTATAAACTACCATGGCGCGATTGCCAACGTATGTTAAATCTTCTTGCTCGCCACGTCTTTCGGTACAAAGTTTGAGTATTGAACCTAAATAATTATCCGGTACCATAATTGTAGCACGCACCATCGGCTCTTCTATCATTTTTATGGTGGACGGATCGGGCATATCTACCGGATTATCTAAAACACGTTCTTCACCGTTGGTCATATAAAGTTTATATGCCACCGAGGGCGCCGTGGTAATAATATCTAAATCAAACTCACGGCCGATGCGTTCCTGAATTATTTCCATGTGTAGCAGGCCTAAAAATCCGCAACGAAAACCCAATCCCAAAGCGCCGGAATTTTCAGGTTGATATTCGATACTGGCATCGTTCAATTTTAATTTTGCCAATGCTTCTTTCAAAGAGTCGTATTGACTGCTGTCCACAGGGAAAATAGAGCAAAATACCACCGAAACAGATGGCTTAAATCCCGGCAAAGCTTCCATACACGGTTTTTTATTATCGGTGATTGTGTCTCCGATATTGCAATCTTGCAGGCTTTTTATGCTGGCGGTAATAAAACCAACTTCTCCCGGATAAAGAGCTTCACAATCAGTCATTTTCGGGGTAAATACACCAATTCTGTCTATGATGTAATCCATGCCGTTAGACATCATCCTGATATTTTGTTTTTTGCGCAAAACACCATCTTTGACACGAGCTAATATTACAACACCCAAATAAGAATCATACCAACTGTCAATTAACAATGCTTTGGTCGGTGCTTCCAATTCTCCGCTCGGTGCCGGCAAATATTTTACGATTGCCTCCAATAAATCAGGCACACCTAATCCGCTTTTAGCCGATACTTGCACGGCATTTGACGTATCTAATCCGATAACATCTTCTATTTGTTGTTTAACTTTTTCCACATCGGCAGAGGGTAAATCAATTTTGTTCAAAGCCACCACAATTTCGTGATTATTATCTAACGCTAAATAAACATTAGCCAGCGTTTGTGCCTCAACTCCCTGAGTGGCATCAACAACCAAAACCGATCCTTCACACGAGGCCAAAGAACGTGAAACTTCATATGTAAAATCAACGTGTCCCGGAGTATCTATTAAGTTTAGCTGATATGTTTTTCCGTCTTTTGCCGTATAATTGAGTCGCACGGTTTGTGCTTTAATGGTTATTCCGCGCTCTTTTTCAATATCCATGGAATCTAACACTTGTTCTGTCATTTCACGTTGTTGCAACCCGCCGCAATATTCAATTATTCTGTCGGCTAAGGTTGATTTACCATGGTCAATGTGCGCCACAATAGCAAAATTACGAATTAAACTCAAATCAGTCATAACAATCCTCATAAATTTGAGATAACATAAAATATTTTTTTGCGTAAATCAACTTAAAAAAGTGTTATGCAGAACAAAAACACCATAGCACTATGCTTGAGAGCCGGCGGAATAAATTGAATCTGCCGGCGCTGATAAAAAGCGCCGGCGAAATGTTTTATGAGTATATTTTCAGCTATTCGTAATAGAAATTGATATATCTGTTGCCATCGCTGTTTATTCCGGAACACCATGTTGTAGCCGTATCAATAGGAACAGGCAATGTAATATTGAAAAGTCAAACTGTTTTTATGATATTTTGCAAAACCCGATAACAAAACCGAAAAATATATTGTTTTTTAACTAAATATATTATATAAACAATTCGGATGCAGGCGTAGCTCATCAGGATAGAGCGACTTCCTCCTAAGAAGTAGGTAGGCGGTTCGAGTCCGCCCGCTTGTACCATTATCATTTACGATGGAGTTTTATAATGTCCGAACTTAATAATATTTTGCCGTCTTATTTAGACAAAGCGACTGCCGCGGAAAAACAGGTGTTTTTTCAGGCTTTAATTTGTTTGGCCGGAATTGATGGCTATACACATGAGTCGGAAATTGATTTTATTACGCAGGCGGCTCAGCGTTATAATATAGAAAATTTGGATTCTTTATGCAATTTTTCAGGTCCTAATGAGGTAATTGAAAATATTAAAGTTATTCAAGATCGCCATTTGGCAATGGAGCTTGTGCGTGAAATGTGTATGCTTTCGCATGCCGATAGCGTTTTGTCTGATGAAGAAACTTTGTTTATTGGCAGAATAGGTCTGGCACTTGGTTTGGAAATCGAAAAAATAGAACAAATCAGTAACTGGGTAATTGATCGTATTATCTGGTTAGAACAAGCAAAGATAATTTTTGAGGAAGATAAGTAATGGGACGCTACGGAGAGTGCACATATTTTTATACTCTCTATAATGCGGTGGAAGAGTGCTTTCCTGCCGTTGATTATGATAATGCCCGCACTATTTTGCGCGAAGCCGTTTTGGCGCCTAATGATTATACTGTTGAGTTTAGCGATGCGGTATATACACAGGCTCAAATTTTTAATTTAATCGGACAAGCGCTTAAAGGCAGTTGTGTAGAGGAAACACCGGAGCAAACTCATTATAATTTGGTGGAACAAGCAACCGAAGTTATCAAACACATGAATGACGGCTATATATCGCACGAAGATTATAAGGAAAGGTGTGATTATTTGGATTTGACAGCCAAATACGAGTTTAGCCTGTTTGCTGCGCTTGCTTGTTTAAGAGTGGCAGATATTTTGCACGATGAAAAAGTGTATGACGAGCTCAAATTAAACATTGTTCGCCTGCGTGAAATTCGTGATATTATTCAAAATTATACGCGTGATGAGGTGGATATTGTCATTGAACGCGATGAATTTGAGCGGGCAAAACCGATTTATCGAATGTTAAAATCTTTGCAAAGTTTGGGATATGATTATAATTTTAGCCCGAAAGAGCGAATAAATTTGAATATTGATCACGAAAATGATGAAGATTTAACAGATAGATTTAATTATTATAATTGGCTTAAACGCCTTATGTTGTTGCAGTTGCGCAAGGAAGTATCCGTAACGCAAAATCCGACTGTTTCTGTTTCTGATAATCAGCAGAACAAATTGTCGCCACGTGAAATGTCGGATAAAATTGCACAACTCAGAGGTACGATGGGCAAAAGAACATTTGACAAAGATAGATTTCTTATGCTAAACAAAGCAGAGAACTCTGTTATTGAACAAGAAAGAAACATAAGTTAAGGAGAACATATATGGGAATTATCGGTTTAATACTGATGCCTTGTTTAGATATCTTAGGCTTTTTGGTAGATATTTACTTCAAGGTTGTTGTTGTTGATGTTATTTTGTATTGGCTGTTGCAATATAAGATAATGACGGTGCATAATAAATATGCGGAAAAATTAATGGATGTCTTAAAGTCATTAACCGATCCGGCTTATAAGTTAATTCGTAAAAAAGTTCCGCCGGTAGCCGGTATTGATGTTGCTCCGTATGTATTATTGGTTGCGATTGCTTTTGTCGGCTCATTTATTTCGCACCTAAGCCAGTGGATTAATCAGTATATGTAAGATGTTTTTTGCACCTTACAAATCAGGTTGGTTGCTTTGCATTAAGTTAACACCCAATGCGTCGTTTTGTGGGTTTCGGGGTGTTTTCGTCAACGCTGACGGTGAGGAATATTTAAAGGCATACACAAATGTTGCGCCGGAAAAGGGAAAAGCAAACAAAGCTTTAGTCGCTATGTTGGCGAAACGTTTGAAAACACCAAAACAAGCTTTTAGCATTATAAGTGGTGAGACGGAGCATTATAAAAAAATTTACATTGAAACTACTGAGGATATTTCCTCCGGTTTGCGATGTTTGAGTGAGAATGAGGAATGACAAATATTATTGACGGGCGTTTGATTGCCGCAAATATCAGGAATGAGTTAAAAGAAAAAATTGCCGGTTTGGCAAAAGCTCCGTGTTTAGCGATAATTTTGGCGGGTAATGACGAGCCAAGCCTGATATATGTGCGCAACAAGAAAAAAGCTGCGGCAGAAATAGGAGTGCAAACAAAATTTTTTCATTTGGCGGAAGATATAAGCGAAGAAAATTTGTTAGCGCTTATTGACAAGTTAAACAACGATGAAAATACTAACGGGATTATTGTGCAGCTGCCGTTGCCTGAGCATTTGAATACACATAAAATTATTAACCGTATCGCTCCGCAAAAAGATGTTGATGGCTTTCATCCCTATAATACCGGAATGCTGCAAAATAACCAAACCCCATATTTTATTGCCGCAACTCCGTTGGGGATTATGCGTTTAGTGCAAAGTGTGTGTTCTGATTTAAGCGGTAAAAATGTGGTAATTATAGGGGCATCTTTAATAGTGGGACGTCCATTGGCAACTTTAATGCTCAATCAGGAATGCACGGTTACTATTACGCATATTCACACTAAAAATATTAAAGAACTTACGCAAAAAGCCGATATTTTGGTAGCGGCTTGCGGAGTAGCCAACTTAGTGCAGGAAGATTGGATAAAATCCGGTGCAATTTTGATTGATGTTGGGATAAATCGTTGTAATGGCAAAATATGCGGAGATATAGATTTTAAGGCTGTGCAAAATAAGGCAGCGGCAATAACTCCGGTTCCGGGTGGCGTTGGTCCGATGACTATTGCCATGCTGCTAAAAAATACCGTAGATGCCTATGAACTGCAACTATCATCGGCTAAAATTGGCAATATATTTTAAATTTTTGTTAGGTTTAACATTGACGGCTCTGTAATAGCCGCCGTTTTTTTTAATAAATTTTTGCAAAAATTATTGACATTGGTGATTTTTATGCTATCATATACGCATGATGAGGTAACTTGTCTGAGGTGTGGAAACCTCTTACAATCTCGCCGTATGTGGCGTAATTTTTCCAGCATGGCTGGAAGGTGACAAAATAAACCGTTAGTGAATATGTCGCACTATTTAGATTGTAATAGTTTCCAACTTCCGGCCACCTCTCTGAGGTGGTGTGTTTCTGTTAAAACAATGACTTTAATGAAAGGAAGATTACTATGAATATAAATATAAAAAATGAAAATGGACGTTCAATGATAGAAATGTTAGGTGTGTTGGCTATTATCGGTGTTTTATCGGTTGGCGGAATTGCCGGATACTCCAAAGCTATGCACCGTTACAGGATCAATAAAACTATTGAACAGATAACACTCATTGCCGGAAACATACGCTCGTTTTTTGCTCCTCAAAGGAATTATAAAGGATTGAGTGATTGCCGGAATGATAATAATTATTGTAAATTGATCAAAAAAGCCAAACTGATGCCGGATGAAATGTGGGATGATACTGATAAAAGATTTAAAAATGTGTTTGGGCAGGTTGTTTATTTATATGCAGAAAATAAATCTACTACCGATGAGCAAGCGTTTAGAATTGACTTTAATTTAACAGAAAATGAAGAAGAAGCTTGTATTGATCTTCTGAGTCAAGATTGGACAAATGCCGGAGTTAATTTATTTCGGTTAGTTGGAGGTCCTGTTCATAATAAGTATCTTATTCCGCCGATTGATGTTGCAACAGTTGTTAAAGAATGTTCAACAGCATTTGGTAATGGATATAATCCTGTTATTGTCTTTTTCTTTGATATCAATGTTAATTCTACCTATTGGCAGAGAATAATTAATCCGTAATTATAACATTTGCTTTATTACTTTATGTAAAAAAATCTGCAATCTATTTGCATTTTAAAAATCGGCTCCCTATATATTCAATAAGGAGTGTGAGTTAAAATGAACTTAGAAAAATTTACAGATAGAAGTCAAGCATTTATTCAAGAAGCGGAAAAATTAGCAAGTCGGCGCAATAATCAGTTTGTTGTGCCGGCACACTTGCTGAGCGTTATGCTGGAAGATGCTGAGGGTATGGCGGCGCATTTAATATCGCAAACAGGTATAAACCCTGAAAGCGTAAAGACGTCTGTTAATAATGAAATAAATAAGCTGCCTTCGGTGGATGGGCAAGGTGTGCAACTTAATCTTTCCAAAGACTTTGTACAAATGCTGGATACAGCCGAGCAAATGGCAATCAAGGCAAAAGATAGCTATGTTAGTGTGGAACGTTTGTTGCAGGCTGCTCTATTGCAACAAAACTATGGGATTGATGCCGCCAAATTAAATAAAGCTATTAATAATATGCGGCAGGGACGCACGGCGGATTCAGCATCGGCAGAAGATAGTTTTGAAGCCTTAAAACGTTTCGCTATTGATTACACTGAACGTGCCGCACAGGGAAAAATGGACCCGATTATCGGACGTGATGAAGAAATTCGCCGCACAATTCAAGTGTTATCGCGCCGTACAAAAAACAATCCGATTTTAATTGGGGAGCCGGGTGTTGGTAAAACGGCTATTGTTGAGGGTTTGGCACAACGTATAATTAATGGCGATGTGCCGTCAACTTTGGCACATAAACGTTTGATGGCGTTGGATATGGGCGCATTAATTGCCGGTGCTAAATATCGTGGAGATTTTGAGGAGCGCTTAAAAGCCGTGTTGCAGGAAGTGCAAAATGCTAACGGGCAGGTAATTCTGTTTATTGATGAAATGCACACTGTTGTCGGTGCCGGTGCCTCTGAGGGGTCAATGGATGCCTCAAACCTATTAAAACCTGCTTTGGCACGAGGAGAATTACACTGCATAGGTGCTACAACCTTGAAAGAATATCAAAAATACATTGAAAAAGATGCTGCTTTTGCGCGTCGTTTTCAACCTGTATATGTGGGCGAAACAACGGTAGAAGATACGGTTTCCATTTTGCGCGGAATTAAAGAAAAATATGAGTTGCATCACGGGGTGCATATTTCTGATGCCGCATTGGTGGCGGCCGCTTCTATGTCTGATCGCTATATTTCTGATCGTTTTTTGCCTGATAAAGCCATTGACTTAGTGGATGAGGCTGCCAGTAAATTAAAAATGGCAATTGACTCTAAGCCGGAAGAACTTGATAAGCTTGATCGCAAGCTAATTCAGATGAAAATAGAAAGTGAAGCCTTGCGTAAAGAGACTGATCAAGCCTCGCAAGAGCGTTTTATAAAATTGGAAAACGCCATCAAAAATTTGGAGAAAAAATCGGTTGAACAAACCGAACAATGGAATGCTCATAAATCAAACATTATTGAAGCAAATAATTTGCGAGAACGGTTGGATAGTGCAAAAATTGCGGCAGAAAAAGCTTTGCGTGCCGGTTTGTATGAAGAAGCCGGAAAATTGCAATATAAGGAAATTCCTGAGTTAGAGCATCGTTTAGCCCAATTGCAAGAGCAAAAGGTTGACAGTAATGGTTTTGAAACAGTAACTCCGGATATGATAGCTTCGGTTGTTTCTAAATGGACGGGGATTCCGGTTGATAAGCTGATTGGTAGTGAGCGCGAAAAACTTTTACATTTGGAAGAAAATTTAGGAAAACGCGTTGTCGGGCAACCTCAGGCGATAGTAGCGGTTTCCAATTCTGTTCGTCGCTCGCGTGCAGGCTTAAAAGATCCAAAACGTCCGATAGGTTCGTTTTTATTCTTAGGTCCGACCGGTGTCGGCAAAACCGAGTTAGCCAAAGCGTTAGCAGAGTTTTTGTTTGATGAAGAAAATGCGTATATTCGCATTGATATGTCAGAATATATGGAAAAGCATTCGGTTGCTCGCTTAATTGGTGCTCCTCCGGGATATGTAGGCTATGATGAAGGCGGAGTGCTAACCGAGGCTGTTCGTCGTCGTCCGTATCAGGTAATTTTGTTTGATGAGGTAGAAAAAGCGCATCCGGATGTATTTAACCTGTTGTTGCAAGTGTTAGATGAAGGGCATTTGACTGACGGTAAAGGACGCAAGGTTGATTTTAAGAATACTTTTATAATTTTAACTTCAAACTTGGTAACCGGAGGACGCAAGGAAGATGTTATGACACAACTTCGCTCTTTCTTTAAGCCGGAATTTTTGAACAGGCTTGATGAAATTATTACATTTAATTCTTTGCAAAAAGAGGATATACGTCGCATTGTTGATATTCAAATAGCTTATTTGCAGGCGCGACTCAGCGACAGACATATTACATTGCAACTTGATGATTATGCTAAAAATTGGTTGGCAGAAAACGGTTACAGCCCAGAGTTTGGTGCACGTCCGTTAAAGCGTCTTATTGTGCAGGAAATTGAAAATCCGTTGGCGATGATGTTGCTTGATGGCGAAATCAGCGACAACAGTGTGGCATGGATAAGCGCCAATGAAAATGGCATAACAATCAGCAAACAGGTTCCGAAGCAAATTGCAAATTAAGCGCTGTGTTTATGTATTTCTTCCGCCGGTGTGTTAAAAACTCCGGCGGCAGTTTATTGAAACGTCCAGATTATAATATTTTCCGCGGACTTACATACTTCGCGAGTGGAATATTTTGCAATCGGCAGAGGATTTTCCTCCGCTCCCCACATAAATTCCGTTTCATTATCTCCGTTGATAATAGTAATTTTTTGCAAACCAAGTTGTTGCTCTTCTGGGATTTTCATCTCACTCAAATTTATGCACGCCGAGCGGTTTAAGTGCTTTAACACCATGTCAAAGCTCTGATTTATCGGCAAAGCCATGGTTCCGTCCACACCTTCTCCAACCCGCAAGTCATATTCTTTGTAACTTAGCAATTCTTCGCTCAGTAAATTATTTTCTTTGGCGCTCTCAGTGGAAAGTTTCCAATAACCCGGTTCATCACGATAATAACTGCGAATTTTATCAGCCGCAGCAAAAAGCTCGCTATGCAAACTTTTATGTGGATTGTGAAACAGCATATAGCTAAGCACTATCAAGGCAACCGCTATGGCAAAACCAATTATAATTCCATTGGAGTTATTTTTGATAAATTGCTTCGGGTTAATTATTAAATTCATGATATTAGCCTTTACCCATAGCGCTGGTAATTTGGTCTTGCATGTCAAAGGTGCCGAATACCGCCCAAGCAATAATACCTGAAACCGTTAACATGGCAACCATGTTCATAATTTCGGCTCTTTGCTCAATCATATATACGGATTCTTCCAGCCACTCGTTAGCAAGCTTGTCCAATGCCTCTTCAAAGTTATCCAATTCAGAATAAATCTTCAAGTCGGCAATAATTTGTTTATCCGGAAATTCCTGTTGGGCACGCGAAAGCGACTGACCCAAGTTTTCACCATTTTTAATATGAAACAAAGCGCCGTCTATTCGAGCTCTTAGATATCGGCTGGCATCACGTTTTAAGGAAGTTAAGGCCACACTCACCGGCACACCGCCTTTTACTAACGCAGACAAAGCCAATAACCATGTAATACCGGTAAAAATTTTATATAACGACCATGGAGGAAAACGGTCAAAAGTTACGCGCAATTTCCCCGCCCAAATACCGATGGTTCCGTAAATGATTAAGCCGATAATCGGAAATATGGAAAACGCGGTAACCCAGTTTTCCTGAATCCATTCTGAAAGGCTGATTAACGATTTAGCCGTTCCGGTCCAACGAACATCCGGTGCCGCATCAATCATAGGCGGAACCATATATACACCGATAGCATACATGATGAGCACAGACATCATCAATAAAAATGACGGGTAAGCAATAGCGCTGACAATAGGCCTGATCATTCGGGTAGAACCCTCACTCACTTTAATAAGGTTCAAAAGCGCACTTTCCAAGTCTGACACATCACCAACGGAAAGCATCAAGCGCTCACGACTTGGCGCCCAACCTTTTAAGGCATCAGAAAACGGATGACCATCTTGCAACGAACGTCCCCATGCACTAATCGCTACGCCCATCGGTTCATTAGGGTGTTTTCCCTCATCTGTAATACCATTATAAATCATATCCAAAGCGTTCATCAAAGAAAAACGGTTACGCAATAACGCAGCCAATTTACGATACACTTTTAATCTTCGCTTGTTAGATAGATTACTGATAATTTTGGCATAGGTCATTGCCCATCCGTTAGTTCTTGTCATAGCCCTATCAAAGGCCGATCTTTTTTTTATCTCAGGCATAACAGTCTCCTAATATACAGGGCGTTGATCCAACAACCCGCACCAACGTTCAACTTCATCCAAATCAATATATCCTTTAAGCATACGCTCAATGGCTGCTTCGCGTAAAGGTCTGCCGTCTAATTCACTTATCCAATAGTCAATGGCTTCTTTGGTTTCACCTTTAATCAGCAACCGTAAAAAGTGTGCATCCGGCAAAATAATTTCCGGTACTGAAAGTCGTCCTACAATTCCTTTATGACCACAATATTTACATCCCGGACCACGAACGTATGTGTTTTCCGTTCCATATTCGCCAAGAGCTGTTTTCAAGCGTTGGAATGATGGATCAGACATTCGTTCCTTAACCGAAACGCGACAATAAGGACACAATTTACGGAACAAACGTTGAGAGATCAAACCTTTCATAATCTCCGGATCATCAAGCATATACGGTTGAACACCCATATCACGTAAACGAGTAATAATTGCCGGTGCCGAGTTGGCGTGCAAAGTTGACCATACACTGTGTCCGGATAACGCACCCTTAAACACCAAGGATGCTGCTGAAAGTGAACGAATCTCGCCGACCATCAACACGTCAGGGTCGGAACGAAGTGCCGCCGACAGAGCTTTGTTAAACTCCTCGTCTTTTTCTTCCTCACTTGAAGCATTGGTAACCGGCATTTGTCGTGCTCCCGGAATTGGATACTCCGGCGGATCTTCCACGGTAATAACATTCATTTCGCCATGATGCTCTTGAATAAGTTTAATCAAATTACGCTGCAATGTAGTCGATTTTCCCGAACCTGTCGGACCGGCAATAATTTTCAAACCAACCGCAGTGGCGCGTAAACGATAGAACAAATCTATTTCTCTGTCGCCTAAACCCAAAGTGCGCAAATCACTGTTACCGTTTGGGTTATCATCGGCGTATAACAAACGCATAACCAAATATTGCGAACCAAAAGCAACCGGATTGAATTGCAAACGAATAGCTAAAACGTTATGCGGCAATTTTAACTTACCATCAGTTCCTCGCAGAGGTGTCGCACCTAATTTTTGCGCGCCCTGAAACTCGTTTTGCGCATAGTTGGCATCAGAAATATCAGCCGAGGCGAATGCGGCACGCACAAAAGCTTCTCCCCATTCGGAAGAATATTCCAACTCTCTTTCCATCATGCCGTTAACACGGAATAAAACTACCGTGGAATCCGCAACAACAACGTGAATATCCGACACTTTTTTACGAGCAGCACGGCTTATAACGTCCAAAAAGTCTATTTGAATTTGATAGGCGGCACTTTCTTCAACGGAAATATCAATCTGTCCGGTTCCACGCTCGGCATAAGCATAAACGGCGGTAATAACTTGCGAAGAAACATATCGCGGTGTATCAAGGCTTATTTTGCGGCGTTTGATAGTGGCAATAAAGTTTAATACTTTACCATCAAAGCGGTGCGCTTCGTCAATTAAACATGTTCCATCAGAAAAAAGCGCTATCATACGGCGAATTTCAGGCTCAACCTGCATCTCTCCTTTTTCAGCGGTTAATAATTTATTGTCATTGCTGAACAAAACCTGAAAATAGTTAGCGGATTTTGCCAAATCAACATTGTCTTCTTTAACGTCTTTTTCTTCGGCAATATCAGATTTCTTTTTGTCGGCTTTGGTCAAAACCTCCATTTCTTCCTTGCTACGATTGGCAGCCGCAGCTATCTCCGAAGGTCTGATCTTTCCGCCGTGGCTTAAAATATCTTTGGCTTCTTTAATCGGATCGCTGGCAAAACTTTGCTTTTTTTCTTCCTTCCCCTCTTTTTTTTCTTTTATTTCTTCGGGGGTCACTGTTGCACCGGCTTTTATGTCTTGCGAACGTTTTTGTAAAGGTGTTGTTTTTTTATCTTTATTGTCATTTTTTGCCGCATATTCGTAAATGGTAGCAATCTCTTTGGCTGTTACATAACGCGGGTTGCCTATTAAAACTTTGCGGCGCTTAACGGTGGCAATAAAGTTTAATACCTTAACATCAAAACGTTTCTTTTCATCAACAAAAAATATGCCGTCCGAAAACAAGGCCAACATTTTTCGTGTATCGTCATCAATCTCCAACGGACCGTCTTCAACGGTTGTCAGCGTGTTATTCCCGGCAAACAAAGTTTGCAAAAAATTATCAGGTTTTTTATATTCAAGTTCCTCGTCTTTTTTGATATTGTCCGGCTGAGGACGATTGCTCTGCACGGCAACGTCCTTTTTTACAGATGTATTGTCACTAAGATTTTTATTGTCCTCAGCCATTTTAATACCTACTTAACGAACATTCCGTTACGACTTGATATTGATTTTGTTTTTTTATCCGAATCGTTTTTAGAGTCTTTCTTATCACTACTTAATTTTGCACTTTTGACAGATACGTTTTCATTGTCACTTTCGGCAGAGGAGTTAAAACTCTTTGTTGGTTCAAAATCAAGAACGGTTCCGCCGGTGTATAAGAAGCTCTTTATTCCTTTATTATCAAAAGCAATATAGTGATCCGTAATAGCCGTAACTACTTCTCCGCCTTTCAACATTGAACCTTTGTGAACCATGAATGTTGTCCCGTCTTTGCTGACAATCTTAGCAATAATGTCTTTACCCTTACCTGTAATATCCATTATAGCATATTCCTGTGACATGTCAATAGCATCTTCGTCTAGGCCTAAGCTGTCCGAAACAGAGAACGGATTATTCTTATCATCTTCCATTTGACGGATTTGGTTTTGATTTTCCGTGATGGAGGCATTAAGATTGTTTATTTGACTGTTCAAGGCTTTAACAACAGAGTTGTGTGTAAATACAGCTTCATTGGCTTTACGATGAACAGTTCCGATTTTCTTTTGCAAAGCATGCAGCATATTTTCAAAATTGCTAAGCAACTGTAAACGCCCCTCTTCCAATTCTTTTACTTTATTTTGTAAAGCTGCATTTTTCTCTATCCACTTTTGATTGTTTAAGAGCATTTCGTTCATGTAGTCATTCAGAACTTTAGCTTGACGAATTTTTTCAAGTTCAATTTCTTTTTCTTTGAGTTTTTGTTGTTCTTGAATAATTTTTGCCTTACGCTCATTTTCAAGTTCTTTTAACTTTTCTTCTTCTTGTAATTTGCGCATTCTTTCTTCATCACGCGCTTTGGCACGAGCCACCTTCAAAGCTTCAACTTTGTTTTTCAAATCTTCTCTTTTTAGTTCAAGATTCAATAAAGTTGTCTGCTTCTCAATATCGGCCATTTGGTTAAACAAATCACTGTCTACACGTGACAAGATAGCATTACCGAATTTTTCAAAAGGAGATTTTGCTACTTCCGGAGCCGGAATACTTTCATCGTTTTCGTCATCAACTTCTTCTGTGGCTGCGGCATTATCACCAGCATCTGCCGCTTGATTGTTACCATTTTGAGCGGAAGATGTTTCTTCATCTAAAAAGGATAAATCCTCTTGTCCTGCCTGAGAACCACTCGGTTGAGCATCATTTTGCACATCATTAACACCCGTATTATCAGGTATCGGCTCCATAACCTGAGCAAAAGCGTTATGACTCATGCACATAACTGTTGCGATTGCCAGTGCACCTATCATTAACTTGTAATTTTTTAAACTATAACTCATAAATACCTCCTTCAAAAGACCAATTTCCCGTGTTTATATCGTATTTTACAATATTTATGTATAATCCGGAAAATCTTGTTAACAGCTCAAGCCATGTCAGCGGACTGGTGGTTGATGATATTGTGAAACTCAAACTTCTGTAAACCGATCCTCGCTGAGATGTTGTTGTGCTTTGTTGATAATTGATACTGATTCCGAGAGCTTGATTCAAGTCATTCATTATATCAACTAAATCATTTTCGTTATATTCCGGTGGTGAATTAAGGGTGCTTATTTCACCTATCGGCACTGAAACCATAACGGTATTACCGCTTCTGTCTAAAACGCGCGAACTGAAATCAACACCAGACACATCTAAGGCTTGTTCTATCCACGTTAAGCGACCTAATTCCCTCTTCCACGATGTAACTACACCGTTTTTGGTGTCGCAACTTAAACCTTCTAACTTCCACCCCGGAGTTACGACAGTCGCTACCTGATTCATTGTTTTGTAACAATTCTGAACTATCTCAACCGGATTTTCCAAACTTTCCCACGGTTTTGGTTCCGGTGGCAAAGCTACAGGTTGTTCAATTTGCTCAACCGGTGCCACAACAGGCTGTTCCGGCGGCGAAAAGAACATACTTTGCAAAGCTGAATATGCAAACCAAAGAATAACAGCAAAACCGATAATGATAATAAGAAGCATCAAATTATCATTGCTGGTATTGATTTTATCCAGTTTTGCCTGTAATCCTTTTTTCAGCAGTGTGCCTAAATCAGTATCTCTGGTTTCCTCAATTCCCCACTCAGCTGGAGCAAACAGTGCATCCCAGTCCGGAACAACCAACATGGAAATGAATTGGTTTTTGGCATCTTTTTCATCAGCAAACAACGTATCACCATCCGAAAGGATAACATCGTTTCTGAAACATACATACCACCATCCGGTATCAACCTTAAACACACCTAAGAATGAAGTTACATTTCCCAAGCCGGTAATTAACGATACTGCCGCTGACGGCATTCCTCGGGTAAAGCCTTGAGATGATGCGGCTAAACCAAACTGCGAAGATTTACCTTGACGCGTAACATATAAATCCGCACCTTCAAGAATATTTTCGGCAGCTTCTTTAATTTCCGGCAGAGGCTTATCTTCATCCAATAAAGGTTGCCAGAATAAGCTCGCGGCATACGTCGTTCCGCCTTCGGTAAACGATGCTTTCCAAGCTTTTTCGTCAGTTTGATTCTCAGCCACGAGTTTTCTCCTCTATATTAGTCGCTCATTCTTGATTCCGGAGATAATGGAGATTCCAAAACAACCGGAGTCAACATAATTACGAGAATTGTTCTGTCTCTGGCAGCAGTAGATGAACCACCGAGCAAATTGTTTTCAGGTGTTCCAACGCCTTTTTTGTCAGCAGAATCTTCTACACGTTCATAACCTGCCAATATAAGTGTTTCGCCCGACTTCATAGCCACTTCTTGTGTGAAACCACGTGTTTCTACAACAGGGTTTTGAATAAATTGTGACTCGCCTTCGGAAGAAGATTCACCGCCTTCTTCGTCCTCATCACCGCTATCACTGTTAGCACTGCTGCCGAAAGAAACTTTATCCAAAGACAACAGATCTGATAAGGTAAGGTTGAAGAACAACATAATTCGACCATGGTCCAAAATACGTGGCAATACGCTCATAGTGAAACCTGTCTCAATCTCTTCCGTTTCAACAGAAATATCGTATGTGTCACTATCGCCACTTTGTGTTTTGGTAACTTCCGAAATGTAGTTTTGAGTCTTTACAACTTGAATCGGAGCCGGTTTGTTATTCATTGTAGTAACAGTACCGCTGGTTACCAAGTTGGTCTGACCTTCTTGCGACAATGCGTTTACAGCAGCGTCAACACTCCAACGCTTAGAAGTAATACCCATAGTCAAAGAGCTGATAGCACTGTCAATATCACCCGTTGTTCCGGCTGTAATATCTTTCAGTGAACCGCGTCCGCCGAAAGTTGCATTCAAATCCAAGCCGTATTGATCTGTGTTTTTAATATTAACTTGAATAACCTTAACACTGATGGCAACTTGTTTAGAAACACGATTATTTTGTTCATTCACATATTTCGCCACACGTTTAATATCGGTAGGGGTGGCTGTTAAAGTGATTGTTCCGTTACCTTTATCAATTACTAAATTGGAATCAGAGGCAATCATTGCACTGATTGTGCTTTGAATATTTGCCCACATATCCAAACCATCAACCGAGCTACTTTGTGAAATGCTCGACGAACCACCGGAACCGCCAACGGAAACGCTGAGTGATGGGTTAGTCGGCAAAGAGTAAATTGTAAAGGTTTTAGTTATGTATTTGTAGAAATAAATCTCGTTCTTTTCATACTTCCACCAAATACCAAAACGGTTAGTAACTTCATCTAACAATCCGCTTATTGGACCTTTATAATTTACAATCATTTTAGTTGAATCAGTCCATTGAGCGCCCAAATCTTCAAGAGAAGGTTTGTTGCTGTCGGCGTTGGAAATTGCCGTGCTTTCAAGTTCCGGCGCATAGCGAACTGATAAAGATGTGATTTTGCTAATCATGTTACCGATTTCATAAAGGGTAATCGGACGATTACTGATTAAGGTTATACCGTCTTTTGATTCTAAATATGACGGCACCGGTTCGCCCTCAAACTCAACATTTGAAGTATCACCCAACCAAATATCATTTTTAACACGTATAACATCATCAGGAATAGGATCGCCCGGAACAGCAGCTTTTTGCTTTAAGTCCATAGCATCTTTGGCACGATGAGCCATTTCTCTGTCCATTTCCGGAGAAACTGAACATGCAACGGTTATTCCCAAAATTGCCAATACGGAAAGTTTAATAAAATTAGTCATACGCATTCTCGTCCTCCATTGTTTCAATAACTAAAACGCGGTTACCTTTGTAGAAAGTTGCAATCGGAGCCGGTCTGGCACGAGCGAAAGCTCTTACCAAGGCCGAAGCCACATCGGCAAATGTTCCTCTGAACATTGCACTGGCATTCAATGTATAATTGCGGTTTGTTTTCCAAATTAATCTCCAACCGGCTTCATCGCTCCATTGTGTAAGCAAATCTTTCAAGCTTTGTCCTTCTTCTGCCAACCAGTCTTTTACCAAGTCCGCATCATCATCAGATCCTGCATTATTATTTTGTCCGGCATTTTGATCATAACCGCCGGCATAATTATACGGAGCCGGATTTGCCGGAGCCAAAGTAGCCTGTCCGGTTGGCGTATAAACAATCGGAGTAGAAGGCGGAACTTGTACACCACTGGCGGTATATACTGGCGGAGTAGGGGCTACAACCGGTTTACCTAACTTATTATAAACAACAGGAATTGGAACTTGTTGTCCTTTTTCATTATAAACTTCTTTGGTTCCGCTTGGAATTGGAGATGGTACCGAAGAAACGGTAGCATTACTGTTAACCAGACCGTTTGAATTTCCTCCGGCTACATTGTTTTCATAATAAACAACCTCATTATCTATGCTTGGCGGAACAGCAGCAGAAAGATTATTTCCTGCACCAGCCTGAGTAATACGATGATCACGAGGTGAGCGTTCACCATATTGCCTGAAATCTGCGGCTGTGCGGGTATAATTAACATTTGAGCTGTCATTGCACTCATCATACCCATCGGCATTTTCTACACAAACAGCAGTATATTCCTGATTGCTGGTGCAAATACCGTTTTCGCAATCTTCTTCAAGATAACTTTTATTATTTACACACCCCATCGTGCCGATAAAACAGCAAAGTAAACCGACAAAGGTCAGTTTGTTTTTTATTGTGTTTTTTTCTACTCTATACATCATCGTATTTTCCTATAATACATGTTAAAACTGAAATAACAACCTAAAACCATGGATTATCCGCTTTTTTCAGATTTTCCTGTCGTTCCTTCTCGGCCTCTTGCATGGCTTTTTCACGAGCCTTGCGAGCTTTTTTCTCGGCTTTTTTAATCCGTTCCAAAGCTTTCTTTTTCACGGCCAGAATTTCCTCTTCGGTTGCATATCGCACATTCCTAATAATAAACGAGTTTGGCTCTCTATCAGTAAAAATTATGTTAATTTTTTCATAATCAACACCATTATTCGCCAAAATTCTATAAAGCAGCTTCAACCGTTTTTGTTGCAAAATAGTCGGAGCCGTATTTGAAATACGTATCTCAATGATTACGTTTTCATATTTTACCACATTTTCCGCAAAAGCATGCAGCCATTCCAATGTTTGGCCGGATATTTCTGCGCGGTTAGGCTGAAAAGCCAACTTTAATTCGGTAGGAATAACTTCTTTCTTAGTTTCTTCCTGCTCTTCATCTTCATCATCCTCATCGGCGTCTTTTTTACTTTTTTTCTTATCTCCGCCAAGCAGTTTGTTGAATATTGAATTATTCTGATCTTTATTACTTTTAGCCGATATTTTTGGTGCGCTTTTATTGCCGGAAAACCAATCGGATATACTTTGTGTCAAGCTTTTTGAGGTTTCCTCATCTATATCGTCAAAATTGTCCTCGGCAGATTTTTTATCATCTGTGCCGGACTTAATTGTTGGAGCAATTTTTTTCGGCGGTAATTTCTTTTGCGCACGCAACTCTTCTTCTAACTTCAAATTTTCTTCCGAAGAGGAAAATTGCGGAATCAAATTTTCTTCATTCATAATATCTTCCGGAATAGGAATAAGCAGATTTTTTTGCATTTTATACGGCACAGGTTGCTCTTCCTCTGTTTCTGCTGCTTTTTTATTAGCGTTAAAAGCGTTTTTACCGGTATGACGGTTTGCGGTTTCGGCCACTTCCCACGGATCATCGTTTTCAGCCTGCGGAGCTGTCATAGTGGCGGAAAATTCAGCATTATGCACTTGTGCTTTTTTATTTTTTGTGCCCAAATTTTTAAGTGCAACATTATCGCTTGCCAATGCAATTTGGCTATCATCCGCTTCATTTGAAACAGAAATACTTTTTTTGTTGCTGTATTTGTGCATAAGTGGAATTTTAAACTGCGGAGCCATTGAAGCATCGGCGATTTGAACTTCGTCTTCATCATCATTATCGCGTGAAATTTCACTCTCATCTTCACTTATTGCATTGTTTTCTTCCAAAGCCTGTGACACGTCTTCTTTTTCAACCAAAGGCAAAACATTGTTATTTTCATTTTCCGCCAATATTATGCCTTCATTATTATCCGGTTGATATAGAATATCAGCAATATCTTCCTTTTTATTTTCCTTATTTTCGGCAACTACCGTAATTTTAGCAGGATCATTACTTTTAACTTTATCTTGCGTTTGATTTAACTTATTAAATTTTTCATATATCGGATCATCTTCTTCATTGGAAGCAAAAAGATCAATATTTTGTGCGGTAATATGCGTAAGCGGTTCACTCTTACGTTCGTCATTCAACGACATTACCAAATAGGCTTTTGTGGTTGCAAAAATAGCAACCAACGAGAGAAGAAAGCTTCCTATAAAACATTTTAAACCGAATTTAGGCATTAACTCAATCCTGTTAAACTCAAAGAATACCGGCGCATTGAACGCAAAACGCCCTTTCTTTTGTGTAAAGATACTACTAATTGTGTTAAAATAGAGTTAATGATAAAAACAAAGTTATTGCAAGTGTTGTTTATAACTTATCAAGCAAAAAATATTCGCCGATTCCGTTTAAGAAATCGGCGAATGTTTATAGTGTTAGTAAATCAATAAAAATAAAAACTTATTTCATTCGTTGTTTGACCGCAAAATTCAATCGCTTTATCAACTTCAAGCGGTAAGGAATAGGTTGAACCACCGACACAAGCCATATATTGAGATCCTGATTTAAAACCGGAGCAACCTTTTCTGGAATTAGTTCCCATTGCGCCGGAAGAGCTTGGTGTGTAGTTTGTTGCAATGCCATATAAATTGGCGGTGTTTAGCCAATTTTGTGATAATAAATCTATACAAGCTTCTTGTGGTATGTTTGAAAAAAATAAATAATAATTATTTGTTGCTATTATAGATTCAGGAACACCTTGATTATACCTTCCTGTATGATTAAGTACAGTATTCATCCTAACCGTTCCACCAAAAGCATTGTTAATTTGCTTTATGTTTCCATCCTCATTAAGTTCCAACATTTCATCGGGCACAAGTTTAGCTTTTTGAATTAATTTTTTGCCGTCCGTTGAATCAGTTGTTAAACCTCTAAAATCTTTTTGCGGGGCAAAAAAAGTGCGAATATTTTGCGATATTTGCGATACTTGCTCAATGGTTTTGTTAATGCGATACTTTTGCATGGCTTTTGAATATCCGGCTATTCCGCCAACCGATAAAACGCCGATAATGGCTAAAACGCCCAACATTTCAATCATGCTTCTGCCGGACTCATTTTTAATTTCAAAATTTCTCATAATTCATCTCCTAAAATTAAATGTTTAATACTAAAAAACCGCCAAACGGCGGCAGGGGAGTAAGAAAATCATACATCTATAAATGATCCTCGCAACCTTTAAGCATACGCCCTGAACATCCACTGCGAGCTCCCCGACCAAATCGGAGACATTTATCATATTGACTAACGATGTTATATATAACACCGATAGATGTAAGAGCTTTCTTAGGGCCCCGAACCGAAGTTCTGCTCACATACTACCATAAAAAATGCAAAAGTCAAACAATTTTTTGTTTTGCATACACAAAACAGAAAATTTGTCTTGCAGCAAAATAAAAAAGGTTGTATTCCTTTGCCATAAATCATAGATTATTTCAGGAGAAAAGATAATGGTTGAAACTGTTTATGATGTTGTAAGTGTTGGCAATGCCATTGTAGATGTGTTGTCAAAGGTTGGTGATGCGTTTTTGAAGGAACGTGATTTACCCAAAGGAATGATGACCTTGGTTAATGCGCCGGAAGCCGGTAAAATATATGCCGATATTATCGCCGAACGCGAAGTTTCCGGAGGATCTGCCGCAAATACGGTAGCCGGTTTGGCTTCTCTTGGTGCCGATTGTGCTTTTATCGGAAAAGTGCATGATGATGAATTGGGCCAACTTTTTCAGCGCGATATAGGCGCGGCCGGAATAGACTTTTTTACTCCGCCGCTATTGGCCGGAGAAGCAACCGGACGTAGCGTTGTTTTGGTAACACCTGATGC
Source organism: Alphaproteobacteria bacterium (assembly GCA_017480745.1). Taxonomy (GTDB): domain Bacteria; phylum Pseudomonadota; class Alphaproteobacteria; order RF32; family CAG-239; genus RUG410. The sequence continues at coordinate 27,700 of JAFUSA010000007.1, forward strand.
CCAACGCTCAATGTTCACTTATTTGGGCGCCGCTCGTCGTTTGTCGGTTGAAGATATTGATGAGAAAATTATAAGCGAGGCGCGCATAACTTTTATAGAGGGTTATTTATTGGACGAAGAAAATGCTCACTCTGCTGTTTTGAAAGCTTGTGAACTGGCGCATAAATACGGACGCGAAGTGGCTTTTTCAGTTTCAGCTGTTTCCTGTATAGAAAAAAACAGAGAGTTGATGCTTGATATTATTAAAAATCAGGTAAACATTCTTTTTGCTAATGAGGCAGAAATTAAAGCTCTGTTTGATACCGATGATTTTAATAAAGCTCTTGATTTGATAAAACCGCTGGTAGATATTGCGGCAGTTACCCGCGATCGCCACGGTTCGGTTATTGTTCACGGGCGCGAAAAAATTTTTGTGGAAGCCGAACAAATTACCGATGTTGTTGATTCTACAGGTGCCGGTGATTTATATGCTTCCGGTTTTTTATATGGTTTGGTAACCGGTCGCAGTTTGGGAACTTGTGCGCTAATTGGTGGTATAACAGCGGCGGAAATTATATCTCACTACGGTGCAAGACCTGAGGTTTCTTTGCGCGGATTGGTTCGCAAAAAATTAATTGAATACGGTAAACGTCCGTCGTTATAACTCTTTTCCTTTAATTTGGTTAAGGCCGCGGTATAAAAAGCTTACCGCGGTTTCTTTTGTGCGGTCCAAAAATTGTCGCATTGTTTGCATAAACTTATTTTCAGGCAAGTTCAAAGAAAAGCTTGATTTAACCATATCTCCGGCCGAAGCTTTATTGTATTGTAATAATCCGCTTTTGAGGTTTGCCGGTAAACCGGCGGCTATTTTTTCTAACTTAGCGTGAGAAAATTCTGCACTCATTGCCAAATTATTGTTAACCTTTTCTTTTTTGCCTTGCTTATTCTGTGCTGCTCTGTCCTGTTTTTCCACCAAAATAAACATATTATCTTTATCTTTGACAACCTCGATATTACCATCCGGTTCCATATTTTGATGCACTAATTTTCCTATGGGTAAGGTATGATTGGAAATATTATCCACCATGGTCAAGATATCTTGCTTTATTTGTTTTTGGGTGGCACAATCCATAGGAAAATATTTTTGGTAAAGCTCAATAATTTGGGCTTTGCTATCAATCAAATGTTGCGCTTGTTTTTGCCTATCGGCAGGTAATTTGTTTATTTCAGGATTTTTTCTGCTTTCTTCCGGAAATACACTCAGTGCAAAGCCGATAATAGCCAATTCTTGGGGTGTTTTGTCTTTTAATAAATTCTTATATTTAGTTTCGCATTCGGTTTTGAATGCAGCCATTTTGTCGGCCGGATGCAATTCTGGATGCATATCGCAATAAACCGCTGTAATGGAAGCAACCGGAATTTTATGATGCACGGAGATGATTTGTTGCTCGGCAGTGTCATCTCTCATTTCTTGAAGCGAATTTGTATTGCTTTCATCTGCTAAATGCAAGTTTTCGGTGATATTGTTTAATCCTTTTTTCATGTCGGCGATATAGCGCATAACATTTGTTCCGACATAGCCGGCAAAATTAAAAGAATAATTTTTCTTTTTCTCTTCGGTTTCCAGCTTTTTTACTAAAACCGCGCCCAAAAACTTAAAATAAAGCTCACTGCCTTTTTGAGCAAAGGCTTCTTTGCGTTCTTTCTCGGAATGTATATTACTATCGTTGGATCCGTTTACCCCCCCCCATAAGATTTTATCAATAACTTTATTTGCTTCGTCACCGTATTCTTTGTTGATTATTGCAACAAAATTATCATAATTTTGATTAATCCCGATAGGAGAGCCTTTGGCAATATTGGCGCCGGTATCCATCAGCGCTCCCATAAGCTTCAAGAATGTTTGCTTTGATCCGTCCGGCTCACTGAAATCATCGCGAATACATAAGCGAACGCCGCGTAATTCCGGATAAGGTTTGTAGCGAATCTGTTTACTGTCATAAATAATGTTTTCAAAATCGGCGCGATATTCTTCAATTACCGGATGCGGTTGTCGCATATCTTCATAAGTTTGCCAATCACTTTTCATCTGTTCTTTGATTTTCTTTTCGGCTGATTTCAGTGCTGTTATAGTTAAGTTGACTTCCGATTGCTCTAATTCACCTTTAATTATACGCGCGGCCAAATCGTCAGCGTCTATTTTTTTGTTTTCTTTTTCCAAAATAGCATAAAGAGTGCCTTGCAAACTTAAATTAACATTTTCTGTTGAAGCTTCGGAAAGTTTGTTTGTCCATCCGTTTTTACGCAAAGTCATTTCAACAATGTGCCGCGAGGCAAACTGTTTCATAACTTCAATTTTACTCAGCGGTGTAAGAGAATCATCAATTTGCTCGGCTGCCAAATCCATAAGTTCAGGATATTTGTCAAATGATTGTTCTAAATTAAGACTATCTTCGGCTGGTAAGGTCCCTTCCATATAACTGTTGTATTGTGAGCCTATTTGAGTCCCAAGCGTTTGCAAATCTTCATCGTTTTGTTTGCTGCCGTTTAAGATGCTTATGGCCTGAGTAATTTGATATATTTGACGAAATTGTAGCAGACGAGTCGCCAAATCCTTGGAAATTCGTGCATTGCTTATCTCTTTATTATACGGGATATCCGCCATATTTAACTACCTTTCAGCCTGTTTATACCATAATCGTAGCAGATAAAATATATTTTGTCAATATTTTTTTATAATATTTAAAAATAAGGAAGATAAGTATAATTTCAACATAATTTTATAACAAGCACAACCGTATATTGCTGAATATTTTATTAATTTTGTTAATTTGTCAAAATACGGTGTAAGCGCGGTGTTTCCGCAAAAAATGTAAAAAAAATATAAAAAAATACAATTTTTGACAAAAAAACTCTTGCAAAAGATTAAAAAATGGTGTATAGTCAGGTCAGAATCTAACAAAAATTCAATTTTAGGAGTTTACAATGGCTGAAATCAAAGACATTACACAAGCAGAAAAAATTCTGGAAGATAAAACAAACTTTGAGGATTTTGACGACGCTGTTAAATATTTGTTGGCAAATGACGCTAACAATCCTGCCGTAGATTTTGTTAATTATGTTGACGAAAATGATCGCGCCGAAGCAATTAAGCAGGAAAAATTGGAGCGTGTTAAAGCGTATTTCAAGGAAGTTGTTGACACAAACGACTTTGAATACGGCAAATACGAAGCCGCCGTGCAAGTATGGAAAGATGTTAAAAACGAAGAATTTACATTCGATGATTTGTTGAATAAGGACAAATTTTTGGATAAGGAAGAAGATATCGTAACAAACTTGAAAGATATTGCCGATTTAAGCAGAGATACCGATGTTAGCGAGGAAATCCACAACGAAGTTGAGGGCTATAAAAATCAGGTTGATATAGTTGATAATGAAGGTAAAGCCGTAAATACTGAGCGTTCCGAAAAATTATGGGCAAGCTTTTTGGCAACCTCATGGAATGCTGTTTCCACAGAACTTTCCGATGATAAAGGTTTCTTTAACAGCAGCAATAAAAAACGCTTGTTTATAGACCGTGTGAAAGACTATATGCACACAGAGTTGGGACGTATGGCTGGCTCATCTGCGGTTGATACAAATAAAAGCATAAGTGAAAACGAATATAATGTTCGGGCTGCCGAAGATGCGTTTGATAACGGACACAAGGTAACGGTTAACGAAGATGCTTTTGCCAATGCTGCCGTAAATGTTGAAATGAAAATGGAGCGCAAGAAAGAATCTTTCTTAAAGAGAGGTTTCAAAAAAGCAGCCGAGGTTATGAAAAAAATGAAGAAAGGGTTCAGCTCTTTCTTGGATAAATACATCGGAAAACCGATGGAAATTAAACGCGCTGTGGTTGAAAACTTTACCTTTAATAAAGGAAAAACCCTGACCAATGTTGGCGCTTCGGTAGCATTAATCGGCTTATCTACGGTTAGTATGCCGGTGGCTCTTGCCAGTGCTGCTGCTTATGCCGTTTATCACTCTCAATCTTGGAGATGGGATTATGTAGCCAAACGTAATCGTATGGCGGCAGAGGCCAAAAAAGCCGGAGGGGATACTAAGGCTTGGAGCGGTAAAACCGGTTTACGCAATGCCAAAAAGGCAATTATGGCAAATCCTAAAGAAAAAGCTAAATTGGCTCGCAAGAAAAAGATCAATTTGTTGGCCGGCTTGGGCGGAGCCGCTTTGGTGGCGGCCGCTACTCCGGTTATTTTGAGCGGTGGAGCAGTGGTTGCCGGAGTTACTTTGGCCGGCGCCGGTGCGGTTGCTGCTACAAAATTTGGCGCAAGCTTGTTGCGAATTGCCGGTGTTAACGTAAATGCCGGTGCCGAAGTTGCAGAAGCACGCAAAGAATATAAAAAGACACGTTCCGCAGAGGATAAAAAAGCATATGATCGCTCCAAAGGTGCGTTGGCTATCAGTTTGCTGTTCTCTGGTGTGGCTGAAACATTGGCTGCTAACTCTTTGGCAGAACATGTTGCCTCTGCCGAAACCGTAAATACTTCCGATTTATCAAATGGTTTGGTAAATGCTAATGATAATGCTCATGACGTGGCTAATGCCGGTGAAAATGTGGCAAATAGTGGTGAAGCTCCATTGGCTAATGACAGCACAGAGCAAATTACCGGGGCTGATCAAAGCGCTGAAAACGGGGGAACCGAAAGCAATGTTGATGGTGGCAACGCGGCAGAAAGTACGGAAACTCCGGCCGTTGAAGTTCCGACGGAATATTCTCCGGATATGGGTATTTCTGAGAAACAGTGGAACGAAATGCACGATAAATTTACCGGTATTTTTGAAGACAGAGCCGAACTGTTCGGTATGGAAAATAAAACTCCGGAAGAAACTTGGCAAAATATATATCAAAACATTGAAAATGCCCGTGCTGCCGATGAAAATATGTTTGCTGGTTTAACTAACGAACAGGTTATGTATAAATATATGAAGTTGATTGAAAATACCGAACGCGTTCATGCCGGTCCGGAAGGATATTTGGTAACTCGTTTGGATGCCGATGGTCAACCGATGTATTGGGTAAATCAAGATGAAATGCGAGCAATGAACGATATTTTACTTTGCGGCAAAGAAGTTCAAATCTCGGCCGAAGCCTTAAATGAAAACTTGGCTCGTATTGATGATAACGGCAACTTACTCGGTGAGGGCGCAAATGTCGGCAAAACAAATAATGCGTTTGCAGGCTTTGGTCGCGGAGAGGGTTGTCCGGACGGAACTGATAATGTAAACGCATGGAAAAAAGGTTTAACCGAAACCGTTAGACCTCGGGGTGATGGTCATGCAGATACAACAACTGTAACCGATGCTGCCAAAGCGGGTGATGGTAATGCTGATACAACAACTGTAACCGATGCTGCTAAAGCTGGAGATGGTCATGCTGACAGCACAACCGTAACTACCAAAGCCACTATTACCAGCACATCTTCCAACGAAGGTCGCTTGGATGCTACGGATCCGGAATCGCAGGATCATATGCGTCAGGGTGGTTCGGTTAATTTGGACAGAACTACTTATACCAGAGGTGGCGGTAGAGAATAATTATTAAAAATTCATTGTAAACTCCTTTGAAGGGAACTTTCGTAAGAGGGTTCCCTTTTTTGTAAAAAGAAAACCCCCAGATAGTCTGGGGGTTCCGGAAAGCTTACAGCTTTACATCATAAAACCTCCTTTATATAAAGAGTTAGACAGTCTGACCACTGAGTAACAAAATAATATAAAGGAGGTTTTAAAATGAC
>JAFUSA010000008.1 GCA_017480745.1 Alphaproteobacteria bacterium
AGGCGGTCATTAATTGCCAAACCCAAGCCGGTTTGTGGAATTGGCGCTACGGCTATTTTGCCGTTTGGCGCCGCCGCATCAGCTAAACGCAAATATGCAAACAGATTAGCGGCTGCCTCGCGTAAATCTTCACTCGGACTCAAATTTAAATCTCCGGAAAATTTACCAAATCCGATGTAGTATTCGTCATCATCCGGTGCAATAACGTTAATTCGCAGAATATTTTTCGGCGCATAATGGCGCAACATCTGCCCGGGAGCAGTCGGTAAATCAGGTGTGCCAACGGAAAGTAAAACTTTTTCGCCCAAAAAATCTTCAATATCTTCCTTTGCTGTTCCGCCGGCGCGCAATATTACCGTTTTGCTCGAAGTTAAGTCCAAAATAGTCGATTCCACTCCAACTTGACAGGCTCCTCCATCCAAAATCATATCGACATTGTTGCCCAAACCATCGGCAACATGCTGTGCCGTGGTCGGACTTACTGACTGGTATTTATTTGCCGAAGGTGCCACAATAGGCACACCGGAAGCGCGTATTAATGCCAATGCTACCGGATGATTAGGCATACGCACGGTTATAGTTCGCAAACCGGAACAAGCCAAATCAATACTCGGATTCTCTTCGATGCGTTTCAAAACAAAAGTCAATGGCCCCGGCCAAAAACGTTTTGCCAAAGCAAACACACGTTCATCAGTGGCCGCATAATTGCGCAAAAAATCAACTTCGGCAATATGTGAAATAAGCGGATCAAAATGTGGGCGTTGCTTGGCAGCAAAGATAGATGAAACGGCCTTCGCATTATATACATCAGCTCCCAAACCATAAACCGTTTCCGTCGGAAAAGCCACCAACCCACCGGTTTTAATTATTTGTGCCGCTTTATATATGTTTGCGCTGTCGGAAGAATAAATGTTGCTCATAATTTTACACTTTTAATATTTTTGCCAACGCTACATCGCGTTCTTTTTCAGGATGCCGAGCCAAAACGGAAAAATCTTGACGATTAACAATGTGATATTCCTTATGCTCGTAGTTATAACACAAAAGGTAAAGCTTGTTATATCCTAACAAAACGGTGCCGTTTGGTTTAGTCATTTGTTCGTTTTTATCTATGATATCCAAATCGTCGTCAACAGTGGCACCAAACAAGTAACCGTCATTTAATTTTATACCGTTATGAACCCGAAGAAAATCGGTATATGAAGCCGGCAGAAAGTCCAATCCCATATTGCACAAAACTTTCTGTGCCACAATAAGCGCCTCGGATTCAAGCTTTTCACCTTGAACATAGGTCTTTTTTTTCAGGTTTTCCAAAAAGTCCGTCATCGTAATTCCCCTTGGCTGTAACCATATGGCCGTTATTTTATCTCTCAGCAATTAAAATATATTTAACAGAGTATTTTTTAGTCAACATAAATAATTAAGATAAACAGATAAATAACAAAAGTTAAACCGATAGTGTAAAGCACAAGAGTTAAAAACATACTCAGATTAGGTTTTCCGGCAATATTTATCATTGGCAACGGTCGCGGATTATCTTTTGTTTTTTGCCAAAGGTCTTTAAGTTTGCCTTTGTTATGTAAAATAATGGCAATAATATAGCAAATCAGCGCCACTAATAAACCATAGCCCAATGGTTCGGCCAAAATTGGAGCGGCACGCAGTGCAAATATGGCAACAAGTCCTAAAACAATAGCTATAACATACTGAATTTTCTTTATAATCAGCGGAAAGTATGCAATTAGAACGTATGCCAACAAAATTCCCAGTACGACCCTTGCAACCATATTTACCCCCTTTTTATTCAACTCAGCTGAGTTCTTTTTGCGAACCGTCCGAATTGATTAATATTTTTGCTCCGCCGGCAACCAGCATATCCAACTGTTTACCAAATTTTTTAGAACGTTTAAGCAATGTTACGATTTTACCTTGTGCCTGCAAATCTTTCACTTTGGATATTATTGCGGCAAAATCATCTGCCGCTTCGTATGCCAACACAACTTTTTCATTACATGGCGACACAAAACCTTCTTCAAGCAAAATGGCCGAAATACGTTCAAAACCAATAGAAAAACCAACCGCTGGAACTTGCTCACCGACAAAGTTTCCAATCATATTATCATAGCGTCCGCCACCGGCTACCGAAGAACCGAATTTAGGACTGACTATTTCAAACACCATACCGGTATAATACCCCATACCGCGCACCAAAGATTTGTCATAAACAGCTTTAAATCTACCGTTCGATATACTGTCGGCAAATTGCAAAACTTTGCGCAAATTTGCAACAACTTCACTATTTGCACAATATTTTTCCGCAGCTTGCAGTGCATCAGAGTCACTATCTGCCAAAATTTGCATAAAATTTTCCACCGTTTCCGGCGCATATTCTTTTTCCAACAATTCGGCTCTTACACCATCAGAGCCTATTTTATCCAACTTGTCAAAACTAATGCAAACCGAGGCAACATCTTGCGCTGCAAAACCGGCAGATAAAATCATATCGGTTAAAATGCGGCGGTCATTAACTCGCAAAGTAAAATCACTGAACCCGATGGCCGACAATGCTGATGTAGTGGCAGCAATCAACTCCATTTCCGCATTAATGGAAGAATCTCCGATAATATCTATATCGCATTGATAAAATTCGCGCAAACGCCCTTTTTGCGGACGTTCAGCCCGAAAAACTTTATCTATCTGCAAAGCCTTAAACGGCATAGAAAGCAAGTGACGATTATTGGCGAAATAGCGCGACAAAGGCATAGTTAAATCATATCGCAAACCGCTGTCAACCAAATCATCTTCGCTCAAATTTTCCTGAGATAAATCTAACTTTTGCCCGCGTTTTAACAATTTAAAAATCATTGCCAAATTTTCACCGCCATCACTTTTATTCAAACGCTCAATATCTTCCATCATTGGCGTTGCGATTTTATTAAAGCCGAAACTTTTATAAGTATTTTCGATTTTAGCGCGCAGATAATCTCTTATTTCCATTTCTTTTGGTAAAAAATCTTTTGTTCCGCGCACAGGCAATGTAGACATTTTCATTTTATATCTTCCCGAATTATTAAAACATAACACCTCTTATAATGCACAAATTTACAAAATGCAATTTTTATTTACCGGTTTTATTACTTTTTGTAAATAAGTACCGAGGTTTTAATTCCACCACATGCCATATAAACAAAAAATGCAAAATTTTGTATAAAAGTTCTTGCCAAAGAGAAAAAAGTATGTTACCATAATTGCGAATGAATATGTATTTATATAGCGATTATTACTATAATTGTTGAAAAGAACTGCTCTATTTAGCGGTTTAAACTTTTCACAGGTGATTTTTTGCTATACTTCTCAATATTAAGTAATTACAAAAATTCATAAATTTTAAATCTTAGTTTTATGCGAAATTCAGTTTGTTTCGTGATTACCTTGCTGATTGCATGCGTTTTCACAAGTTGCGAGCAGGAAAGATTTGGTCTCATTGAAGATCAACATCCTACTATTCCCGGCTACGATTATGAAAGGGATTTAACCCATCGTTGGGATTCCACCCTTACTTACCGTGTCATTGATGAAATGACATCTCGTTTGGCAATCTATACCACCGAAGACGGTAAGCGAATGCAAACCATCTACGACAACACCAACTACCCGCTGTTTACGGCTGAAATTATGCTGGAACACAAGGAATATAACATTACTGAGGATTTGCTCAATCCGGAAGTAACGTTTGAATACCTTTATCGCGGGCAAGGAGAGAATAGCCTTGATGAGGTCGATTCGCTAATCGTAACTCTTGCTGACGCGCAGAAAATCTCTGTGCCGATCACTATCACTAACTTTGCGGATATAAACTATGGCAACTACAGCTTTAGCTTTGGTTCGCTTAAAGTAAAATCTGCTGAGTATGTAGGTTTGACCAACACACTGATTCAGCCTAATGCAACCCGCGCCGCTGCAACTTATGTTTCCGCCAACTACAATACCGAATATACGGTGTTGCTGACTTTGGAGGAAGTAAACGTTGACGAGCCGCAGACATTTGAAGTTCCGCTTCGTATTTCGGCTATTCGCCATCTGTTGTCTGAAAACGACGAAGATGTTGTTGTAGCAGAAAATAAAGAGCGTATACCGATAGACAGTCTGACCGAGCGGTGTTCGTTTGAACGCGTGGCAACCTACAAATCAGGTGAGCAAGTGCGTCGAGGCGTTCAAATTATTATCAATCATCTCTTCAAGGGTATAGATCCTTATGAAAAAGAAGTTGATAATTTTGATCATGCTTTGACATCAAGCAACAATGTTGTTGAAGGTACTGCCACTAAGGTTGAACGTGAGGTTGAAAAATATTGGACGGTTGAAGGTCGAACCGATAAGTATGGAGCCAATGTCGAAAATGGTATTGAAAAAGATAAGATTGTAACCGATTACACTCTTTATCACGAAAAAGCCGTTTATGACGATGGTAAAGTAAAAGTTGAGTTTGATTTTGAACCTGTTCAAGTCAATGAGTTGAATACCAAAGTTTCCCCTGTTGCTTCGGAAAAATCAGGCTTTGTAAAAGCCGATGAAGTAAACAGTATAGGCACCACCTATTTGGGATATCAGCAGAATCTAAGTGAAACTGTGCATTTGTTCCGCGAGATTAAAGTCGAAGACAATAAGCTCATGAACGGAAAGATCACTGTTTATACTGACTCTGTTGTTGTGGATATCGACTATGTTGACATTTTGACCGACGGTTCAGAAGTGAAGCATCCAGACCATTTGAAGGTGGATTGGAGCGTAATTTGCACCACAGATTGGAAGTCAACTCAGGTAATGGCAACCCAAGAAACATCTGATCCCGTTGTTGGAGATCCGACAAGCGCAGACAGGAAAAACGGCTATTGGAGTTATAAGCTCCTAACCCGCAAAATCACTTCTGAGGCAACTCTGCACGACAATTCCACAAAGCAAAACGCGTGGACATCCGTTGTGCCTAACTCGTTTGTTTATACCCGTGACGGTTTAACCTACAAGTTTGATGAAATTGCTTATGATGTGACTCATGTCGGCGCCACGCTGAACTTGAAGTCCGGAAGCACCAATATCTATGATTACAGTGATGTAATCAAAGTAACATTTGGTGACAAGAACAAAAATTCGGCAGCTCCCGGTGAACTCACCTGCAACGGCGATGATGTAGCAAAAAGAGAATTCCGTGACAAAGATTTGACAGCCACTCTTGATGCGGTTGTTGCCAAGGCCACCTACGTTGTTGTTCATAAGAACGGCAAGGAAGATAAAACGCCTTACAGCAAAACGTTACCTGGTTCGCGCAAAGTTAATTCCAATTGGAGCGCTAACGAAAGTAACGAATCGCAGACGACAGGCAAGTCAAATGTGCAGCTTTCTTCTGAAAAGAAAACTGATGATGTATGGTCATGGAACGAGCAGACACGCGAGATAACTTCAAGCGTTAAGCTCAACTCTTCAACGCAGACAAACTCCTACACAGTAGTTGTGCCTAATAACATTGTTTTGACCGTTGATGGGCAAAAATGCGACTTTGGTACTATCGACTTCAAATTGGAAGATGTTTCGTCAACCGTAAATCTCAACTCAAAGCAGGGATTGACCTCGGTTTATGATTACAGCAATGTAATTGCCGTTACTTATGGTAGTGATACCAAAAATATGACGGCGCCGGGTAAGATTACTGTTACGCTCGAAAAGAAAGAGATTGACTGGAAGATTACAAATCCGCAGATTAGTGTTACTCCGTTGCAAGTAATAGCGTCGCTGACGTTTACTACATACTACAACGATAATACCCAAAAGGAGGAAAAGGAAAATCTCACGGTTAACGGAGACTTCAAAACTCTTACAAATTGGAGTGCTACCGCAACCAATGCCAACCAGACAACCGGTGCCGCCGAGGTAAATACTACCAATGCAACACCAAAGACCGAAGGGTATTGGAGGTTTAATCAGGAAACTCGCCGCATTGACACCAAAGCGACTTTGACCGGTTCAACACAGACTAATTCATATCAATCTGTTGTTGCCAATAATGTTGTTTATAGCCGCAACGGTAAAACTCACGACTTTGGAACAATCAACTTCCAAGCTGTTGAGAACAATGCAAATGTAGTTAAGAGTTCTGAAAGTGAACTATCTGCTGTCTATGCTTATACCGACAATATTACGGTTACATACGGTAGCAGTATTAACGGACAGGCTCCCGGCACCATTACGGTTGAAAAACCATGGAATCCGGATTTTCCTGATGAGTGGGGTAAGTTTGTGAACTGCAAGTTTACTTGTGCCCGCAACGAAGCGCATGATACTTGGGTTTATATTGCCAGCATCCATTTTGAAAAGGGAACATTGCCGGTAATTTTCCGTCGTGATAGCAACACTCCGGAGGTTAATCAAGGTTATTTTGAATATAACACTGATAGCCGTCTGAATAGTGGTAATTACGTCAGAAGTTACGGTAAATGGATCAACACTATTGCCAGTGATGAAGGAGATTATATGCTCTGGGCCACCACCGACAATAAGAATGTTGACAGCTTCCCTTATGATACCGCAACGGCTTGGAATTGGGACTATGGGTATACATCAAAAGGTTTGCCTACTGTCTTCACAAACAGATTCTCGGCCGACATTACCGCCAACGGTTCGGTGTTGACCATCAAAAAGGAAGGCAATGTGGTTGCTTCTTGGAAAGCTAAGCGATAACCCTGTGAAACTTTATAAAACAGCGCCTCCTCCAAAAGGAGACGCTGTTTTTTTGCATTGCTTTGCTGTATCCGGCGATTCCGCCAACGGATAGCACACCAATGATGGCAAGAACACCTAACATCTCAATCATTGAGCGTCCGGATTCATTATTTTTAATTTCAAAGTTATTCATATAAAACTTCCTTTCATTTAATTAACTGTTTTAATATCAAAATAACCACCCATTGAGGTGGTCGGAAGCTGCAAACTATTTCAACATAAATAGCGCTGTGTATTAACATAAGTCTATTCCACAACCGTCCGACCATCGTCGGAAACGTTAACGCTTTTTACAGCAAAAAACTCAAAAGCCAAATAAAAAAATTGCAAAACCGAATAATTTGTTTTACTTTTGCAAAAAAACAACTACATTAGATAGAGGTTATTTTAAGGAGAAACAAAAAATGTATAATGTGCGCAAAATAAAAGAAGATTTGTTGTGGATTGGTGCCAGCGATCGTCGCTTGTCTTTGTTTGAAAATGTATACCCGATTCCCGATGGTGTTTCCTATAATTCATATTTATTGTTAGATGAAAAAACCGTGCTGTTAGATACGGTTGATTCTTCGGTTAAAGAGCAATTTTGCGAAAATTTGCAATACGGATTAGATGGTCGTGAACTTAATTATTTAGTTATCAATCACATGGAGCCGGATCATTGTTCCGAAATTGCTACCATAATGCGTTTGCATCCGGAAACACAAATTGTTTGTAATATGCAAACAAAAAAAATGATAGAGCAATTTTTCAATTTAGGTCTGAGTGATGACAAATATAAATTGATAAAAGAAGGTGATGTTTTGGACTGTGGCGAACACAAGCTTACTTTTGTTTTTGCTCCTATGGTGCATTGGCCGGAAGTTATGGTAACCTACGATACAACCGATAAAATTTTATTTTCTGCCGATGCTTTCGGCACATTTGGAGCTTTAAACGGCAACATTTTTGCAGATGAAGTTAATTTTGCGCACGACTATTTAAGTGAAGCCCGTCGTTATTACAGCAATATTGTCGGCAAATACGGTCCGCAAGTACAAACTTTGCTAAAAAAAGCCGAAGCTTTGGAAATTAAGATGCTTTGTCCGTTACACGGCTTTATTTGGCGAGAAAATATCAACTATTTAGTGGAAAAATATACCAAATGGGCAGCCTACGAAGCAGAAGATAAAGCTGTGGTTATTACATACGGCTCAATTTATGGCAATACCGCCGGCGCAGCCTATGTTTTGGCAAGCAAGTTGGCCGAACATGGAGTGAAAAATATTAAAATGTTTGATGTTTCGGCAACACATCCGTCATATATAATCAGTGAAGTTTTCCGTGCTTCTACTTTGGTATTGGCAACCGCAACCTATAATAGCGGAATTTTCGTGAATATGGAAAATTTGTTGCACGATTTAACAGCGCACAATGTACAAAATCGGCAAGTAGCAATTATTGATAACGGAACTTGGGCCGCAACTGCCGGCCGACAAGTTGCCGATATGGTTGCAACTTGGAAAAACTGCACATTGATTGAGCCGCGCATATCATTAAAATCAGCGATGAAAGAAGAACAAGCTTCAAGCTTTGATGTGTTGGCAGAAAATATCGTTAATGGTTTAGCATAATATTTTATTATGTCGGTAATTTTTGCAAACATTGTAGTATAAAAACCATCTAATCCGTACTTTTGCACAAAAGCAAGGATATTTTGCTTATTGTCAAATCCATAGGCGCTTATAATAAGCGCCTATGGGTTGTTTTATTAATTCATTAAAATCTCCAATATTTTAATGCAAATAACTATGTAATAGACATTTACAATTTAACATAAAAATTTATCGCAGATATTGTTGTTCCTCCATCATCAGAACAAGCCGTTACTGCCTCATCTATGCTAATTATAGACTCATATGCATAATGTGTTTCATCTCTATTCGGAGAAACCGTTTCTACGATTGTTGTTATGTTAGCATTGTTCCAATTATGCGAAACAAGTTCTATACATGCTTGAGTAGGTATTTCATGCACTGATATAATCAATGTTTTATTATCATACTGCTCTATGTCAGTATCTGTTCCAAATACACTTACAAGTGATGTATAGGTACTATTCCACATTTCATCAGGCACCAATTTGGCTTTTTTCAATATTTTACAGTTATTTTCACTGCTGCTATCATTCAAACAATCAATGCCCTCAAAATTATTTTGAGAACTGAAAAATGTCCGCACATTACCGGCAATTAAGGTTATTTGCTCTATTGTTTTGTTGATGCGATATTTCATCATTGCTTTTGAATATCCGGCGATACCACCGACAGAAAGCACGCCGATGATGGCTAATACTCCTAACATTTCTATCATTGAACGACCGCTCTGCACGCTTTTCGTCATTGCGAGCGCAGCGTGGCAATCATTATTTTTTATTTCAAAGTTTTTCATAGTAAACTTCCTTTCATCTAAATTGTTGATATTACATTAAAACGATACCGCCCGATAAGGGCGGCCGGAAGTTCATAGCTATTTTAGGTTAAATAGTGTAACTTATTCAAACAGACTTTATTCAGTTACCTTCCGACCTTAATATCGGAAACTTTACGTCATAAAACGACGAACCTAAAAGAGGCTATGACACCTCAGACAAGTTGCCTTATCTTAGCTTTACTATATCACAAAAAATCCAAAAGTAAAGCTTTTTTAAAAAAATGCGCATCATATAAAAAAAATACTTGATTTATTAAAAAATAGTGGTTAAAAGATGAAAGAATTGTTTAGGGGTATAGCTCAGTTGGTAGAGCATCGGTCTCCAAAACCGAGTGTCGAGGGTTCGAATCCTTCTGCCCCTGCCAAAAAATAGATGCTTTCCGAAAAGGGAAGCCTTATTTTTTGTTGAAAAAAGTTTGAACTTAACAAAAGGATATTCTGTTTTTTGTAGAATTTTAATTTTTTTACAAAATTACCAACCAAAACTGCATATTTTTCTTTTATTTTTGTAAAATGTGTGCTAACATGCGCATCAGTTTAACAGAATCTGAGGTTAGTGTGGAAAATTTAGAGCATCAGGCATCAATTTTATTCGGCGAAAAAGAATATATTAAGGCGCTGGAAATATATTTGATTCTCTTTAAAAATGAGCCGGAAAATGAGAGTTATGCTATATCTTGCGGTAATTGCTACGATGCGTTGGAAGATAAACCGAAAGCGGTTGATTATTATGAACAGGCTTTAAAAATAAACCGTAATTCTGAGTCAGCTTTGCTCAATTTATCTACTATATGGTATGAGCAAAACGATTATGAAAAATCGGCAGAGTATGCTCACAAAGTTTTGGCTTTGAATCCGCAAAGTGTTGCCGCTTTGCAAAATTTAGCCAATATAGCTTTTTGCTCCAATGATTATGAAAAAGCGTTGGAGTATTATCAAAAGATGTATGAAAGTAATCCGCGCAGCTATATTGCCATGATCAATTTGGCTAACACGTATTATTGCCTTGGTAAATATGTTTTGGCACTGGAATTTGCTCGCAAGTCGGCAGAACGCCATCCATCCAGCGTAACGGCGCATGTTTTGGCCGGTAATTCACTTAACGCTATGGGTAAGTATGCCAAAGCGGTTAATATGTATTTACGTGCTTTGGAATTGGATGACACAAATATAGAACTGTTAAGTTTAATCAGTGAGGCTTATCATTCGCTCAGTGATTGGGAAAATTGCGTGTTGTTTGCTTGGCGCTTTATTAAAAATCTGCCGGAAAAAAGCAACGCTATGCACCTTAACTTCGGTTATTTGCTTTATGAATGCTATTCTGAACAAAGCAAGGAATTAGCACAAAAATTTGCTGAAAAATGGATGAAATATTTTCCTGATAATGTGATTGTGCAACACATGGGAAATGCTTTGACTAACGGCAAAGCCCTGCAAGGTTCGGATTCGTTATTTATTAAGGAAACTTTTAATGCTTTTGCACCGGATTTTGATAAAACGTTGGCGGATTTAGAATATAAAGCACCACAGTTGATACAAAATGCGCTAAAACAACATCTGAAAACTTCACTGTTTAATAAACATCATATTTTGGACTTGGGTTGCGGAACAGGTTTATGTGGTGAAAAAATTAAAAAATTTGCTGCTTTTAAAGGGCTGGTAGGAGTGGATTTATCCGACAAAATGTTAGAAATTGCCGAAAAGAAAAAAATATACGCGCAGTTGGAATGCGACGACATTTGCCACTATATGGAAAACAGCACATATCTGTTTAATGTAGTTGTGGCATCTGATGTTTTGACGTATTTTGGCGATTTAACCAAAGTATTTGTGAGAGTTTCACGTTCGTTATTGCCGAACGGCCTGTTTGTGTTTACTTTTTCAGAAAATGAATTTAACAAGGAAGATTATTTTC
Organism: Alphaproteobacteria bacterium; assembly: GCA_017480745.1. Lineage (GTDB taxonomy): Bacteria > Pseudomonadota > Alphaproteobacteria > RF32 > CAG-239 > RUG410. The sequence goes on from JAFUSA010000008.1 coordinate 11,159, forward strand.
TTTCTCCGAGTGGCCGTTTTGTGCATTCATTGATTTATGTTGAAAAAGTTTTGAAAAGCGCCGGTTTGCGCTTGACGTCTACGGAACGGCAAATTTTGCGTAATGAAGCCGAACGACCGGTTTACGGATATGTTACGGTAGCGCGTAAGCCTGATTTGAGCCAAAAACCGCTGACAAAACAAAATTAAAGGGTTAAAATGTGCAGAATCTTTATAGTTATTTTATGCGTATTTTGGTGCAGTTTAACACAGGCAAATGACTACGGTATAGCCCAACGAGCCATGAAAACACCGGATAATGTTTCTAACAGTGTTCATTCTCTTACGCGCTATTTGGTAGAACCTTATGATAATGATTATGACAAGCTAAAAGTTATTGCTTATTGGATTGCTTCGCATATTGCGTATGATTCTTATAAGTTTAATAACGGACAGGTAAATCGCAAAGAAGCGCAGTTGGAATATGATGTATTAAAGGCAAGAACCGGAGTTTGCGGAGATTTTGCACAACTTTTTACCGATATGGCGCGTGTGGCAGGGATTAAGGCACAATATGTTTCCGGCTATGTTGTGGAAAATCAAGACCGTTTGAAAAGGTCGTATCGTATTAAAGATATGCCTGAGGTTGGTCATGTGTGGAATGAAGTGGAAATTGATAAACGTAAGTTTTTTGTAGATACAACGTTTATGAGCGGGGCAAGTATAGGAAATGACGGCAGACGTCCGACTACATTCCGGCATAAACGCGATTTGAGAAAACGCAAACGCCAAAATGTAGTCAACGAAAATATCAATGATTTTTATTTTGATTTTACTCCAAAACAAGAATTGCAAAAATACCATCGTGTGCACATAATGGATAAATATGTGCGATGATTTTTTATGGTCTGCAACAACCTGTTGCTCTATGAGGGTGAAACATCTCTGATTTTTACTGTATGGAATTAATATCAACAACTACGCTTTGCAATATATTGCTGTTTAGTGAAATTTGTTCCAGTTTTTATGTCATAAGTTAATTAAATATCATCAAAATAAGAGCAAATTTTACACAAACTTCTCCATACTTACAACAAAAGCACTTGTAAAATGAAAATTTCAAAAAAGCGAATTGCCGATTCGCCGGATTCGTGTATATTGTAAAAGATTTTGCAATCTATAATCAAGTTTTGCCATTAATTTTATAAAATATTCAAAAATTATGCACAAATAAATAATAAAGTAAAATCAATATGTTATGCGTTATATTAAATATTTTTTTACATTTATGACAAAAAAATCCATTTTACCTCTTTACAAGGTATAATTTATGTGTTATATATCAATAGTAATATATATGAATGTTTTCATTATATTAATTTTTCAGAAAAACTCCTTTTTTTATAAGTTAAACAAAAGTGGTGAGTCCGAGAGAAATCTCGGACTTGCTGCTTTTAAACACAGGTTTATGGAATAAAATCCAAAAATTTGTGCATAAATAGAAAAATATTCTTTAATAAAATAATTTTCAAAGATATATTACTTTTGTAATAGATAGTTATTTTCATTCTATTCATTTGAAACTCCTTTTTTATAAGTTAATGGAATAACCCCGAGAGAAATCTCGGGGTTATTTTTGGTTTTTATGCAATAACAGTTATTACTCTGCGGCAGAATCTGTTTGCGGAATGCTGTTTTCCGCTGTTTTATCCTTACCGTGAAACTTAAAATGTTTATCTTTTTTGCCACCGAATTTTTTAGCATGATGACCGGCAAACGCTGCACCATGACTGCCATCAGTGTTGATAATGATAATGGTATTACCGGATTCGTCCACAAAAGATGGAGCTTTACGCATCATTGAAGCTACACGCGGAGCCTTAACCGGACAAGGAGCACAGCAACAATGCAACATTTCATTAAAGCCCATACCGGCCAAAAAGACAATCAGCAAAGCCAATACTTTGAAAATACATTTTTTACCGCATCCGCAACCGCAACTTTTGCCACAACCGCAATCCTTACCGCAACCGCAAGTGCACTCTTTGCCTTCCTGACACCCGCACTTGCAACCACTATCGCAAGCGGCTTCCGGATGATGTGGATGATGATGTTCGGCGTGTTCTTTTTCAATATGAGGATTTTTATCTTCTTTATGCATTCTTTTTACCTTTCTTTTTTTACTACCACCCTTAAAATAATAGAATTTATCGGAAAAGTAAAGCATTTTTTGATAAAAAATATTTGTAATAAAAAATTGCGATATTTTGCAAAAACAGTCTTGAATTTATGGGAAATTTGCATATAATGAAAAGCGTCAAGTTTTGACTGTGACACCAGAGACCTTATGAAATAGGTACATTGGACCCGGGGGCAGTGCCCGGCATCTCCACCATTCAAGGGGATGAATCAGGTTTGACAGTGTATAGTAAAGATATGTGTTGTGTCCGGTGAGATACCACCGTTATCGGTTCAAATTAAATGAATGCAAATGATAATTTTGCACCTGTTGCCGTAGCTGCTTAGGCAAAAGCAACGAAATAAATTCTTTGTGCTTTGGTTAGTATAAAGTGGGGGAGGAGCCACCCAGCAACAGAACGGCTCGAAACTTGAATTATAAGGGTATAGATATGGCAGACTTTATCACTGAATTTGATTATGATGAATTAGTTGAAAAATCTTTACGCAATGTGGTTTATTATGCACTGAAAGTGGTTGAAGAACAGGGCTTACCGGGAGAAAACCATTTTTATATTACCTTTCGAACCAATTATCCGGGAACTATTATTTCTAAGAATCTTAAAATTCAATATCCGGAAAGTATGACCATTGTATTGCAAAATCAGTTTAATAATTTAGTCGTGCGCCACAATAGTTTTTCTGTTGATTTGAGTTTTGGTGGAACACCGCAAACAATTACTATTCCATACGATGCCATAACTTATTTTGCCGATCCGTATGCTAAATTTGGTCTTAGTTTTGAACATGATGATGCTTTTTATGAAGGAACAGAAGCGCAACAAACATCTGTTGCGGCACAAGATGCCGAAATAATATCCATTGATAAATATCGCAGAAAATAATGACTAAATTATCCGTAATAATTGCCGGTAAACATGCAACGAGTATAAGTTTGGAAAAAGAATTTTATGATGAGTTTTCGTATATTGCCAAACAGCTTAAACTCAGTCGCAATAAATTGATAACCGTAATTGACCGAGAACGTAACGGTAAAAATTTGTCAGCGGCAATTAGAATTTTTGTTATGCAATATTATAAAAATTTGGCGGTAAAGCAGTCAACTACGCCAAAAAGATCTGCTGAAAACAACAAATAAGGTAATTACTTCTAACCGTCCTAACAGCATGGTGAAGCATAAAATATATTTTATGGAATCAGAGAAAAATGCGTAATTTCCTTTTGGTCCTATAACATCAACCGAGCCGACACCGACATTTGTTATACAAGCCATAACAGCTGCCATAGAGGTTTTAAAATCTATACCGCACAGGCTTACCATTAGAGTTAGTAACATTATGCTTATCACAAAAGATAATATATATACAAAAACAGAAACAGTGGCTCTTTCCGGCATATTTACTGTTCCTATTTTTAGTGGTACCACGCGATTTGGCTCAATGGCAAGCATAAAATAACGTTGCAAAAAAGCCCATACGGCTTGCCACCTAAATATTTTTATGGAACCGCTGGTAGAACCGGTGCATCCCCCCATTAACGACAGAAAAAGTACGGCCGCCGTTGCCCATGTTCCCCACGAAACATAATCTGACGTTGTTAAACCGGTTGTTGTTACAATGGATATGACAACAAAAAAGCTTTGCCTCAATGCTTCCCATAAAGTGTTATCGGAATCAGCGCACAGGTATATACCAAGCAGAACAGCATAAGTGACAATTAGCTTAAAAAATACTCTTACCTGTTTGTTTTTATCCGCTTGCATACGTCGCAACAACAAAATATAAAAAGTCATAGGTAATGCTCCGGCAAGCATAAAAAACATTACTGCCAACTCAATGATGAAGCTGTTATAAAAACCGATGGAATCATTTTTGGTTGAAAAACCACCGGTCCCGATGGCTGACATTGCATGATTAACGGCATCAAACCAATCCATTCCGCACAAAAATAAAACTCCGCCGGCAATCATGAACAGAAAGACATAAACTATTACAATTCTTTTGGCTATATAACTGAATTTAGGCATAAACTTGTCGTTTGAATCAGAGTTTTCGTGCTGAAACATTTGCATTCCACCGATACCCAAAAATGGCAGCAACGCCACAGCAAAAATAACTATTCCCAATCCGCCAATATAATTTAACAATGATCGCCACAGCAATATTGAAATAGGTAAACTTTCCACATCATTCATAATTGTGGCACCCGTGCCGGTAATACCGGATACGGCTTCAAACAGTGCATCGGTAAAATTGAAAACACTTTTATGTAATTCAAAAGGCATTGAGGCAAACAAAGCCACCAAAATCCAGCTGACAACAGTTATTAAATATCCTTGTTTAAGGGTAATTCGTTCAATTTTGGTTTTATGCGCCAAAAACAGGGCAAACCCAAAAAATATGGTTAACAATGCGGAGTTTATGAAAGGTGACCACTCCATATTTTGCACAAACAAATCCAATGCCGCAGGTATCAGCATAACCAGCCCTAAAACACCAAGAATATATCCGCTAATCATTAAAACCGGTTGCCACATTGCAATACTATTTTAACCCCACATTATCAGCTAAATGATAATCAACCATTTTTTTATTCAGAAAAATGCCATCAACAAAGCAAAGTGCAGTTCCGGCTTGTGATTGAGAGGTATAGGCAACAACCTCGCAATACACCTGTCTGTCTTTGGTTGCCGTAACCAAAAAATCCTGAGCCAATTTTAAATCATAATCGTTCGGATTGCTGTATATACCGTATAAATAAACATATTCGCCGGCAATATAAAAACTGTTCGGTCCTACCACATCAACAGTGCTGTATAATTTTTCCGGTGTTTCTAAATATTCTAAGTCATTGTTATCTAACACAATATAATATTGGCTTAAATCGCCGTCATAGTATTTTTCGGAGTTATTTTTGCCGTCATTTGGAGTATGGGCCATAATTTGCAATTTTCTCTTCGAGGCGCTTTTAGCTTTCAATTTAGCTTTTTCCGGGTTATATTTTGCCTTACGAAAACCGGCAACATTCCATGAAACAAATTTAACATCCTCTTTTTTATTTTCTCCCTCAGCTTTTTGAGGTTGTTTTTTATTGATGGCAGGTTTTACGATACGTTCAATGCTCTCCGCCTTTTCCTTAACTTTGTATATAGCTTCCTCTTTGATTTCCACAAACTCGTGGGTTGGCATTTTTACCATATACCATGCCCACACATCATGGAGCTTTATTCCCTTAAACATCGGAACTGCAATTAAAATAAGTATTAACACAAGCAATCCAACGGTTATTTGCCAAAACTTTCTAAATGGAAGAGTTATCAGCATAATAGCACGATGAATCCACAGCAATACACCACTTAAACGCATTTCAACCCATTCTTTTTTGTCAGCCATATCAGCCTCCGTATGTTTGTTGCAATTCCTGCATTTTTTCCGGCGTAATTCTTTCAAATAACGCTTCACCAACCGTAAATTCTTGTCCGGTTCTTAAAGCATTAATTTCAGTTGCTACATCAAACTCACGCAAAGTAGGCATATTTGCCAAAGTTAAGTTAAACTTTGCTAACATTTTTTCGGCAGTATTCGGAATCAGAGGTGCACTCAGTATGGCATAAATACGGATTAAATTTAGGCAAACACGCAAAATTGTTTCCGCTCGTTTTGGATTTTCTTTAATAACTGTCCACGGTTCAGTGGCAGAAATATAGTTATTGCCTTCAACCCAAATTGCCCGCAACTCATTAACAGCTTTTCTAAACTCCATTGCTTCCATATATTTGAAGTAATCATTAACGCGATTTTGCAAAATTTTGATCAGTTCTTTGTCTTCTGCTTGCAATTCTTCACCTTGCGGAACGGTATTGTTTATTTTTGAAGATGTCATTTTCAAAACACGTTGCACAAAATTGCCCAACACACCGTTAAGATCTTTGTTTATTGTATTTACAAAGCTCTCAAAGGTAAAAGATGAATCCGAAGCCTCCGGTGCATTTGCCATCAACCAATAACGCCAATAATCACTCGGAAATTCTTTTACGGCATCTTCGGCAAACACTCCACGATGTTCTGATTTTGAAAATTTACCACCGGCGAAAGTAAGGTAACTCATTCCTTTCAAATAATCCACCTTTGTCCAGTTTTCACCGGTGCCGAGCAAAGTTGCCGGAAAAGTTATGGAATGGTAAGGCACATTATCTTTTCCCATAAACTCCACATAACGAACTCCTTCGGCGTCTAACCACCAATCTTTCCAATTTCGTTTGGTCGGATTTTCATCTGACCATTGTTTAGTAATACCGATATAACCGATAGGAGCATCAAACCAAACATAAAAGACTTTATCCTCAAAACCGGCTTTATTTACCGAAAATCCCCATTTTAAATCGCGAGTAATACAGCGCGGTTGCAAACCTTCCTTTACCCATTTTTTAGCAATGGAATATGCTACATCCGGCCAAAAAGCTTCCTTTGTTTTCAGCCATTCTACTAACTTTTCTTCAATTTTGGGCAGATTAAGAAAAAGGTGTTTTGTTTCACGAATCTCTAAATTACTGCTGCCGGAAATAGTGCTGTGCGGATTGATTAAATCAGTCGGCTCCAATACTTTTGTGCAGTTTTCACATTGATCACCGCGCGCCTTATCATATCCGCAATGCGGGCAAGTTCCTGTAATATAGCGATCAGCCAAAAACATTTTATCGTCAACGGAATAAACTTGTTTCATTGTTTTTTCGGCAACAAAACCGTTTTTATCAAGTTGTTCAAAAATATGATAAGTGATTTCTTTATTTTGTTCGCTTGAAGTGCGTCCGAAATAATCAAAAGAAAGGTTAAAATCGGCATAAACTTTTTTATGACGAGCATGGTATTTATCGCAATATTCCTGCACGGGCATATTTTCTTTTAAGGCGCCAACTTCTGAGGCAGTTCCATGTTCATCATTACCGCAAATATATAAAACCTCATGACCGCACATCCGCATATAGCGCGCGTAAACATCAGATGGCAATAAACAGCCAACCATGTGCCCCAAATGTGGAACGCCGTTGATATACGGTAAAGCGGAAGTGATTAAAATTTTAGACATATTTGCAGACTCCTATAAAAATTATATTTGTGGCAAGTTTACAGATATTTTGCATGTTTCGCAAGTATTATATCGCTTATCCCACTGATTTTTTCTTTGTTGGGTCTCTTGTCGGTAAAAAAATAAGGTATATTTTTGATGTGAGGAGATTTTCAATGTTGGTAAATGATAAAATGCAACAAGGATATGAGTATTTTTATACTGTTCCGGAAGGAGAGATGTTCGCTGACGATTTTAAGCCGGAATTAACACCACGGCAAATGCTCGAATTAGGTGTTTTTGAAGGGCATTATTTGAATGACTGTCAAAGAGAATTTCCGGCAAATTGGTTTACGGAGGCTAAAATATCGCTTAATAAGCCGAATATAAAACTTAATTATTTTCAAATTAAATCGCGAATGTCTTTGCCGGAATGGCAAAAACGCGGATGGATATTGGCTCCGGATCCACGAGGTTGGTTTCAATGGTATTGCCGTTATTATATGGGGCGTCGCTTGGCAGATATTGATGCTTGGCAAATAAAGCGTTGGCGTTCATTCAAACGACATTATGCGCAAGTAAAACAAAATTGTTTGCCTATGGACTTAGACTGTCGCCGCCGGCAACGTCAAGCTCTGTTGCAATGGGCTTATGATCCGTTTTTTTGATTTTTACATATTTTGATTGATTTTTAAATTTTTTGAGATATAATAGATTTAGAACTTCGGTTTGAGAGAGGATTCAAAACTCTTGTATATTTAGAAAGTGGCGCTGAAAATTTATACTTCTATTAAAAAGTTGCACAAGCATTAAAAAAGTTCTTGCTTTTTGTGTAAAAACGGTTTAACAAAAAAAATGTTCAATGGTCCCATCGTCTAGTGGCTTAGGACGCGGCCCTCTCAAGGCTGCAACACGAGTTCGAATCTCGTTGGGATCACCAATACAAACGGCAGGCTCTAAATTGCCTGTTGTTTCTTTTTAAATCAGGTGTTTATATGAGTTCGTAAGTTCGTTTTTTGAAAATACGCATTTTGGAAATTTTACGAACCGGTTATAGCAACAATGCAATAAAATCAAGGATTTAATTAGTTTGAGTCCCGCCAAAGTTGTTGGTGTGCATTTGACTTGGTTGATGCAATAATTTTTTACCGAAATGGGAAAGAAAATGAATGAATGTTTACTTTATTTAACAAGTTTTGTAGTATAAGCACAAAGAGTATAAGTGGAGGAAATAAATGGCAACAATTCATTTAATGGTCGGTTTTATGGGATTTGGTAAAACCACGATTGCAAAACAGTTGGCTAAAACAATTCCGGCGATGCGATTTACTCATGATGAATTAATGGTTAAACGTTATGGCCGAAATCCGGATGATTTTCAAACAAAATATAGTATTGTAGATGATGAAATTCGTAACAAAACAGCAAAGTATATAAAGGAGGGGAAAAGTGTTATTCTTGACTATGGTTTTTGGACACATAAACAACGCGAAGAATATTACAAATGGGCAAAAACTCTAACAGATGAAGTTATTTTTCATTATGTGTATTGTGATATGAATGTTGCAAAACATAGAATATTGAAGCGAACGGAAGATGATTTATCGGCACTGTATATTGATGAAAATACATTTGATTCTTTGGCACAAAAATATGAGCCATGGAATTATATGGATGGTTATCCGGTTATATTGCACAATTTGCCGACAACAAATTATATCGGTAATCGGGTTTTGGTGAAAATAGATCGCCCGTTAGGAAGCAAACATCCAAAATTTGGTTTTAAATATCCGGTAAATTATGGTTTTATTCCAAATACAAAATCTGGCGATGGTGAAGAATTGGATGCCTATATTTTGATAGAGAACAAACCTTTGAAAAAATATGTGGGGCGGTGTGTTGGTGTTGTGCATCGCACAGATGATAATGATGATAAGCTAATTGTTGTGCCAGAAGCGTATGATTTAAAAAATGATCGCATTGAAAAAGATATCGCTTTTCAAGAGAAGTGGTTTAATCATATCTTAATCAGAAATCCTAAAATTACTAAGACTCATTTTGGCGTTTATGGCAGTATAATCAAAGATGGAAAAATTTTGCTAATTAAAAAAGCGCGCGGTCCTTATACCGGATTATATGATTTGCCGGGTGGAAGTCAGGAAAAAGGTGAAAGCTATGCAGATACGCTTAAACGAGAAATTATGGAAGAAACAGGGTGTGAGGTTATTAAAGCTGAAAATGAGCGATTTAAATCTATCATTTTTTCAGATTTTACGATTGAAAGCGGTGAAAAAGGTGTGTTGCAACACGAAGCAATTTTGTATGATGTTGAAATTAAAGGTGTGCCCAAAACAAATGGTGATGGATTGGATTCTAATGGTGCGGTTTGGGTGCATATTAAAGATCTAACATCGGAAAATGCAACCCCGTATGCACTTATAGCTGCCGGATTTCATTGATATATCTTTCACATATTAAAATCTTGTATTGATTTATGTTCAAAGATTTGTTATTGCCTTAATAAAAGGAAAATGTATGACAATGGATTATAATTTTTTGAGCAAAGATGATAGCCTATATTTGAAAGGGTTGGCAATTTTATTGATTGTCTTACATAATTTTTTTATTAAAATACCTCCGGTTACTCTGGCTAACGAATTTTTCTTTCATATTTCTTTTTTGCAAGAAGCATGGAATAATTTTTCCGTTACCGAAAGTTTGAATATAGTGCTTTCTTTTATCGGCTATGGCGGGATTTATATTTTTTTCTTTTTGAGCGGTTACGGTTTAAGTAAAAAAATGCGCCTTAATGATGATCCGTTTTATGCGATTAAAAGAATTTGGCAACTTGAAAAATTATTGCTAATAGGTTTGGTTGTCTATTTGATTTTCAATCCGTTGTCTTTTAATTTTTTACATATAATAAATGCGCTATCTTTGACAAACAATTTTTTTGTTAAAAATTTGCATCAAATTGAAGGTTCGTGGTGGTTTTTATTTTGTTTGGCGCAATTATATGTGATTTTTTATCCGTTGTATCGTTTTATTGGCAAAAATAAAAATAATTTTCTGCTGATTATCTACTTATACGTTATGTTGGCATATATAGGGAGCCCGCTGAGTATATTATTGGAAGATGATGAGTTTTTCTATCGCATTTTTATAGGGCATATTCCTGAATTTTGTCTGGGTATTTTTGTGGCAACTTATGAAAATAGTTTGCCGCTTTTGCAGAATAAAAAAACTTATTTTTATGCACTAACGGTTGGAATAATTATATTTATTCTGTGTCAACTAACTTTTTGGTTGTGGATATTTTCCGGTTTGGCTTTTGTAGCAATATTTATCAGTTCATATAAACTTTTGAAGGGGTATGTTGCGAATAAATATATCAAATATTTGGGAAAAATAAGCCCTTATGTTTATATAATCCATTGCGTCTTGTTATTGCACTTTTTTACCGATATGGTAAAAAACTCGTCGGCGTATGAAAAAATAATGTCATGTGCACTGTGGTTTTGTGTAGTGCTGCTCGCCGGAGGATTGTTGAGCAAATTATTTGCGTTACCAATATTAAAACGTTGCGGCGATAAATAACAAAAACACCAGCCGTGGCGGGTGTTTTTGTTGGATGAGAAAATAAAATTTAAGCAATAAACATTTTATTTATGCTTTATTTTTCTCCTCGTAGTCACTATCACTATCTTCATGCTTTGTCAAAAAATCGCCGAAAACAGTGAGCAATAAGCCAATAACAGCAAGCTGAATCCAACAATAGCAATTAAAAATCTTTCTCTGCAAATAGTTGTTCATATCCGCTATTTCTCGGGCTTTAACGAGCAAAGGTTCTCTTTGGCTGACATTAAATTAAACAATATTCACAAGGTCTCAGATTTCTTGTCGGCTATTTTGCACCATTCCGCACTTATTTTGCGTGGAACTGAAATCGGCCGCCAAGCATAGCGTTCATTTTTTTTCCAAGGTTTTATCACACCATTGTTGATGTCAAACACAACTAATTCTTGTTTGTCTGTATCAAAGGCCCAATAATCCTCATGAAAATACCAATCGTGAATGCAACATCCTGATTTTCCAAGCGTTTTCAAAAAGAGAGAACTCTCTTCGATATGCGGCATCATTGCTTGATAATCGTCAACCGATGGAATCGAATAATTCAGCAAATCTGAACCGGCACATTGATAGAAATAATCTATGCGCAAGTGTTCGTATTCTCTTAAACCGCCTACATGATGGGAAAGTTTCTTGAGGCTTCTGCCATCTGTCAGCCAGTCTTGCAACTCTGTAAAAGTCAAAGTGTCGGCATGCCAGCGGCACCAGAATGTCCCATCAATCCATAATCCCCACAAACAGCCTAAACGGTTAATATCAAGAGAAAGGGAAAAAGACAACTCGGTTCCATTACCACATAAATAGGCAAACTGAACAGGATTGTGTTTTTCATCATCTTTTCGCAACCACTCAGCATATTCCAACGCATCGCAAACGCTTATGTCGTTTGATACCAATTTGGCATACATCAAGGCGCTTTCTTCACTGACACCAAGGTCATAAAGTTTTTGAAAAAATTGTTCTTTATCCATAAACACAACACGGCTTTTACGTGTTAGCTTTCTATTAAGTTTATAATCTATATCTGCATAATTCAATTATGCGTACATGATATATGAAAAATTTTTATTTAGCAAGCTTTTTTATTTGACTTTTAGATTTTTTATGGTAGTATAGAAACAGAACTTCGGTTCGGAGCCTTCATAAGCTCTTATTAATTCCGATGCCTTGCATCGTTAATAGACATGATAAATATCTCCGACATGGTTGGGGAGCGTTTTGCGGATGTTCAGGGTGTTAGCCTAAAGGTAAGACGGATCATTTGAATTAATATGGTTTATGAACTCTCCCGACCGCCGTTTGGCGGTTAGATTTTTATTAATATATAACTTTAACTTAGGAGATAAAATTATGAGAAATTTAGAAATAAAAAATAATGATTGCCACGCTGCGCTCGCAATGACGAAAAGCGTGCAGTCCGGACGCTCACTTCTTCCGGAGAGTGGTGCAGATGCGCCGACTGTTTTGAGCGCCGTGTACACAGATAGTACACCAGCGAAAAACAGGCAAGCAGATGTGCCGCAATACGGGAGAAGTATGATAGAAATGTTGGGTGTGTTGGCCATAATCGGTGTTTTATCGGTTGGCGGAATCGCCGGATATAGTAAGGCGATGACTAAATATCGCATCAATAAAACCATTGAGCAGGTAACCCTTATTGCCGGTAATGTGCGTGCCTTTTGGGGACCACAGAAGAATTATGAAGGGGTGTGTTGTAATGGAGGTGATTGCAACGCCTCCGGTTGCTATGGGCATTCCGGCGTTGATGCAAACGGATATCTTACCGCTGATTACAATGGCTGTCCGATAGTTAAAAAAGCCAAAATATTCCCTGATGAAATGATTACTGTAACTGATGGCAAGATTATGTCTATTAGCAATCCTTTCGGTGGTGGGGTTAGTTTAAATCAAACGAGTAAAAGTTATAGTGATAATGATAACAAAGCCTTTATTATCGAACTTTATAATATCCCAGAAGAAGCGTGTATTGAATTAGCTACTTATGATTGGACAGTTGCCGGAGCAGATATAATAGGTTGGGAATATGCGGATATAACATACACAAAAGTTCCGCTTGATTTGGAAACCGCGGTTAAACAATGTGAAGAATCTCATGATTTTTTTACCTTTGTGTTTGATGCAGATACGGTTTCATGGATGAATAACTAAATATCCGCCGGCTCGAGTGAGTCGGCGGTTACTTTTCAATAATCGATTATTGATTTATGTTAAACCAATGTACAGCAGCGGCACATTGCTCTTCCGTTTTGCCTTTTACACGGCAACGATTAACTTCTATTACCGGAGTTTTATCCATAGTATAGCAACCATTTCCCAAAAGCATGGTGTCTATGTATGTCCGCACACCAGGATTAACCTGCACCATTTGCACATTAGTGCTGATTTCCGGCCATTTTAGTTTCAGGCTTATATTGCTTAATTTTTCTGTCATATCATTCAAAACATACAATCTGAAAGAGCAGCGAACCATATTATCCATTCCCTTTTCCAACTTGTAGTTATCATAATATACAAGAATTTTGCGGTTGTCATCATCGTTTTCAAATACAACTCCGTCATCATCAAAACGAATTTCAAAAACGGTCCCTAAACTGTTATCATATTTTTTTTCGTCATCATCTTTGTTGCGACCGAAGCTACCCAAAGTATTTTTTGCTGGTGTCAAAACTTCGTAGTCCGTTTCTTCCTCCACCACATTTTCATCTTCTGCAGCTGAGTTTTGCAAACTTTCCATTGTTTGACGCAAAGGCTTATCTGTGCCAATACGGCGGTTAACAGCCGGCTCCGTCTTTTTTGCCGACGGAGCAGAGCCGGGAGCGAATGTTTGCGCCGTTGCCGCACCGCAAACAAAAGCACTCATCAAAAAATAAAGTAACGCCAGTTTTTTCATAAAAAACCCTATTTAATTTTATTTAAAGTATCTTCAATTTTTTGCAACTGCATTACGGTTTCACCATAAACACCGTCAATGGCTTCAACCTGTTTTTCTTCCGCAGTAGTAGCCTGTTTTTCCAAAACACTGTCCGGAGTATCTTTGAATTCGGAATAATATTCAGGATTTTGCGAATTTATGTAATCAAACTTGTTGTTACAGCTTCCGCCCTGCAAACTAACCTTACTGTCTTTACCCATAATCTTTTCACCGGCTACAATACAATTATTAACCGTGTATTCCAAATTGTCAAACAACAAAAAACACTTATTGGTTTCTACAAAACCTTGAAAACTGCGTTGAACATGCGGCGGAACAGTATCGATTGACATTTCTTTTTCCACAACCTGCAAAGACTCTTTGGCATCTTTGCTTTCCACATTATCGCCGACAATTTTATATCTGTCTTCAATAGTATCTTTCCATTTAAGATTCATCGTTGCTTCGGTAATTTCCTCAGCCATACGGTTATAAACGGTTAAAATGAAAGAACATTTTTCGGTTATACCGTCTTCATTGGCAACCGGCTTAATATTTTCAATTCTAAACAAAATAGCGTCTTCTTGTGAAGTTTCCGCCGTATCTGCCGCCAAAGCCGCACTTGAAGTAACAGTCATAATTCCCAAAACCGCACTCAATGCCATCAACTTATTTGCAAAACTCATATTCATTACTCCATAAGTATTAAAATCTATTCGCATACTAACACAGTATTATTTAATTTTTGTTAAATTTTCACAAAAAACTATATCTCCGTCAATTTTCTTTGCAAACGCATAAAATCACTCCAAGATTTTGCTTTTTGGTTTGGTGTGCGCAACAAAAATGCCGGATGATAGGTTGATAATGTAGGAATTACCTTGCCTTGCGAAGTGGTATAATCCGTAAAATGACCACGCAGAGACGATATAGAATCAACATTTTCTAAAACAGCGTTAGCAGCACTTCCTCCCAACAAAATAATAACCTTAGGATCAACCAACTCAATTTGCCGGCGCAAAAACGGTAAACACACCGCAACTTCGCCATCTGTTGGGGTTCTGTTTCCGGGAGGTCGCCATGGCAATATATTGGAAATAAAGCAATCTTCTCGTTTTAAGCCGATAGCAGCAATCATTTTATCCAAAAGGCCACCGCTTTTGCCGACAAAAGGTTTACCTTCTCTATCTTCATCTGCTCCCGGAGCTTCACCAATAAACATAACAGCGGCGTTTGGATTACCATAGCCGAAAACCGTTGAATTAGCCGAAAATTTGAGTGAACAACCGTCAAAACTTTCCACAGCTTTTTTTAATTCCGACAAATTATTTGCTTTGGCGCAAAGCTCACGTGCATTCAAGCGTGCACTATCATTTGCCTGTGCCAAATCGGTTATCGCCGGACGCATTGCCGCAACAACCGGTACCTTCCGCACAACCTTATTTTCTGGCAAAGGCGGTGTATCAAGCGCATTAAACGTTTCATCGGCGCAAATATCTTCTACTCCGGCTAAAACATACCATTTAATAACTTCGGCCAAATTTTCCATAAAAAAAACCTTCCAACGCTATTATATACAAAATACCCACCTTTGCAACAAAAAGAGTGTTTTTATTCATTGACAATATTTATATATGTATTATAAATAGTCATAATTGGGGATTCAAGGTTATGAAAAATATTATGATAAAATCAATATTGTTAATTGCCACGGTATCAGCCATTGCGTTGGCTTGTTCGGAAAATATTTTTCACCGCGACGACGGCGAATATATAAAGCCGGAGTTTGATGAAAACGGCTATTGGAAAACAGATGGTTTTGTGGTTAAGAAAAACAGTGATGAAACATTTTCCTATTATGGCACAAATTCGTTATATGGCGCTTATTTGGCGGCAAACATTGCTAACCATCGGCAAGATTTTGATAATGCTGCGGAATATTATAAAATAGTGGCGCAAAAAGACAGTGAAAACGCTAATGTAAATCGCGCTGTTTATTTACTTTTGTCCTCTATGGGACAATTAGATAAAGCTGCTCCTTTTGCTCGTAAGGAAATTGAAGCAGGAGCTAAAAACACCATTGCTCCGCTGATTGTTGCTGTTAATGACGCTGCCGAAGGCAACTATCCTAAAATGCGAGAGAATGTAGCATTGCTTGAAGGAGATATTTATCGTATTTTAGTTATTCCTATGTTTAACGCATGGGCTTATGCCGGCGAAAAAAAAGAAAAAGAAGCTATTGCCGAAATTGAAAAAATAGCAGTTGATCGCTCAATGGAACCGTTAACATTGTTCCACAAGGCCATGATTTATGACTATCTTGGCAACACGCAAAAAGCGGCGCAAGCCTATGAAACCATTGCACAAAAATACCCCAAAGACGTTACTTTTCGGATGTTGGAGATAATTTCTGATTTTTACGCTCGCAGTGGCGATAAAGAATCGGCGCACAAGATTTCGGCACGTTATAACGACAACTCTATACTTTCCTTACTATTGGAAAATATTGATAAACAAATAGACAGCAAAACAAAAGATTCTCCAGCAATTATCAACACTCCGCAAAAAGGTTTGGCCGAAGCCTTGTTTAATATAGGCACATTGTTCAGAATATCGCCAAATATGGCGGAAATGGCACAACTGTATTTATCCGCCTCCTCTTTTTTGAATCCGCAATATGATGTGGCGCAAATTGCCATGGCTAATGTTTTAGAAGAATTAGGACTATATAAAGAAGCGAATCGATACTACGAAAAAATAAACAAAGATTCCGGTTCATATTTTATTGCAAAAATGAAATTGGTAGAAAATCTAAATACTTTGAAAGAATATAATAAAGCCGAAGAACAGTTGCGTTTGCTCTTAAAAGATTATCCGGAAAACACTCAACTTTTGTGTGACTTGGGTAATATTTATATGAACATGAACAACTACGATGAAGCCATTAAACTATACAAACAAGCTCTGCAATATAACAACAAAGAATGGCTGGTATATTATGCTTTGGGTGCCGCATACGAAAAAATAAACAAAGATGATTTGGCAATAGAAAACTTAAAAGAGGCTCTGCATTTGAGCCAACGTAATCCGAATGTTTTAAATTATTTGGGCTATAAATGGTTGGAATCCGGTCAAAACACTGACGAAGCCGTCCGAATGATTATTGAAGCATACCAAAAATCGCCGTTTGAGGGGCATATTATTGATAGTATCGGGTGGATGTATTATCGCTTGGGCAACTATAAAAAAGCAATAGAGTTTTTAGAACAGGCAAGTGATATGAATCCGGGAAACGCTGTAATCAATGATCATTTAGGCGATGCTTATTGGTTTGGCGGACGCAAAAACGAGGCCGTTTTTCAATGGAAGCATGCGTTGGTACTTAAAGAAGACGCCGATCAAATAAATAAAGATGTTATTAACGCAAAAATAGAAGACGGAAAAATAGAAAATAAAGTATTGCAAACAACCGATAAAACTTTATCCGGAATATTGCAAAAATTATCGGTCAACAACGATTAATTTGCCGGAAAATATCTGCTTATTACTTCATTCATCATAAATGAAGTTGGTGTTTTTTGTTTTTTTGTTTGACTTTTTGATTTTTTATGATATAGTCGATACAAGATGAGGTAAAATTCATCTGGGGTGTCAAGACCTCTTAGAGTCGTCGTGAAGACGTTAAATGATTTCCGGCCTTGGTCGGAAGGTGGGTGAATAAGGTCAGTCGAATAATCCACACTGTTACTCTAATAGTCTTGAACTTCCGGCCGCCTCAACATGGCGGTTGTTTTGGTGTAATGTCAACAATTTAGAAAGGAAGTTTACTATGAAAAACTTAGAGATAAAAAATAATGATTGCCACGCTGCGCTCGCAATGACGAAAAGCGTGCAGAGCGGTCGTTCAATGATAGAGATGCTTGGAGTGTTAGCTATCATCGGTGTTTTGTCTGTCGGTGGAATCGCCGGATATTCAAAGGCAATGATGAAGTATAGAATTAACAAAACTATTGAGCAAATAACACTCATTGCCGGCAATATTCGCACCTTTTTTGCAAACCAGAGAAATTATAAAGGCGTATATTGTTTTTGTAATAACGGCAGTTGCACAGGTCAATCTTCCGGTGATGGCTGTCCTATACATAAAAAAGCCAAAATATTCCCTGATGAAATGATTACCATAACTGATGGTAAGATTATGTCTATTACCAATCCTTTCGGTGGTATGGTTGATTTAACAGCAGAGGAAGATAATAAAGCATTCAGTATACGATATATAATTCCGGAAGAAGCCTGTATTGAACTTACTTCTCGGGATTGGTCAAATTCTAATATTAATTATATTGGCTTTTATTATAACCATCATCAAGAGTATATTAAAGTACCATTAAATATTGACGATGCTATTCAACAATGTTCAGCCACGGCGGCTGATACAAATAGCGGAGATGCTATTATATACTTATATAGTGAATAAATAAGGATAGTTTTACATTCCGCTTAAAATGCTTTGAAGTTCTGCGGCACTTTTGCCGTAGAACTGTGGCATTCCGCCAAAACCATAGCTTGGATAATAGGAATCGGTTGCCGAACCTGTTGTTTCATAACCGGAACCATAGAACTTTTGCGGAGCTGAATCAACAACCTTTTCACCGGAAGATGTTACTTTCACAACATCTAAACTATGCTCATTACGCCCGTTTTCAAACAAGCGAAATGCCCCGCCAATACCATAATAACCATCGCCACGTGTAATTGCCTCATCAATATAATGACGGTCTTTGTTAGCCAGCGATGAAGCCAATGCCACAGCATCGTAGGCAAAAATACTCAAACCACTCGGACGCTCACCAAATAATTCGGAATATTTATTTTCAAAATTGCTGATACGATTAAGTGGCAATACCGGATAAACTGCTCCGTAAAGTTCTGTTTCCTTGCTTAAATTACTGCTTGCCCAAACCGAAGTCCCCATAAACAAAACATCTGGCGCCGATACATCATAATAACTGAACATTGAGGAAATTGCTTTTAACCGATTACCGGATTCCGGAATCAATAAGGCATCAAATCCTCCCTTCATCGAAACAACCATATCCGTAAAATCCATACTATCAGGCTTGTAAAAACCAACTTTTACCACACTCATACCGCTGTTATTAGCCGCTTTCATTGCTGATTTAAGCATATTTATTCCGCTTTGATTATCAGGTAAAACCAAAGCTAAACGACTGCGTCCCTGACCTGCGGCATAGCGGATAATGCGATTGATTTGTTCATCATTCAGTAATCCGATTGAATATATCCCCTCTTGCAATACACTTGGTGAAGTTGAAAAAGATATAACCGGAATATCACGCGACTTGGCTTCCGATGTTATAGCGGCAACTTCATCTCCGGTAAGCGGTCCCAAAACCAAATCACAGCCGGCGTTTATAGCATTTTCCAGCGCAACCCTTGCTCCACTCGGTGTGCCCTTCGTATCATAAAACTGCACTACCAAATTATTGTTGATAATATCGCCGATAGCCATAGTGGCGGCGTTTTTCATACTTTCGCCCATTGAGGAAAGTTTACCGCTTAAAGGTAATAACACGGCAACCCTATAGCTTTCGGTAGTCCCTAAATCTACCTGTGAATAATCGGTAGATGAAACCATATCAGTCGGATACCCGTTATTAACATATTTATATTGCGGACGGCCGAAGTTATCAATACCAGATTTTTGCTGCAAAAAAGAACAGTTACAGAGCACTAATCCCAAAATGATGATAGTAAATTTTTTTAACACTTGCTTTTTTCCTCAAAATATCGAACAATACATATAATAATCAAAATATTTTTTTTGTAAAGTTAAAGTTTAAAATAATGTTAAGAAACGGTTTATATATCATCTCAACACCCATCGGCAATTTAGGCGATATTTCAGCGCGTGCGTTGGATATATTGCGTGAAATCGAGGTGGTGGCATGCGAAGACACAAGAGTTAGCAAAAAGTTATTTTCCCTGTTAGGTTTGGATTTACATAAAAAATTTATCTCGTATGAAGACCACAGCGAAGAGCAAAAAGCACAATCTTTAATTGATATTATCGAATCCGGTCAGGCCGTAGCATTGATCAGTGATGCCGGTTCACCGTTGATTTCCGATCCTGGTTATAAATTAGTGCGCAAATGCCGTGAGCAAAATATTTATGTTACGGCAATTCCCGGAGCTTGTGCGGTTATTACTGCTTTGCAAATTTCCGGATTACCGACAAATCGCTTTATGTTTGCCGGATTTATTCCTAACAAAGATAAGGCCAGACAAGATTTGTTCGGTGAACTAAAAAATGTTGACACCACTCTTGTTTTTTATGAAACAGCGCCGCGTTTGCTGAAAACTTTGGCAACTGCGGAAAAAATTTTTACCGGCCGCGAAGCAGTAGTTGCACGCGAATTGACCAAAATGTATGAAGAATCCGTTTGCGGTAGTTGGAAAGATTTGCAAAATCATTTTATGGAAACTGAACCCAAAGGTGAATTTGTTTTAATGGTTGCCCCACCGGTGCAAAAAGAGGTTGCACTTGACGATGTGCGAAAAATATTAAGTCAGCGTTTGAATGAAACATCGCTAAAAACTGCGGTGAAAGAGATTTGCGCACAATACGGATTGAACAAAAACGAGGTTTATGCTTTGGCACTGGAACTCAAAAAATGAGTAATTATTCACGAGGAAAAACAGCGGAGTTTGTTGCTCGGATGTATATGCGTTTGCACGGATATGGAATCGTGGCGCAAAATTTCACTACCGGACGAGGAACCACTGCCGGCGAAGTTGATTTTATTGCTTGTCGGGCACACACATTAGTTTTTGTGGAGGTTAAAAAGCGCAAAACTGTTGCCGAAGCAGCTTACGCCATTTCTAAGCAGCAACAACAACGAATCATTCGTGGTGCGCAAAGTTTTTTAAAACAAAATCCGCAATATAACGATTATGATATGCGTTTTGATGCAATTTTGGTAGTTTTTCCGTGGTATATTGAGCATCTTAAAAATGCGTGGGGAATAAATTTTTAACTTCACTCATCAAACATGTTTTTCGGCAATTTTTAAACCACAACAAATATCCGAATTAAAAAATTCAAAGGCCTCTCAAAAAGAGAGGCCTCATGTATATTTCCACTAACCCGATTAACGAGAGTAGTATTCGATAACAAGGTTCGGTTCCATCATTGCTGCATACGGAACATCAGAGAACTTAGGAACAAATGTATATTTAGCGGAGAACTTCTTCGCATCAACTTCCAAATATTCCGGAAAATCTCTGCCCTGTGCTTCAATAGCAGCCATAACCATAGCCATACCCTTTGATTTTTCGCGCACTTCAATAACATCACCAACCTTAACCATATAGGAAGGAATGTTTACTTTTTTACCGTTAACCGTAACATGACCATGGTTAACAAACTGACGAGCCGCAAACACGGTTGGAACAAATTTTGCTTTATAAACCAAATTATCCAAACGAGATTCTAACAAACCGATTAAGTTTTCAGCGGCATCACCCGAACGACGAATAGCTTCTGCATAATATTTATGGAATTGCTTCTCCGAAATATTGCCGTAATAAACTTTAAGCTTTTGTTTAGCCATTAATTGTTCACCGTAGTCGGTAACTTTTTTCTTTCTTTGACCATGCTGTCCCGGAGCATAACCTCTTTTATTAAATGGGCTGTTAGCATCGCCCCACAAATTTTCGCCATAACGACGGCTGTTTTTCTTTTTAGCATTAACAATACTTTTCATATCATATCCTTTTTATTTATTATTAAATTATTGTCCCGATAGTCATAAACATAAATTTATAACGAGATTTTCGTAAAATCAGAGATTTACAAAAATCTACCTTCTCGGAAGTGGCTTCCATATACACCATATTTTTTCAAATTGCAACAAAAAAATAGCATTTTTTGCAAAAAATTTTACCCTTGCGATATTTTTCGCGTAATCAATTCAATCAAAAGTGCTAAGGCAATCAACGCTCCACACATGGAAAGCGGAATAATATTACCGTAGCGCCCGAATAATGTATCGCGTGCCAAATCAGGCTTTACCAGAATATCAACCGAGCCTTTTTGTCCTAACGACAACTTAGCTTTTATTTGCCCATAAGGCGTAATTACCGCGCTAATTCCACTGTTTGCACTGCGCACTACTGATATTCCCTCTTCAATCGCGCGCATTTGTGCCGCCACCAAATGCTGATGCGGTCCGGCGCTCAATCCATACCAACCATCGTTTGTCAACACTACCATCCATTTAGGCTTATTGAATTTGCGCACAACTTCGTCAGAAAAGATAATTTCATAGCAAATCAGCGGCGCAAACGCCGGATAACCTTCAACGCTTATGGTTTTGTATTTCTCTCCACGCCCTAATTCCGCTACATTATTAGCAACCGGCTTAATCCACTCCGGCAGATATTCTCGCAAAGGAATGTATTCACCGAACGGCACTAAATGGCTTTTGTCATAGGTGGCAACAACATTGCCTTTATCATCAAATACCCCCAGAGAATTATAAGGTTTATAACCGTGTTCACTCTCTCCATAGCGCAAAAATCCGCTGATTAAATATCCCTTACGTGGAATAGCTCGTTTAATTTTCAGGCGATGTTTATCGTCGTATGTAAAATCATAAGGAGATGCTGTTTCTCCCCATATTACAAAATCAACATAACGATTATCGTCGGTTTTGCTCAATTTAATATATTCATCCAAATTTTTTTCCGCCGAATCCCGATCCCATTTTAAAGTTTGAGGAATACTCGGTTGAACTAAGCGCACCATTATAGACTTGCCGTTGCTTATTTGCGGACGATGGGCAATTACAAAACCGCCGTAATTCCATATAACAAACAAAATAAACACCGAAAGAACAGGCAGACAAAATGTTTTGCGATTAGGCTTTATCAACCAAAACACCGGTAAAACTCCAAGCAAAACAACAATAAGAGATAGACCGTAAGTTCCCCACCATGCCAACGTTTGCAACAGCGCCGGACTAAACGCCAACACAGAGCTGAGCGGATTCCACGGAAATCCTGTTAAGAATACCCCTCTAAACCATTCACCGCTCAACACCCAAAAGGCGCAAAACAATAACACTTTCGCCCATACATTCTTGCAAAGTTTGGTTATCATAAACGGCAATATCGTAAATATGCCGAAAAACGAACCGTTAAAAAATAAAGCAATCGGATACATCCAACCGGTTTGTGCAACATCTATTAACAGGGCGTTACCTATCCAATAGAATCCGGCGGAAAAAAAGCCGAATCCGAACCAATATCCTAAGCCAATCAATTTTTTTAGGCTACTTGTTTGGCAACATAAATATAATGCTATTGCCAAGCTTGGAAAAATTGCCCAAATTTGATAAAACGGTGGCAAGGCAAAAGTTAATAACACCCCCAACCCCAAACAAGCCAACTTAGGATATAGCGCAAAAGCATATAAACATTTATTTTGCAACGCCACACATAAATCTATCAACTTTCGCAACATCTGCGGCCTCAACTTTTTCTATTCTTGCGCGTAAGGATCTGCTATATTAAGTTTTTGCAAAATATTTTTTTCTAAATTTTCCATATATTCAGCATCTTTATCTTCAATATGGTCATAGCCTAAAATGTGCAAAAATCCATGCGTCAATAAATGGCAAAAATGAGCATAAAGCGTTATATTTTCAATTTCTGCCTCTTGTTCCATTGTTTCATAGGCAATTATAATATCCCCCAATTCAATTTCCGGAAAAGGCGAATTTAGCTCCTCAAAATCTGTATAATCCAAATTGGCAAACGACAAAACATTAGTAGGTTTATCCATATTGCGAAAATCACGATTAAGTTCTTGCACTCGCGCATTATTACTCAGACACAAATTAACTTTCAGTGGTTTTTGCCCCTGCAAAACCGGCAATTTTTCTTTATCTTCCACATAGGCAAATACAGTTTCTTTAACTTTTTCCGCCACCTGTTTAATATCGGCAACACTCTCTGCCCAACGCGGTTCCTCATCAGTAATACTAAGAATTATTTTGCTCATATTGATTTATCTCTTTTTTGCTTTTTTCCTCGTAGGCACGAACAATTTTGGCAACTAAACCATGACGCACAACATCGGCAGAACTGAAAGTTACCGCCGAGATGTTGTCAACATTTTTCAATGTTTCCAACGCATCACGTAAACCGGAAACAACACCACGTGGTAAGTCAACCTGACTTAAATCGCCATTTACCACCATACGCGAATTTTCGCCCAAACGAGTTAAAAACATTTTCATCTGCATCGGAGTTGTATTTTGCGCCTCATCCAAAATAATAAATGAATTAGAAAGAGTTCTTCCGCGCATAAAAGCCAATGGAGCAATTTCAATTTCGCCCAAAGCCAACTTTTTATCAACCTGTTCTGCCGGCAACATTTCATACAGAGCATCATAAAGCGGTCGCAAATACGGATCAACTTTTTCCTTTAAATCACCTGGCAAAAAGCCCAAATTTTCACCAGCTTCCACTGCCGGTCGCGACAAAATTATTTTATCTATTGTGCCTTCCAACATCATAGAAACCGCCAAAGCTACCGCTAAATACGTTTTACCTGTTCCCGCCGGTCCCAAACCGAACACCAACTCATTTTTCATCATTTCTTGAATATATTGTGCTTGGGTTGCCGAACGCGGATAAATATAACGTTTTTTGGTTTTTAAAACAATGTCGGTCATATTTTCTTTGTTACCGTCAGTATGCACATCCCCACTCATACGCACGGCTGCTTTAACTTCCTGTTCGCCGATTTCAATATTTTTGCTGGCTTTATTATAAAGAATCTCGATGGCGGTTTTGGCATTATCAACATCGCTATTGGAACCTTTTACGGTAATTTGATTACCAAAACTGAAAATTTCAACATTTAGCATTTTTTCAATAAGGCGCAAATTAGCATCGGCTTCGCCCACTAACTGTTGCACCAACTGATTGTTAAACAGTTCAAAACAAATTTCAGCCATTTTAAATCTCCTTTCCGCTTAAAGAATTAGTAGTGGCTTCGCTGACAACCACATTAATAATTTTATTCATATTATCACTTTTTGTTTCAACATGCAAGTTTTGCATATATGGTGTTCGCCCGATAAGCTGTCCCTTATGACGACCTTTTTGCTCCAACAATACCGGCATGGTTTTGCCTATGCAAGATTTATTGAATTTATCCTGATAGTCAAACAATAAAGTTTGCAAAATATCCAACCGCTCTTTTTTAACCTTTTCTTCTACCTGATTATCCATAACCGCGGCAGGAGTTCCGGCGCGCCGACTGTATTTGAACGAAAATGCCTGAATATATTTTACCTTGTTAACAATATCCAAAGTTTTTTGAAAATCATCATCACTTTCACCCGGAAAGCCAACTATAAAATCGGAAGACATCTTCAACAGCGGATTAGCCGCATAAAGTTTTTCCACCACCCGCAAATAATCAGCCGAATTATGCCGCCTGTTCATTGCTTTAAGAATACGGTCAGAACCGGATTGCACCGGCAAATGCAAATATGGCATTAAAATAGATATATCCTTATGGCAAGCAATCAAATCATCACTCATATCCGCCGGATATGATGTTGTATAACGAATACGTTTTAAGCCGTCAATTTCAGCTATTTTATGCAACAAATAAGCCAGACCACGCTCCTTACCGTTTTCATCTTCACCGTGATATGAATTAACATTTTGTCCCAATAAATTAATTTCCAAAGTTCCTGTTTCAACCAGGCGTTTAGCTTCCTTAACAACTTCGGCAACCGGACGAGAATATTCCACACCGCGTGTATATGGCACCACACAATAAGTGCAAAAATTGTTACACCCTTCTTGCACCGCCAAATATGAACAAGCTCCTTGTGCCCTATTTTCAGGTAAAAAGTCAAATTTACTTTCAGCCGGAAAATCAGTTTCCACAAAGCCGTGTTCTTCGCGATTTTGCTGAATCTTTTGCAACAACTGCGGTATTTTATGATACATCAGCGGACCAACCGCAAAATCAACATACGGAGCACGTTTTATAATTTGTTCATCTTCCGCCTGCACCACACAACCGACAACACCTATTATTGTATCTTTTCCGGCTTCTGAACGTTCTAATTGAATTAAATGAGCTCGACCTAAGTCAGAAAACAGCTTTTCCGCCGCTTTTTCACGAATGTGGCAAGTATTAAACAGAACAATATCCGCCTCATTTTGATGCTTAGTTTCTTCATAACCCTCTTTTTTCAGCATATCGGCAATACGAGATGAATCATATACATTCATCTGACACCCGAAAGTTTTTATATAATATTTCTCAGACACTTTTATCTCGTTTTTTATTTACATCATCTCCTTTTTACACCAAAGATATTTTTTTTCAAGATATTTTTACAAAAACATGGCACAACTTCTACCGGTGCTTTTTGCAGCGCCGGTAGAAGTTGCAAGTTTCTGTTCGGATAAATTTATATCAAATAAAAAATCAGTGGATAGCAGTTTACTTTATTAGTTTATGCAATTTTTCCACCACCTCGTCAAACATTTGCTGTGTTAAAACGTTAGTATTGATGTTATAACGCGAAGTATGGTAAGAATCTACAAGAACAATATTATGCTGCGGCAATATATGTTCCGCGCCGTGGGCAAATTTATATGCCGATTTCTTATAATTAAGCGCTTGTAAAACTGCACCGTGTGAAACCGCACCAAGACACAAGATAACTTTCAAATTTGTCATAGCGGCAATTTCTTGTTGCAAATACGGACGGCAGGCGGTAATTTCGTCGGCTGTAACTTTATTTTGCGGCGGAACACAACGAACCGAGTTGGTAACTCTCACATTAAGCAATTCAAAACCGTCATCTTTTATTTTTCCATAGTTACCACGGGCAAATCCATATTTTTTTAGTGCGGGATATAAAACATCTCCGGCGTAATCGTTAGTAAACGGGCGATTGGTTTGATTAGCACCGTTCAATCCAGGAGCCAAACCGACAATCAATATTTGCGCTGTCAATTCACCAAAAGATTCCACCGGACCATTATGGTATTTAGGAAATTTTTGCTGATTTTGTGCACGAAACTTTAATAAACGAGGGCACCCCATACATGAAAAATCCGGACACTTAAACATTATATTCTCCTTTTTTTGCAGCATAATATGTATTTTTTTTGTTGTCTACCATTTAAAACATTTTTTCTGCGGTTATATACAACCTGTAAAAAAATTTTAACATTTATAAATGGAGAGAATAAATATGAAAAAAATTTTGTTACTGACTGGTGTGGCTTTGCTTGCGGTAAACAACGCAAATGCATCTGATTTTGCCATGGTTAAACCATATATCGGTGCCGATTATGTATATTCAAGGGCACACCAAGGCGGACCGGCTAAGGGATTCAAGAAAAATTTCCATTCCGGAAAAGTTGATTTGGGTATGCAAATATATAATAACATCTATACCGAATTTTCGTCTCAGATGTCAGGTGAATTGAAAAATCATCAAGATGGTAAAAGAATTAAAAACAGTTTTCAGGCATACGCTATGGATTTATACGGCAAATATCCGATAATGTGCAGCAATTTAAGTGCCTTGCTCAGTGGCGGTGCGGCAATTTATCACGTAAACTACAAAGGTATGGAAAACAAAAGTTTCAACAAAGTAGGTTATCGTGCCGGTATCGGTATGCAATATGACTTTAACCAAAACTGGGCTGCGCGCGTTTTAGGTCGCTATTCCTATGTTGGTGCCGATAGATTAAATAATCTTAAAGAAGTAACCGTAGGTATGTTATACAGATTTTAACTCCTAAGTAAAGCAAAAGCACCTCAGACATATTTGAACTGAGGTGCTTTATTTTTTTGCAAATCAATTAATAAAACTTCCACGCAATAGCATTGCTTGAAGGATGCATGCAAGCTTCCGCGGCTTCAACCAAAGTAAGCGGATCCGAAGTTGTGTTGGTTGTTCCCGCTGCTGCCCCACAAGCAATGGCTTTTCCATATCCGGCAATTTTTGTGCAACCTTGATAAACTTGCTGCATACTTTCAATATCTTCGTTTATACCAATAGCAACAAAACCTGAACTGCTGGCAGAACCCCAATCACGAGAAGCAATAGAAATGCAGGCTTCCCGCGGAATATAGTAATAATAAATCATAAAAGCGGCGTTATCCCCCTCTTCAAGCAAATCGCCGCGCATAACAGCAACGGCTTTACCGAAAGGACTTTTCAAAGATTTTGTGCCATCAGCGGCAATATTTACCATTTCATCAGGTAACACTTTTGATTTTTCCAACAAGGTAATATTTGTATCTGTTCCCAAAGGAGCATAATCATCTTTTGTGCCAAACAAAGTTCTTAATGTTGACGCAATATACGAAACCTGACTCATTGTTCTATTAATTCTGAATTGCATCATTGCCTTTGAATATCCTGCAATTCCGCCAACACTTAATACACCTATAATAGCCAACACGCCCAGCATTTCTGCCATACTGCGACCACTGCTGATTTTACACTCATTTTTCATTTTAATTTCTCCAAAATCCTTTCGTCTATAATATAAAATATTTATCAATAATAAAAGACTTTTTTGCAAACATAGTAATTTATTCACAAAAGTTTAACTTAACAACGAACCTCGTCAATTTCCAATACTTGTCGCGCTCGCTCAAAAAACATTAATTCATCTTGCACGAAATGACTTATTTCTAATGTTTTATTATCATCCAACCCGAGTATTTCGGCTATTTTACGAATCAGTTCTATTTCCTCATCCGTAACAACTCCGTCCATTGAAGAAGCAAACCATAAACAATGCACTAAATCAACAGCTATTTCACGGCTGCGAATCGGGCGCAACACTTCATATACTTCATCTTTGTTATTCGGAATTTGCAAATTTTGCAAATTTTCAGCCGGTATTTGCAAGCTAATAATCAATTTGTGCATAAAATCTTTTTCTATTAACTCCGGATTGCTATCAATTTTAGCAAGATATGACAGTAGCTGAATATAGGCTAATTTTTGATTTATGGTTAAATACGTAGGATGGTAAATATCATACATGGAAGACCTCCTTTAATATGTGTCAGACTACAAAAGGTGATAAGATATGTCAATATAAAATTTATTTTTCATATTCGTTCTGACTATTTTTTTATAAAATTGGCCTCTCATAAAAAAATACGCCGAAATTTTAACAATATCGGCGAATAACAATCCATTGGCGCGCTCTGGGCGATTCGAACGCCCGACCCACAGCTTAGAAGGCTGTTGCTCTATCCTGCTGAGCTAAGAGCGCAACTTGACTACTTCCGCTATTTTGCATAAAAAAAAATAATTGTCAACGACAAAATTCATTTTTTTTAATTTTTTTTATTTTTCCTCTTGCCAAAAGATTTTTTTAGAGCTATATTGACAAAAGTTAATCTATAATTGTTTGTATAATTAAATTAAATTCTTTTATGGAAAATCAAAATCAAGTTGTTTTGTCCCACGATTTTTGTAGTTCATTTCGTTGCGACATCAAGCGCTACGGCCTCGAATTTGTGATTAGAAGCCAGATTTTGGAGTGCTCCGGCGAAAAGGTTGAAAAGCGTAAAGCTTACCTTGCCCGCGAAAGCAAGAAGAAAAACTCGTTCCGCACAGCCCTTCTCATGGCGATTGACCGTGTTGCCGAAGATGTCAAGTATCGCATCCTTGCACGAAACCTGAAAAAGGAGATCGTCTGAATCTGAAACAACGTATCTATTGCCCCAAAAAATCACGAATGATTTTTTGGGGTGTTTTTATACAAAAAAATCCACAACAAAAAAACTCTGCACATCCGGCAGAGCATTTTGCGTAAAACAAAAACCGAATTAACCCTGACGAGCTTTCAATTTCGGGTTCTTTTTGTTAATAACATATACACGACCTTTACGACGAACAATTTTACAATTCAAATCGCGTACTTTCTTAGATTTTAACGAACTATAGCACTTCATTTTTTTATTCCTTCAAAAACACATTGAGCGCTGTATAAACTACTTCTGAATGAATGTCAACTACTTTTTTGTTTTTTTCATAATTTTTTGCGTTTTTCTCAAATTTTTCTTTTCCGCTAAATTAAATTCAAATGAAAACAACACAATTCCCGATATAACCAGTGGCAACAAATAATATATTATGCGATATAAAATTAAAATAGCAAAAAGTGTTGCCTGATTCTCATCTTCCGGCATCAAATTAGTGAAAACAACTTCAAAAACACCTAAACCACCGGGAACTTGACTATAAACGCCCAATACCTGCGCAATAATAAATGCACCTATAAACGAGGCAAACGGAATATCTATGTAGCTTTCCATAACAAAATACAACACCAGTGAAGCCATTAAAATATCTGCACTTCCTATGATTACCTGAGCCAAAGCCATTTTAGGAGTCGGAGCATTAAACTCTATATCTTTTATAACAATCGGCTTTTTATAAAACATACTGCCCCAGAAATAGAAAGCTAAGCCCACAACCGAAAATATTAATATTCCCCAATTTAACAGAGGTGAGGCAACTGATGAAACAACATGATTTGGGGAACATATATAACCGATAATAACCAATGCGAAGCAGGCAACTAAATATGTGAATCCGGAAAATGTTACCATTTTAACAATATCTACCGCACCTACACGCCATCGTGTATATAATCTATAACGAATTGCCCCGCCTGAAACAACTGCATGACCGGCATTGTTGCTGACGGCGAATCCGATAAAACCGGCAAACATCCACTTCCATGCGGCAATTTTATGATTTATGTATTTTAATGCCAAAAAATCGTATGAAGATAAAGCCAAATACCCGCAAAAAGAAGCCATGCAGGCATAAAGTATATTTTTGTTCGGAACAGCGATAACCGCATCTTGAATTTCTTCCAAAGTATATTTTGAAAGTTGACGATATATCATAAACGTCGCCAAACCGAAAAAGAAAAGTCCGGACCATGAAATTATTTTTTTGAACAATTTTTTCTTATTTTTTATCTTAATCATCTTTCTTCCGTTTAATATTCACATCTATGTAGTTACGTAAATTCGTGCCGTATGTTTGCCGTATGTATGACGTCAACTCGGACGGTTCCTCTTTGAACATTTGAGCCAAGTCTTGCACTTCGTTTATAGATTGCAACGGAATAGAATCCGCCAAAATATTACGTTTTTCCAAAGCATCTTTCCGTCCGCGCGCTGCCGCTATATTATATAACATATAAGCTTTTGCCGGATTTTTTTGAACATATTTACCTTCAATCAATAAATCCGCCAAATATATATTGGCATCTAAATTACCCTGAGCCACTGCTTTTTCATAAGCCTCTATACCTTTGGCATAATTTTGCACTGTTCCCAAACCTTTAAGGTATAATTCTGCCAACATTAACTGCGCTTCATCAATTTGTGCCTCACCGGTAGCCGCAGAATTCATAAGTTTATAGCATTGAGCATAATTGCGCGCTACCACAAAACCTTTACAATAAGCATACCCGCTCATAAATTGGGCAATTTTATTCCCATCTTTCGCCGATTTTTCAAATAATT
Source organism: Alphaproteobacteria bacterium (assembly GCA_017480745.1). Lineage (GTDB taxonomy): Bacteria > Pseudomonadota > Alphaproteobacteria > RF32 > CAG-239 > RUG410. The sequence continues at coordinate 42,606 of JAFUSA010000008.1, forward strand.
CAACGGCTTTTTGATTGCGCACATCATCTTTTTTGCCGCCGGCTAAATACAAAAAAGCCAAGTTCAAAGATGCGTTGTCATTGCCCAAATCAGATGCTTTTTTGAATAGTTCAAATGCTTTTTTAACATCTTTTTCCGTTCCGATACCGCTAAAATACAGACTTGCCAAATTATTGATTGCCGTCGGATCATTTTGTTCGGCGGCCATAGTGTAATATTTTACTGCTTCCGCCGAGTTTTGCTCAATATTATTGATTCCGTATAAATACATATATGCCAAGTCAAGCTGTGCGCTCAAATTACCTTCTTCGGCAAGGCGAATACTTTTTTCCAAAAAAGTTTCTTTTTTACCATCTGGACCTAATTCATTTTCGTTACTAAATAATGATGTTAGCGGCCGCATAAAACCGAAAATTCCACCGCTGTTTCCTTGTTGATTCTCTTCATCATCATCTTTTTTTGCCTCAATATTTTTTTCTATTTCTTTTTTAATTTCCGAATCCTTTGTTTTTGCCGGCTTTTTGTCGGAATCATCATCAGTAGCAGTTGCCACAAAATCACCGGTTAACAAGTCTATTTCCACTGCATAAGCAAAGCCGGAAAACAAAACACTCAAACATAAAACAAATAAAATCCTGCGCATTTAATCACCATAGTCAACTTACTTTGCATAGCATAATATTAAAAAAAAGTATATTCAAGGTTAAAAAATAAAAAAACTTGTAATATTTTTATTTTTGTTTTAGAAGATGTGCGAAAGGAATTTGAAATGGCCGTAGAAGCTCCGATTTATACAATACGCGGTGCCAGACTCAGTTTTGGCTTGAACCCCTTATTTACCGATGTTGATCTATATATCAATCGCGGGGATAAAATTTGTTTGGTTGGGCGTAACGGCTGCGGAAAATCCACACTGTTAAAAGTCATAGCGCATGAAATAGAGCCGGATGAAGCGGAATTTTTCGTTCAACCGGGGTTACGTGTCGGCTATATGCCGCAAGAGCCTGATTTTTCCGGATTTAAAACTTTACGTGAGGTTGTAGAAGCCGGTTTGCCGGAAGCGGAGAAAAATCAAACCTACAAAGCCGATAAATTAATTGAATATTTTGCTATAAATGAAGCGCAAAATCCACAGGAATCATCAGGAGGAGAACGCAGAAAAGCTGCTTTGGCACGTGCTTTGGTCAACGAACCTGATATTTTGCTTTTAGATGAGCCAACCAATCACTTAGATATTGCCGCCATTGAAAAATTAGAAGATATAATTCAAAAATTTACCGGTGCCGTTATTGTTATAAGTCATGACCGCTCATTTTTAAGCAATATTTCCCATACTACTTTTTGGCTCGACAGAGGTGTTTTACGGCGAAACAATAAGGGATTTGCCTATTTTGAAGAATGGCAGGATCAGGTTATTGAACAAGAAATAATTGAACAGAAAGCCTTAAATAAAAAAATTGCCGAAGAAACAGAGTGGCTACACAAGGGAGTAACCGCACGACGCAAACGTAATATGGGACGTTTGCGCCGTTTGCAACAGCTGCGAGCCGAACGCCGTGAACAAATAAAAATGATTGGCTCGGTAAATATGGAAGCTGAAACAGCGGAAATGCGTTCCAAAATGGTAATTGAGGCAAAGCACATTAATAAAAGCTTCGGCGAACGAGTAATTGTTAAAGATTTTTCTCTCAGAGTTATTAAGGGCAATAAATTAGGTATAGTAGGGCCAAACGGTTCCGGCAAAACAACATTAATTAAATTGTTAACCAAGCGTTTGGCTCCGGATTCCGGATTTATCCGAATCGGCAAAAACTTGCAAGAAGCATATTTTGATCAAAATCGTATGACATTAGACCCCAAAAAAACTTTGTGGAAAACTCTGTGCAATGAGGGTGATCACTTAATGGTGCGCGGACATTTTCGCCACGTGGTAGCCTATTTGAAAGATTTTTTATTTAAACCGGATCAGGCTCAATGTCCGGTTTCAGCACTTTCCGGAGGTGAAAAAAATCGCCTTATGTTAGCGGTAGCGTTGGCTCAACCATCTAATTTTTTAGTGTTGGACGAGCCGACCAACGATTTAGATATGGATACACTTGACCTGCTGCAAGAGGTGCTTGACGAATATGATGGCACAATTTTGATTGTCAGTCACGATCGTGATTTTATGGATAAGGTGGCAACTTCTGTTTTGTATATGAAAGGAGACGGCACAATCTATGAGCATATCGGAACATACAGTGATTTGCTGCAAAAATTAAAAAATCAGCCGCAAAAAAAGGAAGTTAAAAAGCCGACATCGAAAGAAGAACCCAAATTACGCGAACGCAATAAAACCGTGAAATTGAGTTTCAAGGAGCAATATTTGCTCAATAACCTGCCACAGGAAGTGGAAAAATTAGAAGCAGAAAATAAAGCGATTGAGATTGCTTTGGGCAATCCCAATCTTTATACCGAAGACCCCAAAAAATTTGATGAACTTACCTCTAAACTTTCAGCCAACAAAGACAAAATAGCCGAACTGGAAAATCAGTGGTTAGAAATTGAAATGAAAGCGGAAGAAATAGAGGGATAGGCAAAAATCTTGCCACTTTACTATTTAAAAACAAATGTAATCGCACATAAACTGTTTGTGCAAGTGCATCCTTCAACCGCATCATCAACAGATACCGGCAAATCATCTCTACACACAGAATAAAGGCCCTTTTCACGATAATTGCATATACCGTATGGCTGCATGTTAGAGCTACCTAACGAATCTAAGTTTCCAAATAATATTCCTTGTGTTTCATTCGGCCAATCATGTGAAACAAGGCTAACACAAGCCTCTTCCGGAATATCACTGAAGCTCAAGTAGAAAGCCTTTGGGTTTGAATGATCCGAAAATATATATACCCCACTTCCATAAACACTGTTTATCTCATCTTCATTCCACATTTCATCGGGAACCAATTTTGCCTTTTTCAAAATAGTTTTAACATCATTTTTGTCACCACTTGCTCCATAATCTTTTATATCTTCATAATTTTTTTGCGAAGCAAAAAAGGCTCGCACATTACCGGCAATGAGAGTTATTTGTTCAATGGTTTTGTTAACCCGATATTTCATCATTGCTTTTGAATATCCGGCAATACCACCAACGGAAAGAACACCAATAATGGCTAATACGCCCAGCATCTCAATCATTGAGCGTCCGGATTCTGCATTATATGTTTTCATTTTTAAATCTCCTTCTTGAAAAAATTTGACATTAATAACTAATCAACCGCCAAACGGCGGTCGGGAAGTAAGAAAATCATAGAATTGCAAATGATCCTCGTAATCTTTAAGCTAATGCTCTGAACATCCACCACGAGCTCCCCAACCCAAGTCGGAGATACATCAATATAACGGCGTCAAGCGCCGACAATTCTAAGAGCTTTCTTAGGGCCCGAACCGAAGTTCAACTCCTATATTATCACAAAAAACGCAAAAGTCAAACAAAAAAATAACAACAACGTAAAATTTAGCAAAAATATCTTGAAATCAAGCAGCATTTTGCTAATATAGGCGTATGAATAACAACTGACGGCAAAAATTATGGAAACACAACAAAAAAAATTGGGAATTATCGCCGGTGGCGGAACTTTACCGCAAACATTGATTGAACACTGCAAAAAAAGCAAACGAGATTATTTTGTTTTAGCAATAGAAAATAATGCCGACAGAGCGTTTTTTTCGCCGGACATTCCACATTGTTGGATACGTATCGGGCAGGCAGGTACAGGCTTTAAGCTTTTTGCCGATCAACATGTGCAAGAAGTGGTGATGATCGGCACTATCCATCGCCCGAGTTTTGCTGATTTAGTGCCGGATTTACGCACCACGGCATTTTTTACAAAAATAGGTTTAAAAGCCTTGGGTGATGATGGTATTTTGCGTGCTTTGGTTAAAGAAATAGAATCCGAAAATATGCGAGTTGTAGGTATTCACGAGGTTTTACCTGATTTGCTAATTAAAGAGGGAATCTTAACAAAAAACAAGCCGGATAAACAGGCAATCGCCGATATTGAACGTGGAACAGAAGTTGCGTTGCAATTAGGGTTGCTTGATGTCGGACAATCGGTGATAGTTCAACAGGGATTAGTGCTCGGCGTGGAAGGTATTGAGGGAACCGATAAGCTGATAGAACGTTGTGGAGAATATCAACGCAAAGGAGCCGGAGCAGTTTTGGTTAAACTACGCAAACCGCAACAAGATATGCGAATTGACTTGCCGACCATAGGTTGCAGAACAATAGAAAAATTACATAACGCCGGTATGCGCGGAGTGGCAATTCATGCCGGTAATGCACTGATTGTTGATGAAACAAAGGTTATAGCTCTGGCCGATAAATATAAAATGTTTATTATCGGTATTATACCGACGGAGAAAAAGTCATGAAATATTATTTGATTGCCGGCGAGCCGTCGGGAGATTCTTTGGGCGGACGTTTAATGCAAGCTTTGAAACAAAAAGATCCCAACGCCGAGTTTATCGGAATCGGCGGAGATAATATGCAGGAACAAGGATTAAAATCCTTATTTGATATAAGCGAGTTGGCAGTTATGGGTATTGCCGAAGTAATACCAAGCATTCCGCGAATCTTAAAACGCATAAAGCAAACAGTAGCTGAAATTGAAAGGACAAAGCCAGATGCTGTTATAACTATTGACAGTTGGAGTTTTTGCGCGCGTATCCACAAAAAAATACGCGCTCTGAAATTAGGAATTCCACAAATTCACTATGTTGCTCCGCAGGTGTGGGCTTGGAAAAAAAGGCGCGCACGAACTATGTATAAATACATAGATTTATTACTAACTCTTTTTCCGAATGAACCGAAGTATTTTACTCCATATCATTTAGATACAGTATTTGTCGGACATCCGGTAATTGAAAGCGCCATCGTTAATAATAGCTCTAACGGCTTATTTAAAAAAGAGCACAACATTGAAGAAAATAAACGTATTATGCTTATTTTACCGGGGTCACGACACAATGAAGTTCAACGCTTGTTGCCTGATTTTATGGAAGCAGCTAAAATTGTGCAAAGAAAATTTACAGATATTGTATTCGTGATTCCGACAGTCAGCACTGTTGCCAAACGCGTTAAGCAAATGGTGCGTAACTATGCTTTGCCGGTGATTATTGTTGAGGGGCAAGACGAACGAAGCAAAGCTTTTTGCGACTCCTCAGTGGCTGTTGCCGCCTCAGGTACTGTGGCTTTAGAGTTAGCTATTATTAACGTTCCACATATAATTGCTTATAAAGTGCCCAAACTAACCGAGATTTTAGCACGTTGCTTTTTACACATAAAATTTGTGAATTTAACCAATCTTTTGCTCAACCGCTTAGTTGTTCCCGAACTTTTGCAACAAGAATGCAATCCAAAAAATATTGCTTCTTATGTAATAAAATTTTTGACCGATGCGGGAGAATATCAGCACCAAAAACAAGGATTTGAAGAAGCTCGGATAATGCTTGGATTTGGTCGGCAAACACCAAGTGAAAACGCCGCACAAGCCATAATTAATAAAATAAACGCTCTGAAATGAAAAAAATTTGGCGACATATTAAAAATTACGTAAGTGGTAATTTTTTAGCCGAACAATCACAATGGATTTCTATTTTTCCGTTTTTGTTTGCTTTGGGAATCTCTCTATATTTTGCTTTACCTTTTGAGCCTAATATATGGCTTAGCGTGGCAATTTTTGAAGGTTGCCTATTTTTAATTTATCATTATCGTATGCGTGGAGAATACATTTTGTTTATGGCTGTTTTGATAATAGTATGCGGCTTTATCAACATACAAGCGCATTCGCTTTATCAGTCCAAACACATTGAAAATATTAATGACAGAACCGTTACTTATCTTAAAGGACAAATCGCCGACATTAATCGCAGTGAAAAAGGCAAAGTACGCATATTACTTGCACATGCGGAAAATTATGACACTACCCTAAAAGGTAATTATCGCATAACATTAAGCAGTAAGACATCTGATTTGAAAATCGGGCAATGTGTGGAAACAGTGGCAACTTTATTTGCCCGTTCACCCATGCCTATATTGAACGGCTATCAAATAGACCGCAAAAATTTTTATGAAAATTTGAGTGCAATCGGTTATACTGACAGTGAGATCTTTGTTGTTGATTGCCCGCGTGAATATAGCGGTTATAATTTTAAGCAACGTTTGAATAGTTTGCGTAAAAATATTACGGATTATATAGCCAAAGTTCTACCGGCAAAAGAAGCCGGTATTGCTGATGCTTTGTTAGTTGGTGAAAAATCATTTATAGCACAAAACACGATAGATAATTATCGCAATTCCGGTTTGGCGCATTTTCTTTCTGTTTCCGGCTTACATTTAGGAACTATTGCCGGATTGGTATTTTTTCTGATGCGATTGATAATCGCCGGCATACCGTGGCTCTCTTTACGAATCGATGCCAAGAAAACGGCAGCTTTTTGCGCAATTATTTTCAGCTTTTTATACCTACTTATTTCAGGTATGGCCATACCTGCACAACGTGCTTTTATTATGACTTCGGTAGTTTTATTAGGAGTTATCTGCAACCGACAAGCCATATCGCTGAGAATGGTATGTTTTGCTGCAATGGTAATATTGATTATCTCGCCGCAAGCACTAATATCTATAAGCTTCCAAATGTCTTTTGCTGCCGTATTCGCTTTGGTGGCATTTTATGAGCGATATTCCGCAAAATTAGCGCGTCTATCAGCGACGAATAACTTTTTTGCCAAAATTCTTTGGTATTTATGTGGAATTATTATTTGTGATTTTATCGCCAGTTTAGCAACAACCCCGTTTGCCTTGTATCATTTTCATCGGGTAGCTGTCTATACAAGCTTAGGTAATTTATTAGCCGGTCCGCTGATAGGACTTTGGTTGATGCCGGCAGTATTATTATGTTTGGCCGCATTACCGTTAGGGTTGGCAGAATATCCGCTTAAACTGTTGGGTTTAGGTATTGGTATCTTAAATAACATAACCGCTTTTGTGGCAAATTTACCACATAGCGTGTGGCAAAGCTCGGCTTTATCTTTTGGTGGATTTATTTTGATAATCATCGGCGGATATTGGCTGTGTATTTGGCAAAGAAAATGGCGTAAATTGGGATTGATAGCAATTTTTGCCGGTATTATTTCTATGTTTGGTAACCATACAAAACCTGATGTTGTTATAGCTCCTAAGGCGCAGAATATTGCCGTAAGAGATAATGAAGGTAATTTACTTATGATCGCCGGCGCATCCGATAGTTGGCTTAAAAGTGTTTGGCAAGAAAATTTGGATTTGATAGAACAAAACAGGCAACAAAAAAATAAAATATTGCGAGCTTTGCGAAATCAAACTCCCATGCCTGAAAATTTGCCGATAAAATGCACAAACAATATGTGCACATATAAAGAATATCTGCGCTTTGATAATTTGGGAAATGTTTGGTTAAATGGTGAGAAAATAAACACGATATCCGGTGGATATGTTTATTTACAAAACGGGGGTTATTGGTATCCGCTTTGGCAAAATAATTGTCGTATTTGGCGTGGTTGTGAATAAAAAACAGCAGATACTTGCTAAATTATATGTGTTTTTATATAAGTATCTTGTTCTGCGGATGTAATTCAATGGTAGAATAGAAGCTTCCCAAGCTTATAACGGGGGTTCGATTCCCCTCATCCGCTCCAATAACACAAAAAGCACCGTTTTCGGTGTTTTTTTGCGTTATTTAGGACTAAGTATTGAATCGAAACCCCGTTTAACGGGGGCCGGAGAAAAAAAATTGCTTCGGTGAAGCAATTTTTAACGACGGGCGAAGTGAACGAGCTGAGTAAGCAAGCGAAAGCGCCGCGCAACGAAACCGAGAACGAGTGACCGAAGCAAGCGTAGCGATGTAAGAAAATTCCCCTCATCCGCTCCAATAACACAAAAAGCACCGTTCACGGTGTTTTTTTGCGTTATTTAGGACTAAGTATTGAATCGAAACCCCGTTTTTTATAACAGATTTTTTTACAATTTTATTTGACTTTTAGATTTTTTATGGTAGTATAGAAACAGAACTTCGGTTCGGGGCTTTAGCAAGCTCTTATTAACCTCGGTGTTTTTTAACATCGTCAAAAAATATGATGAATATCTCCCAACATGGTTGGGAAGCCTGTGATGGATGTACAAGGAATAATCCCAAAGGTTGCAGGAATCATTTAGGTTAATATGATTTGCTAACTTCCCGGCCGCCGTTTGGCGGTTTTTTCGTTATAAAATAACCATTACTCCGGTTATTTTTAAGGAAAGAACCACAGAGCAAGTGACCGAAGCGTAATTAGCGATTGCCAAGCGTTAGAGTAGGCAGAGCTTATGAAGCAAGAAGTTTTTTACTAATAGATATTTCTCAAGAAAGGAGATAAAATAATGAAAAAAATAAATAATCAAAATGGTCGTTCGATGATAGAAATGTTGGGTGTGTTGGCTATAATCGGTGTTTTGTCGGTTGGTGGAATCGCCGGATATTCCAAAGCCATGATGAAGTATCGTATTAACAAAACTATTGAGCAAATAACACTTATTGCCGGTAATGTGCGTGCATTTTTTGCTTCGCAAAAAAATTATGATGGTTTAGATTCTGCCAACGTAGGTAGTGATAATGGTTTAGCGCTAATTAAAAAAGCTAAATTGGTAAATGAAGAAATGATTGATGAAAATAATGAAATTGTTGATGAAGATTTATCTCACACTCATCATATCTTTAATTCATTCGGAGGTGGTGTTGCATTGTGGGACGATTATCAAGGAACTGCCAATGTCCCAGGAACCCCTCATACTAAATATTTTCAGATTATATATTTTCGTTTACCACAAGAGGTATGTATAGAATTGGTAACTCAAAATTGGAGTAATTCGGCCATGGGTTTGAAAGTATTGATTATAAATTCTAAGGAAGAGCTTGATGAATTTGGCAATGTAAAGGATTCGTGTTCAGATAACAATGGTTTAATAAACGGTACTAAGACAATTGCCTGCCCGAATGGAAAAACTGTACCGATTCCGGTACCGTTGGATATAGCAGTTGATGCTTGCAATTGTCCAAATAATGACTGCACCATTATATGGGGATTTAAATAAAAAAAATAAAAGAAAACCGCCGGCTCAGATGAGTCGGCGGTTTTATAACTAATCAGAAAATCTTACAACTTAAAATCAGTTACACCTTCATAGGCATAGCGATACATTTGTTCAATTTCCTTAAACAACGGATAGCGTGGGTTGGCTCCGGTACATTGGTCATCAAAGGCCAATTCCGGCAAAGTCTTCATTGCTTCTTCCCAAGCTTTTTCATCAATACCCCAATCTTTAATAGACATCGGAATATTGAGTGCCTTTTTCATTTCTTGCAAAGCATTGATTAAATTATCAACGGCTTCATCATCTGTCGCACCACTCAAACCGATACCGCGAGCAAACGCTGCATAAGCGGCTTTGGTGTCAGGATAGCGATATTGCGGGAATGTTGCTTGCTTAGCCGGACAGTCGTTAGAGTTATAACGAATTACCTGACAAATTAACAAAGCGTTGGCAATACCATGCGGAACATGGAATGCGGCTCCCAACTTGTGCGCCATCGAGTGACATACACCCAAGAAAGCATTGGCAAAAGCCATACCGGCAATAGTTGCAGCGTGGTGAACTTTTTCACGCGCGCTAAATTCGGCTGTTTCATATGATTTTACTAAATTTTCGTAAATCAAACGACCGGCTTCAACCGATAAACCACGTGTGTAATCATTAGCCATGCAGGAAACATACGATTCCAAAGCATGTGTCATAACGTCAATACCTGATGCGGCACATAAACCCTTAGGCATAGTCAATACTAAATCAGTATCAACAATAGCCATGGTAGGAGTTAAGGCATAATCAGCGATAGCATATTTTACACCGGTTGAATCATCGGTAATAATGGCAAACGGAGTAACTTCCGAACCGGTACCCGAAGTAGTCGGAATAGCAACCATTTCAGATTTCAATCCCATCGGCGGAAATTCGAAAATACGTTTACGAATATCCATAAAGCGACGCGCTAAATCTTCAAACTTCAATTCCGGATGTTCATACATCAACCACAAAATTTTAGCAGCATCCATCGGCGAACCGCCACCCAACGCAATAAATACATCTGGTTCAAACGAAAGCACCATATCGCGAGCTTTATTGATGGTTGTTAAGTCCGGATCCGGTTTAACGTCGCTGAAAATACGGTATTGAATGCCGATTCCGTCAAGAATATCGGTAATTTTTTTGGTGTATCCCAAATCAAACAACGGTTTATCGGTAATAATGAAAGCTTTTTTGCGTCCGCTCAATTCTTTCAAAGCAAAAGATAAACACCCCGGCTTGAAATAAATTTTCGGCGGAACTTTGAACCACAACATATTTTCTTCACGTTTAGCCACAGATTTAATATTCATAAGATGTTTTACTCCTACATTTTCACTAACGGAATTACCGCCCCAAGAACCGCAACCCAAAGTTAATGACGGCTCCAATCTAAAATTATAAATATCACCGATTGCACCTTGCGCAGAAGGGCAATTAATCATAACACGACCGGTTGGCATGGTATCGCCATATAATTTAATACGGTCATCGTTGCGCGGGTTGGTATATAAAACAGAAGTGTGTCCGGCACCGGCAAACAAAACAAGCTCTTTGGCTTTGCCCATAGCATCTTCAAAATCTTTGGCTCGATACATTGCCAAACAAGGCGAAAGTTTTTCAAACGAGAAAGGTTCTTCCTTGCCGATTTTTTCCACTTCTGCAATTAAAACTTTGGCATTTTCATTGATTTTCAAGCCGGCCATTTCCGCAATTTTAGCGGCTTTTTGACCAACAATGGCTGAGTTTAATTTACCGTCTTGCACAATGGTTGCAGAAACTTTGGCGCGTTCTTTTTCGTTCAAAATATATGCACCGCGTTTCAAGAATTCCGCTTTAACGGCATCATAAATGCTATCAACTATAATAACCGATTGCTCCGAAGCGCAAATCATACCATTATCAAATGTTTTAGACATTAGAATAGAGCTTACCGCCATTTGAATATCGGCAGTTTCATCTATTACCGCCGGAGTGTTACCCGGTCCCACACCGATAGATGGAGTTCCGGAAGAATAAGCAGATTTAACCATTCCCGGCCCACCGGTTGCCAAAATCAAATCAGATTGTTGCATTAAATATTGAGTGCGCAACAAGCTTGGCTCATCAATCCAGCCGATAATATCTTCCGGCGCACCGGCTTTAACCGCTTCTTGCAATAAAATACGAGCGGTTTCAATAGTGCATTTTTTGGCACGCGGGTGTGGTGAAAAGATAATTCCGTTACGTGTTTTCAAAGCAATCAATGTTTTGAAAATAACGGTTGATGTTGGGTTTGTTGTCGGAATAACGCCGGCGATAACCCCTATCGGCTCGGCAAATTTGAGCATTCCGTTTTCTTTATCATCTTCAATAACACCGCAAGTTTTGGTATTTTTAAATTTGTTATAAATATATTCGGAAGCAAAGTGATTTTTTATAACCTTATCTTCGGCAACGCCCATGCCGGTTTCTTCAACTGCCATCTTGGCCAAAGGTATTCTGAGCGAGCTGGCTTTAAGAGCCACACGACGAAAAATTTCATCAACCTGTTCCTGAGTATATGTTGCAAATTTTTTCTGCGCATCACCGGTCTTTTTAATCAATCCGGCAATGTATTCGTATTCCTGTTTTTCATCAACTGGTGTATTTTCCATTATTTCCTCCTAACACAAACTGCAATGTAATATAAAGTATTATTTTGCAATTAAAACTGTTTTTTTGCGCTTATTCATCACATTTTATTTCTATTTATAACATACCCTATTGAAAAATTTAAATCTATGTGTATATTGGTTGAGGTAATCAACATTAAGGAGAACATATATGAAATTTAAGCTTTTATCTTGCTTGGCAGCCACCGGAATTTTATTCAGTGCATTTGGAGCAGTTGCCGGCAACAGCCAAAATATGAACAGCGGTAATAAACCGATAAGTCATGTCAGTGATATTAAAAATATGCCTGATGATACAATGGTATATATTCAAGGTTATTTAACACAAAATAACGGCGGTGAAATGTATACTTTTCAGGATGATTCCGGAACATTGATGGTAGAAATTGACGACGATTTAATGCAGCCTAATATGAATTTGCCGACAACAATGGTATGGATTGCCGCAGAAGTTGATCGCGACGGTGATGTAGTTTCTTTGGATGCCGAGGAAATTCAGATTTTGCCGGAACAAAGCACACAAGCAAGTGCAAAATAATTCTTTGTGAATATTCTAAGAAAAGCTAAAAGCCTATTTATGAAAAATAGGCTTTTAATTTAGAAAAGATTTTTGGAGCATGAATGCAGATTAATTTGAGTATTCCGGCAGAAACATACAAAACATCAACATACATCAAAAACACGAACCAACAAACAAATATTATCCTGAGTTGATTTTCCTCACTGTGCCAACATATAAATATGCTGCACAAAACGGTTATTACCAACAAAACACGGCAAAAAAACTGTATTTTACGGTGTTTTGGGTAGTTCAGAACTTTGTATTGAGCCATAGGAAGTGTCAAGTTCTGAAAAACAACTTCTGTGAGTGTTATAATCGTTAATAACACAACACATATCCAAAACGGATAGTCAACCAATAATTCTTTATACATACGCAATTATTTTTAAATGATAAAACTTTATGTGGGCGTATCTAACCTAAAAAATGTCGTAAAACAACATTTTTTTGCACTTTATGAAGAAAAATATATTGACATAATTGCCAAAACAGAGTAAAAAGGAGATATGTAAAACCTAATTTATATACATATTATGAATAAATTTAGTAAGTTGTTGAGAAAGGACGTTCAGATGCGGACTTCTCATTTATGGATGGTCGGTTTGGGAATAGTGATAGCCCTCGGTTTTCTGGTAAATTGCGGAATTGCCCCTTTTATGCCGGAATGTAACCCGATTGACCAGTGGGAGCTCATTCTTGCTGCTGGCATTATTTCCGGATTAGGCGCTTTTCGTCAATGGGCGCTCATGCGCTTCAAGTATTTCGACGATTTCAGTATAGAAACAAAATCTGGAGAACCAAAGGATTTTGAAAACACGAAAGACGGCGAAAAAGTTCTGCGAGATCGACTATGGGTGCCGTGTATCGGCTGGTTTTTAGTCATAGGATATGCTGTAAATATGCTGATTATTCCATTCTTTCACGATGTTCGTCCTGTAAGTTGGAGTTTTCTGCAAGCATCAATTAGCCTATTCCTGCTCATTTCCGGCGGACGCGAATATTTGATATATTCACATCATTCCGGAAGTAAGGAGGTTGAAACAGGAAGCAATCCCGATTAAATCTCTTTCGGCGGCAGGTAATCCAATAGGGAGAGCTTGCTGCCGTTACTACGTTAAACCTTTTTAATACTCAAAACTTATGGATTTTATTATTTTACTTTGGACTGATTGGGTTGTTCGCCTGATTACTTTGCTTGGCAGTGCCATCGGTATGGTTTTTGCATCTGTCTTATACAAAAGACGTGCAAATGACAAGCAACAGATTTACCTGCAACACGTTCCCAATGAGATGGTTATGCAAAATGTTTGCCGAATAATGTATGCGATAGCGCTTTTTCTGTGTATGTATATAAGTGTTGATTGGAGCGAAAGCGCAATTTCCGGATACAATACGGTCGCTCAAACCCTGATCGGAATCGGTGGCGGCTTTGTATTGATGCACATTGTGTTGGCGATTTTTTTGGTGGGTTTCTATGTTTTTTTGAAGTTAGTTCACACGATTATAGAGCTTTCTGAAGACCCCGAAACTTGACCACCTTAATTTGAAAAAAAAAGACTGTTTCCATGCTGAAACAGTCTTTTTTTATAGCAAAAAATTTTTTATTTGACTTTTAGATTCTTTATGATATAGTAGAAACAGAACTTCGGTTCGGAGCTCTGAAAAGCTCTTAAATACTTCGGTGTTTTAGATAATACCGTGAAAGTGATATAAAAATATCTCCCGAAAAGGTCGGGAAGCTCGTAACGGATGTTCAGAGCTTTTAGCTCAAAGGTTGCGAGAGTCATTCAAGTATTTATGATTTTTCAGCTCTCCCGACCGCTATTTGGCGGTCATGTTTTTAATGTATAACTATTAGCAAAGGAGATAAATTTATGATAAACTTAGAAATAAAAAATATAAAGAGTCATCCCTCGCTGAGCCTTGCCAAGGCGAAAGCGTCAAGGGATCTTCAAATTAATTTTAATCAAGCGGAAGATGCCTTGACGATTCCTGCGGAATCAAAGCATGACTATAAGTGTGGCTCCGCCACACAGAGCGGAAGAAGCATGATAGAGATGTTGGGCGTTCTTGCAATAATCGGTGTTTTATCGGTTGGTGGAATCGCCGGATATTCCAAAGCGATGATGAAGTATCGTATTAACAAAACTATTGAACAAATCACTTTAATTGCCGGTAATGTGCGTGCTTTTTGGGGACCACAGGGAAATTATAATGGTTTCTATTGTGATTGTTCAAGTGAAAGTTATGATTTTTGCTCAGGTCAAGCAAATAATGATGGTTGTCCTATAATTAAAAAAGCCAAATTATTGCCGGATGAAATGCTGACTATTGATAGCACAACAGGCAAAATTACCAATATTACCAACGCGTTTGGCGGATTATTGTGGACAAAAGATCTCAATTATGGAGGATTTATATTGGAATTTCGAGATATTCCAACAGAAGCCTGCATTGATATCATTACACAAAATTGGAAAGATGTAAAAGTAGAAAATATAGGGGTAGCAAATGGAGCCGGACGGCCTGATGTAAGCGCAACGCCGATTGACATAGACACAGCCATTAATTTATGTCAACATGGTGATCATAATAATTTACATTTTCAAGTAGAAAGTAAGGATACGAGTTGGTTGGATTAAATAATCTATTAAATATCCGCCGGCTCTAATGAGTCGGCGGTTTTTAATAAATCGCAAAAATTTTTAATCAGCAGTGGTAATATTGCGTTTGCCGTTGAGGGATTCTTTGATAAACTCAAGTTGCTCCATCACCATCGGATTATCTTTGTATTTTTCAAATGCAGCCTCTACACGCTCATTAAAGTTACCCTCTTTACCTTTGAAAATAAACATAAAGGCGCGAGTGCAAGCCTTAATAGTTTTTTCATCAATACCGCTACGGCTCATACCGATAACATTCAAACCACGCAAACGCGCCGGCATACCGTTGGCAATACCAAACGGAATAATATCGCGAGCCACACCGGAAACACCGCCAACCATTGCTTTGCGGCCAATATGAACAAATTGATGCACTGCGCAGTTGCCACCTAAAATAACACCATCACCTAAGTGAACATGTCCGCCGATAACAGCATTATTGGTCATAATCACATTGTTACCAACCACGCAATCGTGTGCCACGTGTGAGTTAATCATAAACATACCGCCATCACCAACAACAGTAGTAAAATGTTCTTTCGGAGTTCCGGAATGCATGGTAACATTTTCGCGAATAATGTTATTTTTGCCGATAATAAGCTTGGCTTCCGGTTGAAATTCGTTGCCGTGATCTTGCGGTCCGCACCCCAATTTGGCTCCCGGAAAAACGATTGTTCCCTCACCTATGGAGGTATTACCGAAAACAGTAACCTGCCCTAACAATTTAACATTTTCACCGATTTTTGCTTGCGAACTTATCCAGCACAAAGGCCCGATTTCAGCACTGTCAGCAATTTGTGCACCGTCTTCGATAACTGCGGTAGGATGAATTTTAGCCATAACTTTTTCCTCTTTTTGTTGTTTCATACTAAAACGAGAATATAAAAATATTCCGATTTGTGCAACACACAAAAAATTACAATTTATTTCCTTTGCATAACACAAACAAAAAAACCGTCCGTATTTGTTGTAAGCGGAGAACATTTTAAATATCTGTTTTCAATCAAAGGATACGGAATTTCCAATTTACGTTCCCATAACTTTTGCATATCTACTGTAACAAATTCGGGATTTTCATGTAAAAATTTTTCTATCTGCCGTTCATTTTCCTCCGGCAACACGGAACAAGTCATATATATGATGCGACCATTGTCCGTTAAGTGTTCAGCGGCAATTTGCAAAATTTCACTTTGAGCCTTTTTGATTGCTTCAAGTTGTTTCGGGGTTAAACGATATTTGGCATCCGGTGAGCGTCGCCATGTTCCGCTACCTGAACATGGAGCATCAATAATAAAACGATCAAATTTATCAGTTGGCATTATCTTATCTACAATCTTAATATTTTTCACGCCAAGTCTGCCGGCACGCTCGCTTAATCCATCCATCCGTTTTGGATTTTTATCATGTGCTAAAATCATACCTTTGTTTTTAAGAATTGCCCCTAATAACAAACTTTTTCCGCCGCCTCCGCAACAATAGTCAATAATTTTATGTTCAGGTCTTACATCGCATAAAATAGCGCCCAACTGCGAGGCTTCATCTTGAACTTCTATTTCTCCGTTTTGATAAGCTATGCAGTTTTGCAAATTAATTCTTTCTTCCGAGCGCAATGCAAATGGCGAATACGGAGTATAGCTAAAAAACAATCCCTCTTTTTGCAATTTTTCTTTGGCATCTTCACGCGATATAAAGTTGGCGCGAATATCTGCCGTAGCAACCGTATTGAGCGAGCTAACCAAAGCAGCATCATTTATTTTTTCATACAACCATTTAGGACATTCTTTTTCAATATATTCCGGATATACCTCATTATTAAGATTTTGCAATTTTTGCTTTTCTTCTTTACTTACTTCCGGCAACCCATATTGCGAACCATCGGCAACAATATCAAAATCATAATCTTTCAAATACGTCAACAACAGCATACGCGGTTCACAACATCCGCAATCAAATTCCAAGCGGCTACGATGACGAATAATATCCCACACGGTGTTAGTAATAAATTTTCTGTCTTTTGAGCCGATGTATTTGCGATTGCGCATATATTCGCGAATAATATTATCGGCGGGATATTGATCTTGCCAAACTTTTTGCATAATTTCCAAAACGGCCTGATATTTAGCACTGATTTGCATTTTGATCTCCTTTACATATTGAGTATAAACAAAAAGTCCTCCAAAAACAACAAGTTTTTGAAGGACTTTAAGAAAAAATTACATCACATCATGCCTTTTCGGCAATAAAGCGGCACCAATAAGCAAAATTCTTTTTAGCCGCGTAATGATCGGGAGTTTCAAAACAGTCGCGGCGCAGCTCGTTGGAGGTGAGATAGGTAGTGCAGTTAAACACCGGATCAACAAAGTCGGTTTCAATACCATAAGCACCCAGAATAGCCAAGGTGTCATTGATATCGTCGGCTTCCTTTTTGATAAACTCAAAGAAAGCGCACGGCGGCAATTTTACCTTGATTTTTTTGGTGCAAGATGCCATTGCTATGCTATCGGCTTCATACCATGTCAGTTGCTTCGCCTCATTGGTCAAACGCATAAAATATTTGTTGACCTGAATACCCCACAGAGTATCACGACGTTCGGGATAAAATCCCAAAGTCGGCTCCAACTCACCGTCTACGATATATACCAACGGATAATGCAAATTCACAAAATCATTCTTTTTGATTTTGTGGCCCACCAAACGCAGATAACCGTTAGGCATATCCTTGTTTGCAAGACTCGGTTTGCCATCCGCCATATTGATCACAACCGCTTTGTCGCCATCATCTTCGCTGCTCCAATACCATCCGCCCCGCCAATCTTCTGCCGGAATTTTCAAAGATTTGAGCAATTCCACCGTTTCGCTGAAAGCTTTTTTGTGATAGAAAGCAACATCTAACTCGGTGGTTGTCGGCATTTTGGAATTGCTGCGGGCATCACCTTTAAGAATCGCTCTGGTCCAGCAATCATCAAGATCGTGCGTTTTTTTGAAGAAGATTCCATCCATGGCAATTCCCCAGATACTGTTCTTCTTTGAAAGGTCAACATACGGACGAAATGACAGCGCACCGGTCAGAATATCACGATAAACAATCATGCACGGATTATTTACCGGCCAGATTCTTTTTGAATGTTTTGTAACCATAAAATGTAAGTTTTAAGTTTGACAATAAATACATAAATATTATAAATTGTCACTAACACTATATTATTTTCGCAAATTTGTCAATAATTTATTTGTGTATTTATAAAATTTTTGCCGACGCCTTTAAAAGCAATTATTCGGCATTATTTTTTTGTTAAACAACAATCAACAGAAAGGAATAATATGCGTCGTATATGTTTATTTGCCGGTTATGATAAGGAACATAAAATCCATGATTATGTTGTTTATATGATAAAAAAACTTTCCAAAATCAGTGATGTTTATTATATGGCTGATTGTGCGCTTCCACCTGATGAATTGTTCAAAATAGCGCCATATACGCAAATGTTTTATACTCGCGAGCATACCCTCAAAGATTTTGGCTCTTGGCATTATTTAATAAACCGTTTGGGCTGGGATAAAATAAGGCAATATGACGAGCTTATTTTGTGTAATGACAGCGTATATGGTCCGTTGTTTGATTTGCCGGCAATATTCAAGCAAATGGAAACTCGCGGCTTTGACTTTTGGTCCATGACGGCAGACTATACTCATAATTATCATCTGCATCGTTATTTTATGGTATTTAATCAATCAATTATCAATCATCGGACTTTTCAAGATTTTTGGAAATATGTTCCGATGTCATATAGCGTAAAAAACTGCGAATTGGAATTGACACCGCTATTAATAAATCAGGGATTTGTATGTAACAGCTATATTCGCAATTATAAACAAAAAAATATTTTACAATCACCGCAAAAGATATTACGCGAGGTTTACCCTCCATTTATCAAAACAAAAAGTTTTACTGCGGAAAATGCTTACACTGCCGGTTCCGGTTTGGAATTACGTTATAAAATACGCACAAAAACCGATTATGATACTGCATTGATAAATCGCCATTTGCTTCAAAGCCATTCACCGCAAACATTAAGCCAGCGTTTAGTATGTTTCAGTGGAATTTAAGCAATATTCCTAGAAATCGTGCCAATCCTTGCCGTTTATCAGCAACTGTTTGGCAATTGCTTTGTGCCCTTTGCTATAAGAATATATCACCTCAAACACCATATCTTCGTTATTGCGATTTCTAAATAGTGTGTCTAAACTACGGGCATATTGTTCCGGAACATAAAAACGACATTGCCTGTTGATTCCCCAAAAGGTTCTTTCTTTGCAAAACTCATCAGCTCGACAAACTCCGTCAGGAAATTGAGCGCAGTCCGTTTTATCCCAATCTATGGTGTAGCTTATATAGTGTCCGGAAAGCAAATCACGCGGGTCATAGCCTGTAACAGCCACTTTTATATCCACTCCTTTGCTACGTTGCATATACAATGATCCGGTCCACGCCATCAAGCATAAAAGCGGTGCAACAAACAAAAAAAGCAAATAAATTTTATTATTCATTAAAAATCTCCATTTTTTTAATGTAGGCAGAAGTTTTTCTCAAAACATAAATCATAAACAAAATCAAAACTCCGCCCAATATGAAACCGATGCCGGTAGCAAACAAATCTCCGAAAGCAGAAGCAAACAGCGCAAAAATATATAACTCTACCAACAAAGCGTTGCGCTTGAAAGAAATTAAGTTTTGTCCTTTAACCGCCAATAACATCCTGCATCCGAAATAAGTAAACACAAAAATGTTAGCGGCAAGGGTTATATACGGCGGAACGCCTCTGCTGAACATTCCCCACTCAAATCCACCTCCGATAACCGAGATATAAGCAAAGAACATACTTAACTTTCCGGCCGCCAACGCAATAACCGTATAACGATTAATAAATTTATCCGCTTTATATGCTCCGTATGCCAAGGTGTTGAAAAAAAGTGCCGCTGCAAAAAGGCCTAAAAACTGATGAGATATCCATTCAAACACCATATCCAGCAATTCAAAATGAGCTGAAGAACATAAAATCCACAGCCAAACAATATTAAACCAAACCGCGCGACTGAAAAACACATAAGGAATCCCCAACAGGCACCATGCAAAAGCAAATGAGCTCCATCCGCCATCTAAATTAAATATTTGCCCGATTAAGCCAATGGAAGCGCCTATCATTAAAAAACACAAAAGCAAAAATAATTCTTTCAAACGGTCCTTGCTGTGTTCAAAACTCCAATAAACACCATATATTAAAGCGGCAAAAATGGCAAAATCGACTGCCAATTTAAGCCATTCCGGCAACAAATCCCAATTAGAAGCCACAATCAAGCAAATTCCCAAGCCGATGAATAACGCGGCAATGGAAAAAGCTGCCTTCCAAAAGAAGCTTTTATTGTTTTTCATTTCAAAGGCAAGGATTTCTTTGCTCTGAGCCGGAGTTATGAGTTGATTTTCCACCCAAACCTGTAATTTTGCAGATAAAGACAAGAGTTTTCTCCTTAATTTGCGTCATAATTATATCCCTTTTACCAGATTTTTTAGGCGCTGACAATAACTATTTAAAACAAGGGGATAACATGAAAAATATTTTAGCGATTTTATTGATATTAGTGGGGTGTAGTATGAAGAATAACAGTGCAGTAACAGATGTTTATTTAACCACAGAAAGCGGAGTTGGCAGAAAAATCGGTGAGGTTAAATTCGCCGACACGGCTAAGGGTTTGCGGGTAAGAGTTGATTTGCAAAATTTGCCGGCAGGTGAACACGGATTCCATATTCATGAAAATCCGGATTGTAGCGCCAAAGCTGATGATAAAGGCAATATGCAGCCGGCGCTCTCTGCCGGCGGACATTTTGATCCGGCTCACACCGGTAAACATTTAGGGCCGCATGGCCATGGGCATAAAGGCGATATGCCGGCACTTAATGTGAAAGATGACGGAACGGTTAAAACCGATTTTTACTTGCGTGATTTGACAGTTGAAGAAATTAAAAATCGTTCAATTATTATTCACGCCGGCGGAGATAATTATAAGGACGAGCCTTTACCGCTTGGCGGAGGAGGTGCCCGCATAGCTTGCGGCATTATACGTTAAATATATGAAATTGAAAAAATTTTAAACTCTCAAAAAATATTTGACTTTTGATTTTTTTGTGTTATAGTAAACACAAGATGAGGTAACTTATCTGAGGTATCCTAACCTCTTAGCATTCGTCTTTATAGACGTAAATTATTCCGACAGTGGTCGGAAGGTCGCGGAATAGAATGGATATTTAATATGCGACACTATTTAATGCTAATAGTTAGGAACTTCCGGCCGCCTCATTAGAGGTGGTTATTTTAATGTAATTCAACAACAAAAATGAAAGGAAGTTTACTATGAATAACTTTGAAATAAAAAATCAAAACGGACGCTCTATGATAGAAATGTTAGGCGTGTTGGCAATCATTGGCGTATTATCTGTTGGCGGAATCGCCGGATATTCTAAGGCGATGACTAAATATCGCATCAATAAAACGATTGAGCAAATAACGTTAATTGCCGGCAATGTGAGAGCATTCTTTGCTCCGCAAGGAAATTATGACGGATTAAATCCACTTGTTGACACAGGAAAAGCAATTATCAAAAAAGCTAAACTTGTGCCCGATGAAATGTGGGACGGTAATAATATTAAAAATGTTTGGGGAAATTCTGTTTCCCTCGATTCGGCGTCTAAATCTTCTTTCGGGGATAAGAAGGCATTTAAGATACAGTATTTAATGCCAACGGAATATGATATATGTATTGAAATTCTTAGTTACGATTGGACAAATGCCGGAGTAAAGTTTATAATTCTTTCAGGTCCGTCATCCGTCAAAAATGCTAAAGCGCCGTTTAGCTTGGAACAGGCTATTGATTTTTGCACTAAATGGCTGAGTAGTCCTGCAAATAAGACTATGGAAGCAATACCCTCACAATTTTATTTTGATGTTAATGATAACTGCATCCACGGCGAGGGAACTGGTTGTAATTAAAAAATATAATTAGACTTCAAAAAGGCGGAGAATTACTCCGCCTTTTCTACTCCGCCACTGTTTCTCCGTTCATAATTTTTCGGCTGAGTTCTTTTTTGTAGGCCTTTTTTTGCTTTTTCATCATTTTTTTGGCGTGTTTAATACATTTTTTAGTGCTTATATTTTCGTCTTGTAAACACTCTTGCAATGATTTACGAACTTCGTTATCCATTTTTTGGCATTCGGCGTTCATTTTGTGCATTTCGTTATGCTCCGCCATTGCCGGCAAAACAGTTGCAAAAGTTATTGCCGCGCACAAACAGGCAAGTGTTTTCCTCATCTTGTTATCTCCTTATTGAATTTTTAACCAAAATTGATATAATATGCCATAAAGAATCGTCAATATGCCGTAAAGCATATAGTTTGGGAGTTTGAATATGACGGAAAAATCTAAACGTGATGTGGCCGCCGGCTTGATTATGTGTAACGGGTTGTTGCTCATCGCTCAACGTAAACATGGTAAAAGTTTGGAATATAAATGGGAATTTCCCGGAGGTAAATTGGAAGAAGGAGAAACTCTCGAAGAATGTCTAACTCGTGAAATGATGGAAGAAATGCAACTAAAAATAACCGTTGGCAAACATTTTATGGACAGCTCCTATGATTATGACTTTGGCACCATTATTCTGCATGCTTATTGGGCAACCTGCGAAAACCAAAATGTGCCTGTTGTTTTGGAACATGAACAATATAAATGGGTTAAACCAGAAGATTTATCAAACTATGACTTTGCTCCGGCCGATAAACCGATTATCGCCGCACTTACAAAATCATTATAAAAAATAATCTTGCAATGCAAAAAATAAGGTATAAATTGAAGTCGGTAAACCATGGTGGCAAATATGAAACAGGGAAAAAATAAAGGGTACATTGCCGCAATTAACGGTGGAGTAATCGAAGTTACTTTTGCCGGTAATTTGCCGGAAATGTATAGCGAACTAAAAATCGGCGAGTTAGTGGCCGAAGTGCAAGGTTATATTGACGAACATAATGTGCGTGCGTTGGTAATGGGACCAACACAAGGATTAGCACGCCACATGGAAGTTATTGACAGCGGACACCCGATTGAAGTTCCGGTTGGTTCGGAAGTGTTGGGACGGATGTTTAACTTATTCGGTCAGCCTATTGATAAAAGCGGCACATTACAAGCCAAACATAAAAGATCCATTCACGCTGTGCCATTGCCGCTTAATGAACGGCAAAATGAAACCGAGATTTTTGTATCAGGAATTAAAGCCATTGATTTGCTGGCACCAATGGAACGAGGCGGAAAAGCCGGATTGTTCGGGGGCGCCGGTGTTGGCAAAACGGTTTTAATTACCGAACTGATTAATAATATGGTTGGTCGCTATGACGGTGCCAGTATTTTTTGCGGAGTTGGCGAACGTTCGCGTGAAGGAGAACAGCTTTATCGTGAAATGAAAGATGCCGGCGTTTTGGATAAAACCGTAATGGTATTCGGACAAATGAATGAAGCGCCGGGAGTGCGCTTTCGGGTACCTTTAACCGGTTTAACCATGGCCGAGTATTTTCGCGACAAAGAAAAGAAAGATGTTTTGCTTTTAATTGATAATATTTTCCGCTTTATTCAAGCAGGTTCGGAAGTTTCTGTATTGTTGGGGCAAATTCCGTCACGTGTCGGCTATCAACCATCGCTCGGCACGGATATTGCCGATTTGGAAGAGCGTATTGCCTCCACTCGCGATGCGGCAATTACCTCTATTCAGGCCGTTTATGTTCCGGCCGATGATTTTACGGATCCATCAGCAGTACATACGTTTGCACACCTTTCTTCAAGCATTGTGCTTTCACGCGCAAGAGCGGCACAAGGTTTATATCCGGCTGTTGATCCGCTGACGTCATCATCAAATATGTTAACACCGCAAATTGTCGGCGAAAGACATTATCGGGTGGCTGTGGCAGTGCGTAAATGTTTGGCGCAATACGAAGATTTGAAAGATATTATTGCCATGTTGGGCTTTGATGAACTTCCGGAACGAGACCAAAATATAGTAATGACCGCTCGCAAATTAGAACGCTTTTTAACGCAACCGTTTTATACTACCTATCAGTTTACCGGTATGGAGGGACGTTCGGTTGATTTGCAAAAAACAATAGAAGGATGTGAACGCATACTATCCGGCGAATTTAATTATCTCTCTGAAAATGATTTCTTTATGGTGGGAGATATTGATGAAGTGTTGGAAAAAACCAAAGATAAAAGAGCAGCTTATGAAAAAACATTAGCGGAGGAAGCTGCGCAATGAAGTTGATCGTGTTTACCCCGATAGGCACAGTTTTGCAGTGCAAAATAAAAAAAATAACTTTGGAAACGCCAAGCGGTTATTATACTTTGTTGCCTCATCATGTTGATTTTGTATCGGCAATGGATGAAAATATTATCAGCTACACTACCGAAAGTGATGAAAAAAAATATATTGCATGTCAACGTGGAATTGTGGTAAAAAAAGCCGAAAACGTTACTATAACGGTTCAGCATGCCGTTTTGGGAAATACTCTTGACGAATTGGAAAAAGTTATTGAAATAGATTTCAAACAAGCAAACGAACAGCGCAAAGAATTAAACACGGCTATGGCTCGTTTAGAAATAGGTCTCATTCGCGGTTTTAATCGCCTAAATCAAAATATCGGAGGGGTAGATGGTTGATTTTGATGATTTACACAGCCGTGATGTGCAAAAAAAACTGCTACATAAAACGGAATTATTGAAAAATCGTCCGGAAAACCGTTTTAATACAGACTTCGGAATGATAGCTTCTTTGGGTGGAGTTATTATTGTTCCCATTCTTATCGGAGTGTTTTCAGGCAGTTATTTAGAAGAAAAATTTCCTCAACATTTTTCTTGGCGTCTGTCTTTAATATTTTTGGGTTTTGTTTGGGGAATAATAAACGCTTATTTGTGGATTAAGAATGAAAACAGAAAAATAATACAAAACAATTCGGAAGATACACAAAAGAGGGATAAACATGAATAACGATCTGCTTAATACTTTGTGGCAACAGACGGAAATATGGCGTTTATTTGCTACATTTTTTGCCGGAATAATCGTAGGATATGTGTATTTTGCCAGTTTGCATTGGAGCATAGAACATTTGGGCGAATTTAAGCATAAATATCGTATGTTTGCTACGGTTGCCTTGTTGCGGATGTCAATGTTTTTTGCCGTATTGGTTTTAGCGTGTCAACGCAATGTCATTTTGATTTTGCTATATATTTTGACTTTCTTTTTCACACGCATTTTTATGATTTGGCACTTTAAAAATTCAGACGATAAAAAAGAGGAAAAACGCGATGGAATGGAAAGTTGATTTTTCTAATCTCCTTGATTTTCCTCTGATTGATGAAGAAATCAGAATGACCAACTTTGATGATATTGATATCATCAGTATTGGGGGTATAGGAATAAACGTTACCATCTTCAACAGTTGGATAGTTATTGCTCTAATCACCCTTTCTGCGTGGCTAATTACCCGCAATTTAAAATACGATAGAGAAGTTTCAAAAATTCAAATATTTTTAGAAAGTCTGGTTATGTGGCTGAAAAATGAAGCAAAAGAAACCAGTGGCTCAAATAATTTGCAATATTTAGGTATGGCAATGGGGCTGTTTTGCTTTATTGTTGTTGCCAATCTGCTGACTTTTATTCCATGGTTTAGGCCACCTACGGCTTCACTCAGCACAACAATGGCTTTGGCATTTATCGTTTTTTTGGCAATTCCTTATTTTGCCATTAAAAATGCCGGAATAAAAGCTTATTTTCGCAAATTCATAGAACCTATACCGCTTATGTTGCCAATGAACATATTCAGCGAATTTTTTTCAGTGTTGGCTATGGGTTTACGTTTGTTTGGCAATATGCTAAGCGGAGTTATGTTTGCCGGTATTTTAAGTGCATTTATTCCTTTTTTTGCACCTCTTACCATGCAAACTTTGGGGTTACTTACAGGATCAATTCAAGCTTATATTTTTGCTTTGCTGGCGATAGTTTATTCGTCCGGCGTAAAAGAAAATAAAATCACTGAAATTAATTTAGAGGAGAAATAGTATGGATTCTTATGCAATTATCGGGGCAGTTTCTATTTTTGGAGCATGTATCTGTATGGGAATAGGTAGTTTAGGGTCAGCTTTAGGAGAAGGCAATGCTGCCGCTGCCGCAATTTCGGCAATGGCGCAACAGCCGGATGAAGCAAGTCGTTTGCGTTCTACAATGTTTGTATCTTTGGCAATGATTGAAACTTCATCTTTATATGCCTTGTTAATAGCTTTTTTGACTTTGTATGCCAATCCGTTTTGGAATTATGCCATCAATCAATAAATATTGAGGAGCGACTATGGGTATCGACTTATTTACCTTTACGGCGCAGGTTATTAACTTAATAATTTTGCTATTTTTACTGCGTAAGTTTTTATATATTCCGGTATTGAAAGCCGTTGATGAACGGCAAAAGCTTATCTCGGCCGAATTAAACAGCGCAAAAAACGCTCGTCGCAGAGCCGAGCTTTCCGCGCATGAATATGAAAACAAAATGCAAGAGTTAGAAACACAAAAACAAACAATTTTGCTACAAGCAAAAGAACAGGCCGAAAAGCTTTCTAAACAGTTGCAATCAGACGCCAAAAAACAATACCAAAAGTCGCAAAAACAATGGAAAGAGCGTTTGCTCTCCGAGCAAGATAATTTTGAAACCGCTTTGCAAAAAACAGTGGCAGAACATTTTAACCGCTTTGCGCAAAAAGCATTACAGGAAATGGCCGGAACAGACGTTAACAACTTAATGCTACGGCAATTAAAGGAAAAAATAAAACGCACAACATTGCGAGAAAGAGCCGATTTTGCTAATGCGTTCAGCGGCAAAAAAATTGTTATTGAAAGTGCAAAAACGTTGTCAACCGAAAGCAAAAAAGACTTAGAAACATTTTTGCATCAACAATGGAATTTGCCGGAAAATCTTAAATTTTCCTATGTAACAAATCCAGAGCTTATCAGCGGCTTGGCTTTGCAAGCACAAGAGCAACGCATTGAATGGAGTTTAAGCGGTTATTTGCAAGACTTTCGCAAAAATATGAATGACGAAATTCTGCAACTGTTAACGAAAGGCGAAAGATAATGGATACGGAAAAAACATTTGCTGCCATAGATAGAAGCATAAAAAAAACAAATGCTAAATTAAAAAAAGAAGAAGTTAGTGTTGTGCGCTCAATTTCCGCCGGCGCTGCTATTGTCAGCGGTTTGGAAAAGGTAGAAATGGAGGAACTGTTAGAATTTCCGAACGGTGTTTTCGGAATGGTGCAAACACTTAACAGAGATTCTGTCGGTGTAGTTTTTTTGGATAGTTCCCGTTCCATAAAGGCAGGTGATAGAGTGCAACGAACCGGCCGCGTTTTAGATGTTCCGGTATCGGAAAATCTGCTCGGGCGCGTTATCAATCCACTTGGAACTGCGTTAGACGGTAAAGCTCCAATTGCTTTCAGCGAGCGACGCAAAGTAGAGGTAGAAGCCGTGCCGATTATGGACAGAGCACCGGTAGATACACCGTTGCAAACCGGCATTAAGGCCGTTGATTCGTTTACGCCTATCGGACGCGGGCAACGTGAGCTTATTTTAGGAGATCGTCAAACCGGTAAAACGGCTATTGCACTCGATACTATGATTAACCAAAAAAACAGCGGCGTTATAAATATTTATTGTGCCATCGGGCAGCGCAATTCCGCTGTTTCCGGAGTTATTGCCGATTTGGAAAAATATGATGTTTTGCAAAATACAATAGTTGTTGTCGCTTCGGCTAATGACGAGGCCGGAATGCAATATGTTGCCCCATATGCGGCCACCTCAATCGGCGAATATTTTATGGAAAAAGGACGTGATGTGCTGATAGTTTATGATGATTTAACCAATCATGCCAGAGCCTACCGACAAATGTCGTTGTTGTTGCGTCGACCACCGGGACGCGAGGCTTTTCCGGGAGATATTTTTTACATTCACTCACGTCTGTTGGAGCGTTCAACACATTTGCGAGAGGAACTTGGCGGCGGTTCACTTACTTCTTTGCCGATTGTAGCAACCGAAGCCGGTAACATTTCCGCCTATATTCCTACTAACATTATTTCCATTACCGACGGGCAAATTTATTTATCGGCTCCAATGTTTCAAAAAGGTATTATGCCGGCGATAGACACGGGAAAATCCGTTTCACGCGTAGGTGGAGATGCTCAATTACCGGCTTATAAATCGCTAATCGGACCGCTTAAATTGTTTTATGCTCAATTTGAAGAGTTAGAATCATTTACAAAGTTCGGCACTCAACTGGATAAGGAAACACAAAAACGCATTGCCCGAGGACAAGCCATTCGCTTTGTTTTGGAACAAAGGCAATACCATCCTTTGCCGGCGGCAGATCAAATTGCCGTATTTATGAGCGCCAACGCCGGTTTATTTGACGGTTTGAACAATGAGAAGAACAATAAAGCGCAACAAATCGTTTTGGATGTTTTTCATACTCAGTTTGCCGATTTGCAGGCAGAAATAAATGCCCGAAAAAAACTGACCGAAGAGGAAATAGCAGAATTAATTAACGCCATCAAACAAGGTTTAATACGAGAGGAATTATATTCTGATGCCGATTGAAGCCTTAAAAAGACGAATTAAAACAACCGAAGATTTGCGCGAAATTGTCAATAATATGAAAATGCTTTCGTCGGTGAGTATTGGTCAATATGAACAAGCAAACGCCGTTTTAGATAAATATCGCCGCAACATTCGCGATGCCTTTCATGCATTGATAATTAATCACGGAATTCCAAACATTAATAAACAGGCAATTATCAAAAATAAATATCTGTATGTTTTAATCGGCTCGGATAACGGAATGATCGGACGCTTTAATAAGGAAATTATTGAGGCCGTAAACAAGGATATGAAGCAACGTCATATTGCCAAACAAGATATTATTTTTATGATTTTAGGCAAGCGTTTGGCAATGATGTCTGAGCAAACCGGTTGGAATTTATGGACATGTTACGGTATGGTTAACTCAGTAAAAGCCGTTGCCGGTTTGGCTGGAAGCGTAATTTTAAAAATAGATGAAGCAACCCGCAAAGAGCATGTTACAAATGTTTCCGTTTGGTTTCATCAGCGCAAAAACAACTCAACCGTTAATTTGGAAAAACGCGATATTATTCCGTTTGCCGTAGAGCGTTTGCATAAGCTCAAAGCGCAAAAATGGGAAACGAATAATATTCCGATGTTACCGGTGGAACCGCAAAAAATGTTTGCTGCTTTGGTCAAAGAAATGTTGATGAGTGCACTTTCAAAATTGATTAATTCTTCTTTGGCGGCGGAGCATTATACGCGTATGACCAATATGCAAAATGCGGAAAAAAATATTGATGAAAACTTGGCTATTATGAATTTGGAATATCAACAACAGCGCCAAGAGGAGATAACCGACGAATTAATCGACGTTATCTCCGGCGCCGAAGCTATGAAAAAATAAGGTTATTTTTTCGCTCAACGGCTTAGGATTGCTCGGCTACGAGGCAATTATGACGCGCGATTATCCGGTAGTTTTCGGCACACTATACATCTTCGGCCTCTTGGGCTTAGTGATGAAACTAATCAGCGATATTACCTATTCACTGGTTGACCCGCGAATTAATTTTGAAAGCAACCGATGATAGGAAACATCGCCAATAGTTATTATGATGAGGCGCATTATAAGCAACTTTTCCGGTAAAATTGTTATTTATCAAATAGCAAACGTAATGACGGACAAAGTGAAGTAAAATTATAAGATTTACATCCTTGCAATGCTGTAGAACAAAGAGAAACAGCATCTTCAAGACTAACAGTAGTGGTATTAAAGTCATAAATATCTCGTGGATAATCTAAGCCAACAGATGATGCACCGGTATTACTCCAATCTTGACTGATCAACTCAATACACACTTCTTCGCTATATGCTATTTGGTAATCAATATAAAATCCTCTTGTACCATACGTATCTAAATTAGTATTACCACCAAAAGCATTGCTAATCTCCGTAATTAATCCTGCGTTGTCTGTTACAACCATCTCATCGGGCAATATTTTAGCTTTTTTAATTACCGGACAACCATCACCGGATGATTGCCCCCCGCAAGGACTATTATTACACTCACAATGCACTCCGTCATAATTGCCTTGCGGGGCAAAAAATGTTCTCACATTACCGGCAATAAGTGTTATTTGTTCAATCGTCTTATTGATGCGATATTTTTGCATTGCTTTTGAATATCCGGCTATTCCGCCAACCGATAAAACGCCGATTATGGCCAACACACCAAGCATTTCTATCATCGAACGACCACTCTGAGTGTTCTCTGTCATTGTGAGCGCAGCGTGGCAATTTATATTTTTAATTTCAAAGCTTTTCATAATTACATCTCCTTTTACAGAAAAACTGTTGATAAAAGACAATGCCGCCCAAAACGGCGGCAGGGGAGTTCGTAAATCATGTTATGGTAAATGACCCTTGCAATCTTTAAGCTAACGCTCTGAACATCCACTGCAAGCTCCCCGACCAAATCGGAGACATTTATCACATATCCAATAACGGTGTAAGAAACACCTACCATAACAAGAGCCTACGACAGCCCCGAACCGAAGTTCTGTTTTACTATACCACAAAAGTGGCAAAAGTCAAATACTTTTTGCAAAAACGACCATAAAATTTTTATATATCTTTTAATTTAGCTAAATTTTTTTACGGCGCCGGACAAACGCAAAACCGTGTGATTTGCCACCTGTTCTGCCGGATATCCGGTGGTTTTGCAATCGCGTTCACACTCATAAAGAACTTTTAAGGCGCTTAATATTCTCTCTTTATTCCAAACCCTTAATTGTTTCATAAAATCGTTTTTGCGATAAAACATCAGTGGCGGACGAATAGATTTTAACGCCTCATCAACTGAAGTTCCTATCTCTAATTTTGCAACACATTCAAGCAGCTTGCTGAAATGATATTCTATTTGCCGTATCAAAATTGCCGGTTCTTCTCCTTCTTTAATCAAGCGATTGAACATATTGCAAGCCTTTAATACATTGCCGCCGGCAACATAATAACATAAATCTTCAAAATTTGCACCGGCAACATCGCTCACTGCCACATCCACGTCTTCAATCGTTGCTAACTTGCGTTCACCCAAATAAAGAGCTAATTTATCAATTTCGCTTTGATTAACTTTTCTATCCGGCGAAAGGCGGGCTGTCAGAGCCTGTATAGTTGCAGCGTCTGCTGATATGCCATATTCTTGCAACATTTTAACTGTATCCTCGGCGATATCCGTTTCACGCTCTTCATAACAGCCGACAGTTATAACATCCGCCCTATCCTTTGCCCATGCAATTAAACCTGATTTTGTATTTAAACTTGTAGAAGAAATAACCAACAAATTTTCGCCATCATAGTCCGGCAACATTGATTTAAGTAACGGCGCCAAATTATTATCGGCATTTTTAACAACAGTAACACGTCTGCCGCCCATCAACGATTGTGCATGATAGTCAGCATAAATCTCAGCACCATCTTTTGATATATTTTCCATTTGCAAAACAGTGCAACCAAAGGCGTCATTTGCCGTGCCACAAACAGCTTCAACACACTTCTTTTGCAACATGGCGATTTCCCCTTCGTTTGTTCCAAAGAGAATCACGCACTTAACTTCCGGATTTGGAGCTTTATAAAAACGCTCTAATTGCTCGGGCTTAAAATTCATCCGGATTTCCACGTTTGGTTTTTATTGAATGGAAGTATGCGCCAATGCGCAAAGATATGTCATTGGCAATAATTTTTGCACCGTCTTTTTCGATTTTTTTCTTATCCATAGTGGTAGAATACGGATTATCCAATAAATCATAACTTAAATATGTGATACTATTACCGCTGACAAGCTGTCCGCTTTCTTTGCTCCAAAGCTGATAATTAACACTGTATTGCACTTTTTCACGCGTAGCCGTAATATCGTCACGCAAAGCTTGCTCGGTGGTATATTTATCAACCGGACTCAACTTTAAAAAATATTTGGCATTTTTCGGCGTTCCATGCGGGTTAAATGTATCCATAAGTTCATTTTTTATCAGTTGACCGATGCGATCACTAACTGATTCAACTTTTATTTGGCTCATTTCCCGCACAATATCGGTATCATACTGGTTGTTATAATACCATAAATCTTCGCCGGAAGTTTTTTCTACATACAACGGTTCAAATCCGCAGGCAGAAAGCCCGCAGATAAGAACACAAGCTATAAATTTTTTACTACGCAACAATGTTTACAATCCTATTTGGAACTACAATTATTTTCTTAACGGTTTGCCCTTCAAGCTGGCGAACAACTGTATCAAGTTTCAAAGCTTCTGCTTCGGCGATTGATTTATCGGCATCTTTGGCAATAGTTATGGTTCCGCGCATTTTGCCGTTAACCTGAACACCCAAAGTTACCACATTATCTTCCGCTAATTTGACATCTCCTTTGGGCCAAGATTCTGCCACAATCAGAGTATTATGCCCCATACGCGCCCACATTTCTTCGGCCAAATGCGGCGTAAACGGACTTAATAATTTCAAAAGTGTTGCATACATGGTTGCCGGAATTTTTTGCATTTCCGCCATATAATTAACATAAGTCATTAAAGAAGATACTGCTGTATTAAACTTCATCTGATCAATACGTTCGGTAACTTCTAAAATACACTTGTGCATAGCGCGCAAATCTTTATCCGTCATTGGCGCATTGCTGTCAGCATAAACTTTGGCAAACAACGAATATACACGACTGACAAATCTATATACGCCGTTTAGGCTCTCTTCCGACCACATAGCAACTTGGTCAAAAGGTCCGATAAACATTTCATATAAACGGAACGTATCGGCACCGTAATTTTCAACAATATCATCCGGATTTACCACATTGCCACGCGACTTGCTCATTTTCTCGCCGTTAGATGCCAAAATCATACCATGCGAAGTGCGCTTCTGATATGGCTCCGGCATCGGAACATAACCACAATCATAAAGGAACTTATGCCAAAAACGCGAATACAACAAGTGCAGCGTAGTATGCTCCATTCCTCCGTTATACCAATCCACATTCATCCAATATTTTAAAGCTTCTTGTGAGGCAAATTCCTTGTCATTATGTGGATCGCAGTAGCGCAGAAAATACCAAGAAGAACCTGCCCAGTTAGGCATAACATCTGTTTCACGGCGTGCCGACGCACCGCATTTCGGACAGATTGTATTTACCCACTCGGTTGCATTTGCCAGCGGCGAATCCCCATTATCATTCGGGCGATAATCCGGAACATCTGGTAAAGTCAAAGGCAAATCGGCTTCATTTATAGGTTGCCAACCGCAATGTTCACAATAAACCATAGGAATTGGCTCACCCCAATAACGTTGACGCGAAAATACCCAGTCACGGAGTTTAAAGTTAACCTTAGACTTACCAAAACCATGATCTTCTGCATATTTAATTGCGGCAGTCATAGCTTGCTCTTTATTCATTCCGTTCATAAAGCCGGAATTGATATGCTCGCCATCTTCTTCCCAAGCAGATTGTGAAATATCTCCACCGGCCAAAACCTGAATAATCGGCAAATTAAATACTTTGGCAAAATCATAATCGCGCTGATCATGCGCCGGAACAGCCATAATAGCACCTGTACCGTAACCTGTCAGCACATAATCGGAAATAAACACCGGAATTAAATCGCCTGTATAAGGATTACGCGCCTTAATTCCTCTTAATTCTACACCTGTTTTAGTAGTATCGGAAGTGCGCTGCAGCTCTGATTTTTTTGCAGTTTCGGCAACATAATTGCTTACTTCGGCAGCATTTTCAAACTTATCTGCCAATTCGGCAACAAATTTATGTTCCGGAGCCATAACCGCGTATGTTGCACCAAAAATAGTGTCCGGACGAGTGGTGTATACAACCATTTGTTTACCTAAATTATTACCATTTTTATCGGTTAATTCAAAAGTCAGTTCGGCACCCTCTGAACGGCCTATCCAATTAACTTGCGTAGATTTCACGCGATCAATAAAATCAACTTGTTCCAAATCGTTTATCAGTCTGTCGGCATATTTGGTAATTGCCAACATCCATTGTTCCTTATCGCGGCGTACAACCTGTGCTCCGCAACGTTCGCAACAACCGTTAACAACTTCTTCGTTTGCTAAACCTACTTTGCAAGACGGGCACCAGTTAATTGCTATTTTATCTTTATAAGCCAAACCATGTTTCCAAAACTGGATAAACATCCATTGCGTCCATTTATAATATTCCGGATCACAAGTGTTAAAGCATCTGTCCCAATCAAATGAAAAACCGATAGATTTTAACTGACGAGTAAAATTAGCAATATTTTCCTTAGTTGAAATAGCCGGATGAACTCCGGTTTTTATGGCATAATTTTCGGCAGGCAAACCAAAAGCATCAAATCCCATCGGATACAAAACATTATAACCTTGCATACGTTTTTTGCGAGCAATAACATCAAGCGCAGTGTAGGAACGAGGATGTCCTACATGCAAGCCGGCTCCGGACGGATATGGAAACTCAACCAAAGCATAAAATTTTTCTTTGTTATGATCTATATCAACCTTATAGGCTTTTTCATCTTCCCAAATTTTTTGCCATTTACTTTCAATGGTTCTAAAATTGTAACGTTCTTCATTTTGCCAGCTTTGCCGCCATTCGTCAAAACTGCTTTTACCGTTGTAGCGCGCATTATTTGCCATAGTAATCCTTTCATTTGCAAAAATCAAAGTGAATTTAGCATAAAAATTTACTGATTTCAACGTTTATGCCGTTTATACACAAGCATGATTTTTGCTACAAAGCGATGACTTACCTTGCCACAGTGTCATTTAATATTTGCTCAAAATCCTGAATATAAAACACCTCCGGCAAAACCAAGCCTTCACGAATCAGCGGCGTATATAAAACATAAAACGGCAATCCTTTACGCCCGTAACGAGCCATATAATCAAGTGTTTTTTGCTCATAATCTGTCCAATCCACACGGATAAACTCTAAATTATAAACTTCCTTCCATTTTTGCATATTTATCTTATTGAACAATAAAAGGTTATTAACATGGCAGGTCATACACCAATCAGCACCAATTTCTAATAACACAGAGTGTCCTTTTTGCAAATGTTGACGAATCAGATCTTCATCTATCAATGTTTGGCGACTAAGCATATTTTTTTCATAATTAGCGTTATAGCTTTGTTTGGCATAATATGCGCACAAAATGTTGCAAATAACAAAAATACAAAAGATAAAAATATGGCTTCCGCGTTGTATGCGCGGTATATACGCCGCAACCTCTTCGGTAAAAATACCCTCTAAATATTCTTGAAACAAAAGATAAAGATTGAAGATAAACAAAAACACCAACAACACCACCGCAAACATAGCCATAAATGTCCAACTTGTTTGTCCCCATATCAGTGACATAAACCAAATTATCGTTAAATACAGCATTATATTCACGACAATATGTAATTTTTGCATCCATGCTCCCGGTTTCGGAAATAATCTTTCCGGATTTTTTAAGCATAAAGTCGCTAAATAAGGGACCGACAATCCACAAGCAACAGCGAACATAATGCAAACAATATCAAGGTATGTGCCGGATAATGCAAACCCGACAGCCGTTGCTAAATAAGGTCCGGTACATGGCGTTGAAAGCAAAACTATCAATGTGCCCAGCAAAAAATTGGCCCGATTTGTTCCACCCACATATTTTAACAGGGAGGAAAAGTTCATTTTCGGCAATACAACGGCAAATGACGCTAAAATAAAGGTCATCACCACCAAAAAAGTCATATTTTGAAATTGCATTCCCCAGCCTAACGAATAGCCCAAATATTTTGCCATCAGCAACAAAAGCGTCAACAAAGTAAAACCGGCAAAAATTCCTCCCGTCGTAGCCAATAAGTCGCGTTTTAGAACCTCTGCCCGACGATTACGACTGAACGCAGCAATTTTTAATGATAAAACCGGAAACACGCATGGCATAAAATTAAGAATAAATCCCCCGACAAATGCCAAAAAAATCAACCCCATGTTAAGCTCCGGTGTATCAACATCAAAGATTGAAGCTGCTTTTAGTTGAACGGTATTTTGATAGGCATTGTTATTATTCAAAACCGCGGTAATAACAAAATCTTCATCTTGCAAATTCGGATTTTGGTCAGCAAACAGCGGTTCCATTCGCACATATATTTTTTTGTCATGTAAACTTATTAGTGGAGCCGAAAACTTGGTATAACCGTTTTTTTCTTCTAAAAACACCTTAAAACTGCCAACATTTTCTTCTGCCTTAAATTCCAAACGAACTATTTGTTTATCGTTTTCTTTATCAACCACAAACTTTCGCAGTTCAAGCTTAGACCATTTGCTATCAGGCAAATTATTGAGGCTTTGCGCAAAAAAATTATCGTATCCGTTATCAAAAATTTCGTCTCCGGAAGGATCTGTCTTTTGCTCCAAATCAAAATGCTCGGCAGTGCAATTCATATTATTATCGCACGAATTAAGAACAACATTTACGCGCAAGATTATTGGTTTTTCCGGATTTTTCACCTCAACTTTCAGCGGAATCATAAAATCGCCGAAATATTTGTGAGCAAACGGATAAGCTGTGGTATAAAGCGGAGTCGGGTATAATATTTGCACATCTTTAACATTTTCCGACGCACTGAAATCCATCTGCGGTTTTAGGTTATTGGGACTGATATTATTTGCCAAAACAAAAGAAAAAGGTTGCGTAGCAATATGAATACCATAATCCATTTGCGTTTTACCGTCAATATAAATATCGCGAGAAATAAGGTTAATGCTTATATCCGAGGAGTTTTGCAAAGGTGATATTCCTATTTCGGAAAGCAACGGATTTTTATATACCGTACCATACAGAAAAAGTTTTTTCCATTCTAATTTTTCGGTAATATCCTTAATATGGTCCATAATGCCTTTTTCTTTTTTATTCGCGTTTTCAAAATCGGCAATAGCTTTAATTTCATCTTCATTTTGGCTGTAAGTTAAAAATTTTTTGAAATTATATACCTTGATAAAATGTCCGGGTTTTGCTTCCATATAAGGAACTTCATCATCATGATCGTAATCGGAGTATTTATGGACTTTGCGGTATGTGTGCGGAGTTAAATATTTTTGCACAAATTTATTATATATTTCCTTTCCCTTATCAATGACGGCGACAGCATTACGTATAACATAAAGACGTTCCATTAATTGTGCATCGGTAGCTCCGGGAAAAAACGGACGCAAATTTTCAATAAAATCTTCCTCATAAAAAGCTTCATAAGGGTATTTATTATAAAAATATGTTCCTATTTCAAGAAAGATATTTAAAATCTGCTCATTGCTCAAAGCAACCGGATTTTCCTGTTGCAGATTAGCAACTTGTGCACGCGTGTATTCGCCCTCAAAATCATCGGGCAAAACAATTTTATTTTCTGCAAAGGCAAAACTATTGAAAAATAAAAATGCCGATACTATATAAAAATATAATTTTTTCATTTTTTTTTGCAAAATTGTTCTTCATTTTTAGCTAAATTTATGATATACTAAAATTTGTAAAAAAAAAAGAAGTTTTTATGGTTTATGACAAAATGGATGAATTTGATGAGCAATATGCCTTAACCGGCAAGTTTTTGGTAGCAATGCCACACCTTGATGAAGGTGGGTGTTTTGAGCGTTCGGTAGTATATATATGCTCTCACGGCAAACGCGGAGCCATGGGGTTGATTATTAACAAGCGTTTGGAAAAATATACTTTCTCCGACCTGACTTTGAAATTGCCGGCACAAAATTTGGCCAAATTAAATGCCGTTAATTTATACGAGGGAGGACCGGTTGAACAAATTCGTGGTATGGTTTTGCATTCAACAGATTATATGAAAGACGGAACTATTGAAGTAAGTAACGGAATAGCCGTATCATCAACCACAGAAATTATTGCTGATATTGCATTGGATAACGGACCGGAGGATAAGTTAGTGGCGTTAGGATATTCTTTTTGGCAGCCTCAGCAATTAGAACATGAAATTTATAATAATGACTGGTTGGTAATTGACTCAAATAAAGATTTGCTGTTTAGAACAAAAGACGAGGAAAAATGGCAACGAGCCTTAGATGAAAGCGGCATTCGCTTAGACAGCTTCATCAACATAACCGGTCACTGCTGAAAAATTTTCAACCAATTCCATGCATAAATGGAGAATTTTCTTATTACACCGAGGAGGATTTTCATCCTCCTTTCGCTTAGCTTTATTTTTTCGCCAAATGTTCCAAAAACTTAATTTGAATATCGGCAATTTGCTTAACACTTTCCAAATCAACCCACTCATCAGATGCGTGCATACCATCACCTGTGCCGGAGTGCATAATAACTACCGATCCTTTAACGGCAAACGCACGCGAATCCGTGGCACCGCCAATATGTTCAAACTCAATTTTTCGCCCCATAATATTTTCAGCAAACCGTTTATAATCCAAAATATACGGATTACTTTCATCCATCACCACCGGTGTGCTTTGCGAAACAATTTTATATTCCACACCTTTTTCCATACATGAGTTCAAATTCTTGCATAAATTTTCTACACTTGAATTTTCGGTCAAACGGAAATCTAACAACGCCTCGGCATAATTGGAAATTATATTGGAAACCTGTCCACCCTCGATAGTGGCAAAATGCACTGTGTCAAACCAAGTATCGCTCGGTTGTGCAATTTCTAAGGAATAATACGGGTATATTTTACGGATATTTTGCCAAGTTTTAAACAACAATTCGTTGGCATCAATTCCATTCCATGGAGTAGAACCGTGTGCCTCTTTTCCGGTGGAAATAAGTTTTACAAACACCGGATTTTTACATTTGCTTACAATTTTAGTAATATCTCCGCCAACATCATTATCTAAAACGATTTTTGCATTGATATTCGGATATGCGGTCAAAAATGATTCTGTTGACTTGCTACCTTTTTCTTCATCTGTTGAAAGAATAACTCCGAATTTGAGCGCTAAATTATTATTAACGGCATATTCCATGGAATTAAGCGCCACCGCAGCAAATGATTTCATATCCAAAGTGCCGCGCCCAAACATCTTGCCTTCTTTAATTATTGGTTCAAACATCTTGTCATCAGCCGGCACAACATCAATATGCCCCAAAACAATCACATCGAAATCAAGTGAATCCGTATTGCGAATAAAAATAACCGGTGAAGCCGTTGTTTGAAAAATATCAACTTTTGCCGCAGTTTCAGCGAATTTTTGTTTAATATATTCTGCCGCTTTGGCTATTTCTGAGGCATTACCTGTTTCGGTGCGAAATTTGACCAAATCTTTTATGGTTTGAATTAAATCCATTTTTTATCAACTCCCTAAAAATTTTTTACCTTTTATTTATATATCTACGGCATAATAATTTAAAATAAGTAAAAAGGAATAAATTATGAAGTCATCTTTCGGCATATTGCTTGCTTTGGTTTTGTTTTTTGGCGGTTTAAATTGTGCTCGAGCGGAAGAAAGCGAAAGCGGTTTGACTTTGCCACGAATGGTTTCGCTACGTTCAAGTTTGATTAATGCGCGAACCGGTCCAAGCACTCGTTACCCTATTGCATGGGTTTATAAACAAAAGGGTGCACCGGTAGAAATTATCGCCGAATTTGAACTATGGCGCAAAATAAAAGATTGGGAAGGCACGGAATCGTGGGTTCATAAGGCGATGCTTTCCGGACGCCGCTTTGTAAAAGTAGTTAATGCCGGCGAAAACAATATTTATGCCAAACCGGAAAAAGATTCTCGCGTATCCGCCAAAGTAGAAGACGGTGTTGTCGGAGAAATAGAAGAATGTCCTGAACCGCAAGGTATGTGTCTAATTAAGTTTGAAAATATTTCCGGTTGGATGCCGCGCAGTGCATTGTTTGGCATTTATGAAAATGAGGTAATAAAGTAAATTATGAAACAGGAAATAAAGTTTAATGCCGATGAAACTTTGCTTCCTTTGGTAAAGCGTTGGCAAGATTGGCTGTTGCATGAGCGGGCATATTCTGCACACACGCTTGACGCATATTCACGTGATTTAGCCATTTTTTTACAAAAGATAAATCCTAAACAAAAACTATCACTTAACGAATTATCAGCGCTTGAAGTTCATGATTTTCGACGTTTTTTAAGTATGCGTGCGGCGCAATATATCAATAAGTCATCCATGGGACGTGAACTTTCGGCAATAAAAAGTTTTTTTAAATGGTTGAGTGCCAATGATATTGCCAAAAATTCGGCAATCAGCGTTATATCTTCCCCGCGTAAACCAAAAATTTTACCCAAAGCTTTGGATGAGGACGAATCTTTTGATTTATTAGAAAAATCCGAAAAAATTGCCTCTTCTAAATGGCAAGGACTCCGTGATAAGGCAATTTTAACCTTGCTTTACGGTTGCGGATTGCGCATATCCGAAGCCTTGTCTTTAAATATTGGCGATATTAATGCCGAAAGCGAGTTCCTTCGCATAAAAGGTAAGGGAAACAAAGAAAGAATCGTTCCCGTATTGCCGATAATATGGCAAAATATAGCCAATTATCTCGCCGAAAGCCCATACAAACTAAGTGTAGGAGAGCCACTGTTTGTCGGAGCCAGAGGCGAACGTATAAGTCCGCGGATTATCCAACGTCAGGTGCAAAAGTTACGTGGCGTGCTTGGCCTTTCTGATAACTTGACGCCCCATGCCTTACGTCATTCTTTTTCCACCCAACTATTGGCTGCGGGAGTTGACCTGCGATCCATTCAAGAACTGTTAGGCCATTCTTCGCTGGTTACCACTCAACGTTATACCGATGTTCAAACCAAAACTATGCAAAAAGAGTATCGCAAAGCACATCCGCTTGAAAAACAAGACTAAAAAAAGAGGTTCGTTTTGCCGAAACCTCCTTCTAAAACCTTTATGCAGAAGAATTATTTGATTTTCTTTTCAACGAACTCTTCGTGTTTGCGTGATTTTTTATCAAATTTTTTAACCACCAACTTTTCCGGATGAGTTCTCGGATTTTTTTCTGCCAAGTAGAAAGAACCGGTACCGGCGCTGCTTTCCAATTTAATTTTAATCTTTACTGCTTTTGCCATTTTTTTACTCTTCTATTAAGTTATCTATTAAACATTAAGGCGGATTATACACATTTTAATCGGCTTGTCAATATGTTTTTACGCCTATTGTCAATTTTTTTACACTTCAATAGATAACCGCCGATTCTGTCATAAAACCGACGGTTAAGTTATTCACATACGATATAATTATTTTAGCCTTGTTTTCCACGGTTCGGCATTTACGTCTATATCAAAATAAAATATAATATCAAAGCTTCCTTGCCCATTTTTATTTTCAGCAGTAGAACAAACATCAATCGCTTTATCAATATCAATAGGGGTTGATAAGAACTTTCCCCATGAACTTTGTCCGACATTAATGGCACCGATATTTGATTCCGTCCAATCGTATGAAATCAATTCTATACACGCTTCTAAAGGAATAGGACTTTCAAAATATAAATCAAAGTTTTTTTCATATTTCTGTCATTTAATGTGCGGATTGCCAATCATCACCAATACCGGTTTCTACTACCATTTTAACTGCGTTATCGGTAGCATTTTCCATGATTTCATGCAACAATTTTGCTACTTGTTCGGCTTGTTCGGCTTTTGCTTCCACCACCAATTCATCGTGAACCTGCAACAAAAGTTTAGCATCTAATTTTTGCTCCCTTAGAGCATAATCTACTTGTTGCATTGCCAATTTAACAATATCTGCCGCTCCTCCTTGAATTGGCGCGTTAATTGCTGCACGCTCGGCAAAAGATACTATGCGCTGATTTTTATCATTTATCCCTCCAACCGCACATTTGCGCCCCAAAGGAGTTTCCACATAACCGTAACGATGTGCAAATTCTGCTGTTTGCTCCATATATTTTTTAACTTCCGGCATTATGGCAAAATAAGAATCTATATACCGTTTGGCGTCATCTCGCGATATGCCGATTTGCTTTGCTAAACCAAATTGCGATATACCATAGATTATACCGAAGTTAATTGCCTTAGCTCGACTGCGATGTTCCCGATCAACCTCATCAAGTGGCAGCCCAAACACGTGCGCAGCAGTTGCGGCATGAATATCAGCACCTGATAAAAATGCTTCTTTCAGAGCTTTAACATTGGCAACACCGGCCATTAAACGTAATTCCATCTGGCTATAATCGGCGGCCACTAATTTATAACCTTTTTTAGCCACAAAACACTCGCGTATTTTACGCCCTATTTCCGTGCGGTTCGGAATATTTTGTAAATTTGGATTGGACGAAGCCAACCGACCGGTATTAACCACCGTTTGTGAAAAAGTGGTATGCACACGATTATTTTTGTCGCGCACTTCAAGCAATGCAGTTGTATAGGTTGATTTTAATTTGGCATAAGTACGCCATTCCAAAATTTTAGCAGCCAATTCGTGTTCTTCGGCTAATTGTTCCAAAACCTCGGCACCTGTATTAAAATTGCCATTAGCAGTTCTTTTGCCTTTTATGCCCATTTTAACGAACAAAATATCGCCGATTTGTTTAGGCGAAGCCAAATTAAATTCCTCTCCCGCCAGCATATAAATCTCTTTTTCTATTTGCAATAACTGCTTAGTAAATTCAGCATCCAGCTCTTGCAAACGTTTATCATCTATCTCTATGCCTTCTTCCTCCATTTTAAGCAGTACTTCAATCAATCGGCGGTCAAGCATTTCATAAACATAATTTTTATGTTCGGCAAACAAGCGATTTTTTAACAGCTTATGCAGTTGCATAACATACGCGGCAGCACAATAATGATATTTTTCCTGTTCGGCAGAAACTTCCGGAGTTGTTTTATTGCGAGCGGAAGATTTAAGCTCTTTTAGGGCGACATCTAAAAATATTTCGCAAAGTTCAGGTAAACTGTGTCCATGTTCCGAGCTGTCCAAATCATAACTCATAACCGAAATATCATCGTATGGAAACAAATTCAGCCGCTTGCCGCACAAATCATTCAAAGAGTGCCATTGTCCTTTTAAATCGGCGGCAATTTTCAAAATATTTTCATCTTCGCAAACCGCCTGCAAAAATTTAAGAATTATTCCACGCTCCAAAACCGGAATATTTTCAAAAGAAAATAAATCGGCAAAATCTTTTTCCTGTGGCAAATCAATATAAAAAGCATTTACCGCGTCAGCGCTTAAATTAAATCCACACACTTGTCCGTTTTCGTAAATCATTTGCAGAGCCACTTGCGATGATCTTTTAATCTGTTTATAAAGGTCTTCTAATTCGGCACGACTTTTTATGATATGTTGTTGCACTTGCGGTTGAATATTTTGTTGTTCGGGAATGTTATTTTCAGTGTTACACCCGCGCTCTTGAGCCCATTTTTCTAATTTTGGGCGAATACTTTTAAAGCCAAGCTCATCGGCAAAAGCCAAAAGTTTTGGAGCGTCCGGTGCACAACATTTGAACAAACTTATATCATGTTCAAGCGGAACATCGTCTTTCAGAGTAACCAATTTTAAAGATATTTGTGCCGCTTCTTTATTTTGTTCGATCAATTCGCGACGTTTATTTTGTTTTATTTTATCGGCATTATCCAAAACCCTCTGCAATGAACCATATTCGTTAACCAATTCAGCAGCCGTTTTAGGGCCTATGCCGGGAACTCCCGGAACATTATCTATTTTATCGCCGGAAAGCGCCTGAACATCTACTATTTTTTCAGGATAA
This sequence comes from Alphaproteobacteria bacterium, assembly GCA_017480745.1. Classification (GTDB taxonomy): domain Bacteria; phylum Pseudomonadota; class Alphaproteobacteria; order RF32; family CAG-239; genus RUG410. Next base: position 86,636 of record JAFUSA010000008.1, read on the forward strand.
ACACCAAATTTTTCTTTTACGTCTTCACGGGTAAAAAATTTATCTTTCATTGCATCATAAAACTGCACTTGCGGCCTCATGAGCTGCATTAAATCCTTATCTGCCGAAACCACAACAACTTCATGCCCTTGTTCCAATGCTTGTTTGGTATATGAGGCAATCAAGTCATCGGCTTCATAACCTTCTTGCAAAACATAGGGAAAACCCATAACTTCAATGGCTTGATGAATTAAATCAAATTGAGGAATAAGCATTTCAGGTGTTTCTGCGCGATTTGTTTTATAAGCCGGAAAAATATTATTGCGAAAATTTTGCCGTTTGGCATCTAATAAAACCACGCAATAATCACACGGAATATTTTTCATAAGGCGCATAAACATAGTAACAAACCCGTAAACAGCATTAACCGGAGTTCCGTTTGGCGCCGTCATAATCGGCAATGCATAAAAAGCGCGAAAAATATATCCAGAACCGTCTATTAAACAAACCTTAGCCATCTTATTTTCTCCCAAGATGTAATATAAACTCTTTTTTTGTTTGCGCAAAGTATTTTAAAATTTACTCCCAAGCTTTATAATTTCTTTAACTTCTGTGCGTTATGATAGCTCAATTTTTAATGGGGAATGATATGCCGCAAACGCAACGTAAAAAAACAAGCAAATCAGTAGATAAATCAGAAAATAAAAAAACAAGACGGCGCACTCCCGTCAAAAATAAAGTCGCTAAAAAGAAAACAAGCACTGGAAATAAAATTTCGTGGAAGCGGAGGTTATTTAAATGGTGTTTATATACTTGTTTGACACTGTTTATTGCTCTTTGCGGCTATATTTTTTATTGCTATGTAACCTTGCCTGATATTCAAAAAGCAATAACTCGTTCGCGAGAACCTTCAACTGTTGTGTTGGCGGAAAACGGTAACGAAGTTGCCAAGTTCGGAAATGTTTACGCCGAAGTTATTTATCCGGATAAACTGCCGAAAAATTTAACCGACGCAGTTATTGCCACCGAGGATAGACATTTTTATAGCCATTTCGGGTTTGATATTTTTGGTTTTGCGCGCGCAATGATTACTAATATTTTTAGAAAACGCTATTCGCAAGGTGCATCTACCATAACTCAACAGGTAGCAAAAAATGTGTTTTTAACTCCGAGTAAAAACATAAAACGCAAAGTGCAGGAACTCTTACTCTCTTTTTGGTTAGAATACAAATTGAGCAAAAATCAAATTATGGCTCTGTATCTGAATCGCGTTTATTTCGGCTCTGGATCATACGGTGCACAGGCGGCGGCAAATTGGTATTTTAACAAAAGTGTTTATGATTTGAATTTGCGCGAAGCAGCCATTTTAGCCGGAATGCTGAAAGCGCCGAGTCGCTACAATCCGATTTTTAAGCGTAGCGCCTCACTCAAAAGAGCCGATATTGTTTTGGATAATATGCGTAAAAACGGTTATATCAGCGAAAAACAATATAAACAAGCCCTCTCCTTACCTATCAGCGACGGGCGTAAATATCGTGTTAGTGGCGGCAAGCATTTTGCACAATATGTTTATGATGAGGTTAACTCCTTTGTTGGCGAACGCTCTGACGATATTGTTATTATTACTACGCTTGATCAAAAGTTACAGGAAACTGCCGAAAAAATTTTGCGAGCAAAAATATTTAATGCCAAGGAGCAAAAAGTCAGCGAAGGAGCAGTTGTAATCATGGATAAAAACGGAGCTATCAAAGCTATGGTTGGTGGTGTTGATTATAACCGCAGTCAATTCAACCGCGCAGTGCAAGCCAAGCGTCAAGCTGGTTCATCATTTAAGCCTTTTGTTTATTTAACGGCTTTGCAATACGGATTTACACCGGAAAGCAAAATAAATGATGCACCTATTACTATCGGTAAATGGAAACCGGAAAACTACACCAAAAAATATTATGGCGAAGTAAGCCTGAATTATGCTCTAACTCACTCGTTGAATGTGGCTACGGTTAATCTTTCACAAGAGTTATACATTAAAGATATTGCCGCCAATGCACATAAAATGGGAATTTCAACCGATATTTCATTGGCTCCGGCAATGGTTTTGGGCACCAGCGGCGTAAAAGTTTTGGATATGGCAACTGCTTACGCTACTATTGCCAACGGCGGGATAAAAGTATTTCCGCATGCCATTAACGAAGTTGCCACTAAGGATGGAAGACAGATTTATGTGCGTCAGGAAAATCCCAAAGAGCGTATTTTGGACCAAAGTGTTGTGCGTGGCATAACTTCAATGTTAGAAAAAGTTATCACTCAGGGCACCGGACAACGAGCCAAGTTGCCGTTTTTTGCCGCCGGAAAAACCGGTACAACTCAAAATTATCGAGATGCGTGGTTTATAGGTTGGACCAATAAATATGTGGCAGCCGTTTGGGTTGGTAATGATAATGAAAAACCGATGAATAAAGTAGGTGGCGGTAATTTGCCGGCAGAAATTTGGCATGATATTATGCTGAGCACGGTAAAAGATATTGACGTTGAAGATGTGGATTTCAGCAACTTCGATATGGAGAAAGAAGAAAACGACGATATCGGTGATTTAATAGAAAAGGAAGCCACAGATATTGGTGCATCAGCCGCATCTCCGGCAAAATCTGCTCCGCAATCTATGGAAGAATTGTTAGAAGAACTGTGAAAAAGTTTTTGTCTTTCATTTCAGAGCATTATCTATTTTTCTCAGATATTCTGATAGAAACCGTTTGACTTTGAATTTTTTTGTGATATAGTGAGCATAAGATGAGGTAACTTGTCTGAGGTATCCTAACCTCTCTAACAGCGTCTTTTAGGGCGTAAATTTTTCCGGCCACGGTCGGAAGGTCGCAAAATGAAGCAGTGTGCGAATATGCGACACTATTCTGTTAGATAGTTAGGAACTTCCGGCCGTCTTGTCTGAGGCGGTTGTTTTTTTAACAACAAAAGAGCAAAAAAGGAAAATAACGATGACTTTTGATGTTGAACACACTTATGACGGAACAGTTAAAGTTCGTCGTCATTATGATTTTTACACAACAGTGGAAATTAAGGAACGAGATTATCAATTTGTTTTATGCTGGCATTTTTTGGATGAAAAACAAAAAGAACAAGTTTTGCAATATATTCGCCAAATAAGCGATAACAAATTTCCGTTTCGCGATACATCTCAATACCCGCCATTTAAGCCGAAAAAATACCTTAAAACTCTGTTGAGTATGGCTGATTTATTCCATTGGATGTGAAAATTTACTGTCGGCAATTATGTTAAAAACACATACTGACATGATTAGCCGACGGTTGACATTCGCCATTTTTTATCTCATTTACCTTAATCTCAGCCATACCCCACTCCGGACTTTTGGCAATTTCACATTGAGCTTTATTCAACCCCTTAATGTCCAAACAATAAGAATTAATACTGACCGGTAAAACATCCCATTCTAAGCCTTTCAGACCGCGAAAATAAAGCAATGATTTTTTGGCTTCACCATAGTTGCCGATGAACATCACTTGAATTTCTGAGTGCACTTGCGCCAAATCCTGCTTAAACTTAACCAAATTCATAGCATTATTCATCTTGTTTATACCTTCCATGGCTGCCGCATCGGTCGTGCCATCTACCGCCAATGTGCCCAATAAATCACCCATTTGTGCATTTGCGCTGAAAGCATACAAACAACAAACAAAACTCCACAGTAACTTTTTCATCTATACCCCTTTCATTTTATTTATACACAGCAAAGCTGCTCCAACCATTCCGGCGTTATTCAAACATTTTGCCGCAACAATTTTCGGCGGATTACGCCATTCTTTTTCTGTTATAGCGGCATTAACAAATTCATAATCAACAATTTGCGCCAAACTGCCGGATAAGGCAATGACCTCAATATCTAACAAGCGATTAAGCATCTGCAAACCGTCAATCAACCTGTTTTCCCATTGTTTATAAATCATTGCGGCTTGATTGTTTTTTTGCTTATATAAATCATAAATAGCAAAGCAATCTTTTTTAGCCAAGGAATAATTCTGCGCCAATTTTTGCAAATCGCGTCCGGAAAATTTAAAATCATATTCTCCTGCCGCACCGATTTTTCCTCGCATAAGCATTCCATTACAAATCAAACCGCAGCCTACCGCAGTGCCTATGGTTAGCAATACACCTTGTTGCACATTTTTAAGCTCTCCGATTCGATATTCCGCCCAAGTAGCGGCATTGGCGTCATTTTCTATAATATAAGGAGTTTTACAAATATCGGCTATATCAATTTTTTCGTATCCTGCCGGCAAATTATTCGGTTTTCCCAAAACTCTGTTATTATTTACAACTCCGGCAGTAGCTAATGCGAATCCGTCAAAATCATATTGCACTGCGGCTGTTTGAAAAATTTGTTCTATCTCGGCAGCGGTTGACGGAGTCGCAACTTTATTTATGTCCGACACAAAATCGCCGCGTTCGTTTAGCAAAGCCCACACAATTTTAGTTCCGCCAACATCAAAAGACAATATATTCATCTTCGCTCTCCTTTATTGTATATCGCTATCACAATAATGTAAAAACTTTGTTAGCGAAAGAAAAAATCTTTACAATCTCAATAATATTGTGTAGAATATGACATTGTTGTTTTAAGGAACTTTAAATATGGCACCGCAAAAATTATCATTGGCAGAAACACAGGCGAAATTTAAGCAATTCTATCAAAAAAATTTGCAAAAAGACTATGAAAATCTGGAAATAAAACGCATAAAATATTTGAAAAAGTTTTGGCTTTATCTTTTTGCTTATACTGCTTTGCTTTTTATTGTTTTTGCAATTCATAACAGAGGATATATCGGCCAAGATTGGTTTTCGAATATAGCTGCCGTAGTAATAATTGCCGGATGTATCGCCGTATATATGCAAATCAGAAATTATCGCGATGACACTAAAAATATGTCTATGAAAAAAGTTCTCTCTTTTTGGGGTAATTTTTCCTATCATAACAGTTGCAGTTCGTCGCACCCGAAAAATATTAAGTCCTCGGAACTTTTTGCTTATTATAATTGTGAGGAAACCGACGAATCTTTTTCCGGTTCATATAGCGGCACCTCAATCAACGTGGCAGAGCAAGAATTACGCATTAAAGGCAACAAACATGATATATACATTTTTCGTGGAGTGTTAATTTTACTCGATTTTCAAAAAAAATATAATCGCAAAACAGTGGTTATAAGCAAAGGTCGTTGGTGGGGATTTATTAAAAATAATCCATTATTCATTATCACATTATCACTTTTAAGCGTACCGTTATTTTTTGCCGGATATATTTTTTTAGAATCCGGTTTACCCAGTGATTGGGGATATTTATATCCGCTTTTAATACCTTTTGGGGCTTTTTTATTTGTGGCAATTACTTATTTTATTTATCAGCACTATAATCCTAAAAAAGCCACTCAAAAAGTTGTTTTGGAAGATTTATCGTTTTTACGCAAATGGAATGTTTATACTAACAACCAAATTGATGCTCGCTATATTTTAACCCCGCATTTTATGGAAAAAATAGTGGAAATCAAACGACTTTTTCACGGCCATGCAGTAGATTTTAGCTTTTTCGGCGGTAAATTATTAATTGCAGTGCATACTAACAAAGATATGTTTGAAACAACATCTTTATTCAGGCGCGCTACTGATTATCGTCCAATGGCGGAAGTTGTGGAACAGCTACACAGCATTTTTTCGGTAATAGATGTTATTAAAGCACAAAAAAACATATCAAGCGAAAATATTAACGCAAAAACAAATGGATAATATTGTGGTAATATAATACCGCAATAATAAAATATTGAAAAATTTGCATTTTTTTGTTGACAAGTGCAAAAATTTGTGTATATTGACCACGAATTTAACAATTTTTTTAATTTTAGAAAGAGATGTAAAATGATTTCTACACACACAACAAAGCCGTCAGACATTGAAAGAAAATGGTATGTCGTTGATGCCGATGGCGTAGTTTTAGGTCGTCTTTCCGCAGAAATTGCTAAAATTTTGCGCGGCAAGAATAAACCTTATTTTGCTCCAAATTTGGATTGCGGCGATTATGTCATTGTTATCAATGCGGAAAAAGTTAAATTAACCGGTAAAAAATTAGCTGATAAACACTATTATAAGCACACCGGTTATATCGGTAGTGTTAAAGACACTACTGCCGGTAAGATTTTGAACAGCAGATTCCCTGAAAGAGTTATTCAAAAAGCAGTTGAAAGAATGATTTCTCGCAACCCGCTTGGTCGTCAGATGATGACAAAGTTAAAAGTTTACGCCGGTTCGGAGCATCCACACACGGCACAAAATCCGGTTGTTTTGGATATTGCTTCTCAGAACCCTAAAAATAAAAGGAGTGCTTTATAATGGCTAAAAAAATCGAATCTTTGCAAGATATTAAATCTGCTGCAGTTGTTGCTGAAACCGAAGTTAAAGCCGCTTCTGTCCGCAAACCGGTAAAAGATAAATTCGGTCGTTCTTATGCTACCGGCAAAAGAAAAGATGCTGTTGCCCGCGTATGGATTAAACCGGGACATGGTAATATTACCGTTAATGATAAAACTATTGACGAATATTTTGCTCGTCCGGTTTTGAAAATGGTTATCAATCAGCCATTTGTTATTACTAACCGTGAAAACGAATTTGATGTTGTTTGCACAGTTAAAGGCGGTGGATTATCCGGTCAGGCCGGAGCCATCAAACATGGTATTTCTAAGGCTTTGAATGATTATGAGCCTGAATTGAGATCTGTTTTGAAACAAGCCGGATTCTTAACACGTGATGATCGTGTTGTTGAACGTAAGAAATACGGTAAAGCTAAAGCTCGCCGTTCTTACCAATTCAGCAAACGTTAATATTATACGGTTTTGCAAATTACTTCTGCCGATTCTGTTATGGAATCGGCAGAAAATTTTGTGAACTTATTTATTACTCCGTTAAAACTTGATATTTTAACAAATTTAAAGAGCTCGTATAATAAATTACGAGCTTTTTAATAGGAAAAATTATTTTACTCAGGCATTGACAAGCCGAACGGATCTTGTTTAGGCTTATCATTTGCCTTTTCTTCCGAGGCAATCGGTTCAACCTCAGAAGTATTTTGCGCTTTTTCTACCGCATTTTGAATTTCATCAAAACTAAACAGAGGGCTTCCAAAGCGATCAAACACGGTATCTTCATTTAAAACCTGCTGCCATTGCAATTTATGAGCTTCTTCTGACAAAGGCTCAACCGCATGTTGCAGACTTAAAGCATACACATCATCCCAAGTATAAATTTTTCCCGAATCCAAATTAACATGCGATATTTGATGTGTGTTGGCATCAATATACGCAAAATGTCCTTTCTCATCTGTGTAATTTTTGCACGGAATATCTATCGGATCCGGATATTCTACTTTTGGAGCGGTATTACTTTTTGTGATTTCAACTGTTTCAGTTGCAACACCCTGCGCAGAAGATACTTGCGTTTTTCTATCAGTAGAGGTAGCCGAATCTGACTTAATTCCCCTCAAAGCATTAAGCTGTTCAAGCGTTAGCATTATCTTCCCCCGTAGTCAATCCACTTATCAGATAACATCTTACTTGTGGCAGCGCCATCTAATTTTTGGCCACGACTGATACTGGCTTGTGTATCAGCACCATATTGTAATTGTTCTTGCAATATATGGCTAGCCTGATATCTGTCTATTGACTTGAGATGTCCGTCTTTAGTTTTTTCGTAGTGGCGTACATTTTTATATACACCATCAGAACCTTTATCATTCGGATCGTAAGTGGTGATAATGTCACCGCGCTGAACAGCGGCTGTGCGCAACTCCTGACCTTCACGATCCGCCTTGCGGGCACAACAGAATTTCATATTATCATATTCACGGCGCTTTTCATAATCAATGATTATACCGCCATTAGACATAGGCACACCCATTCCGTCCGCAAAATGTAATTGATCGCGTAAAGCATAAATGATTTCCGGATCCTTAGTAATTATCATTTCTTTGCCGTGGTATACCTTTGCCGCATAAACACCATTATTGGAACCTACCATGCCGACAGCCGTTTTACCGCCGATATCTTGACCGGCCATTTCATCATCATATACTTGAAAATCATTGCGCGCAAAAGCTCCCTTCTCCTTTTCGTACGGGTGAACATGCTGTCCCCCAAAGGAGGCATAAGGATTTTCAACCAGATTATAATGTCCATCCGTCTGCCCATCACTAACCTTAATGTTCTCATAATCTTTGACAACCATGAATGTATTTTCAGCAAAGCCCATTTCCTTCAATTTGGTGCTTAATGGTTTCACTTCGTAACTTTCAGGATTATGCACCATTTCCTTCCAAGTAGTATCTCTTGACTGCCATGACATCTCTTTTCTCCTTAATTTGTTAAAACGACAAAGCCGCCCGAACCGGCGGCAGAGGAGTGCAAAATCATATTTGTACAAAGGAACAACGGTTTCAGCATTGCATACAAACAACACCGGTACAAATAGGAGCTTTGCAGGCCCCGAACCAAAGTTCTATATTCATTATACCCTAAAAAAAAATAAAAGTCAAACAGTTTTACAGCATCTGTTACAAATTTCAGCGGATAAAATAATTCATTGTTTGCCTTTTGCAAAAAAATAAGAGATAAATAGTAACAGATATTTTAACAAGGTAAGGATTTGATTATGGAAAAAGATAAAGCATTAGAAGCCGCATTAAGCCAAATTGAACGCGCTTTCGGCAAAGGCTCCGTTATGCGTCTCGGGCAAAATACCAATATTGATATCGAGGCAATTTCTACCGGTTCGTTAGGTATAGATATAGCGCTTGGTATTGGTGGTATGCCTAAGGGGCGTATTGTTGAAATTTACGGTCCGGAGAGTTCCGGCAAAACCACTTTGGCATTAAGCGTTATTGCGCAAGCGCAGAAAAAAGGCGGAACTTGTGCTTTTGTAGATGCTGAACATGCCTTAGACCCATCTTATGCCAAAAAAATCGGTGTAGATGTAGAAAATTTGTTAGTTTCGCAACCGGATTCCGGTGAACAAGCTTTGGAAATCGCCGACACGTTGGTGCGCTCCGGAGCCATTGATGTTATGGTAGTAGATTCGGTAGCTGCTTTGGTTCCAAAGGCAGAACTTGAAGGTGAAATGGGCGATTCGCATATGGGGTTACAGGCGCGCCTTATGAGTCAGGCCTTGCGTAAACTAACGGCAACGGTGGCTCGTTCCAATACCTTAATTATATTCATTAACCAAATTCGCATGAAAATCGGCGTAATGTTTGGTAATCCGGAAACCACAACCGGAGGTAATGCTCTTAAATTTTATGCCTCAGTGCGCATAGATATTCGTCGTGTTGGCGCTATTAAAGACAAAGACGACGTTATCGGTTCGCAAACACGCGTTAAAATTGTTAAAAACAAGGTTGCTCCTCCTTTTAAGACTGTTGACTTTGACATTATGTATGGAGAAGGTATATCCAAAACCGGTGAATTAATTGACTTGGGTGTTAAATCCGGTATTGTAGATAAGGCCGGTGCATGGTTCTCGTATAACGGCGATAAAATCGGACAAGGAAGAGAAAATGCTAAAATTTTCTTGAAAGAGCATCCGGAAATTGCCGCTGAAATTGAAACAAAAATTCGTGCTGACGCCGGTCATTTAACCACCGAAATGATTGGGGATGATAATGAACCGATGGATGATGAAGATTAATTAAGCGGATTCTTGTTATAAAATATACCGCCGATTTCATTAATGTGGATTCGGCGGTGTTTTTTTTGATATCCATATTTTTTTATTTAACAGATAAACTTATGTGATCAGCGGTTACTTTCAAAATTAATCCGCGGATCTACAAGTGAGTAGGTTATGTCGCTGACAAGTTTCAGCACCAAGCCCAAGAGGCCGAAGATGTATAGTGTGCCGAAAACTACCGGATAATCGCGCGTCATAATTGCCTCGTAACCGAGCAATCCTAAGCCGTTGAGCGAAAAAATAACCTCAATTAACAGCGAACCGGTGAACAGCATTTTAATCAGCAGTGATGGAAATCCGGCAATAATTATCAGCATGGCGTTGCGGAAAATATGCCCGTATAAAATACGCTTTTCCGGAACGCCTTTGGCACGTGCAGTCATAACATATTGCTTGTTTATTTCGTCTAAAAACGAGTTTTTGGTTAGCATGGTCAAACCGGCAAAACCGCCGATTACCATTGTTAATACCGGCAAGGTAATATGCCAAAAATAATCGCCTATTTTATGCAAAAGTGTAAAACTATCCCAATTATCCGACACTAATCCGCGCAATGGAAACCACTGCAAATAAACTCCTCCGGCAAAAAATACAATGAAAAATACTGCTAATAAAAACACGGGCATTGCTGAACCGACGACAATTAAAAACGATGTAATCGTATCAAACATTGAGCCGTCTTTTTGTGCTTTTTTAATTCCCAGCGGTATGGCAATCAAATAAATTATCAAAGTTGACCACAAACCGAGCGAAACCGAAACCGGTAACCGCTCTTTAATCAAATCAACAATAGTTTTGTCGCGATAATAACTTTTACCAAAATCAAACAATAGATAATCTTTAAGCATCTTGCCGTAGCGATAATACCAAGGTTTATCAAAACCGAATTGTTCTTCTAAAGCTTTAATTAAATCCTCCGGTACTCCCTGCGCACCAACGTATTTTGATGATGATGAAGAACCGGATGAAGCATTGCTGTTAACCTCGCTCATTGCCGTAATCTGTGATTTAGCATCAGTATTCATTCCGCGATATTGCGCAAGAATATAATCCACCGGACCACCTGGAGCTAATTGAATTATAGCAAAATTAACCGTTATAATCCCCCACAAAGTAAACGGAATTAATAAGAGTCTTTTTAAAATATATTGCCGCATTATTTTATTGCTCCTTAATCCACCAAGTGAACGGTTGAAACCCAACTTTCAAATTTGTATCCGGACGTCCGAATTTATCCCAATAAGCAATGCGCGAAAAGGGCGAATACCACTGAAAAATCATGTAATTTTCACTGAGTAAAACTCTATCCAGCGCTTTAACATAAGCCACATAATCTTCTTTTTCCTGCGCCGATACTAAACCTTTTATCAATTCATCTACCACCGGATTTTTTATACCTATAATATTATTGCTTCCCTTAATATCGGCAGATTCACTACCCCAATAATCGCGTTGTTCATTGCCCGGAAGTTGTGAAACACGATAAGAAACAATCGCCATATCAAAATCAAAATTATCCAAACGATTTTTGAATATGTTGACTTCCAAATTTCGAAACACCGCTTTAATACCTATTTTGCGCAAATTTTCAATAAACGGCAACATAACCTTTGTAAAAGTAGCACCGTTTGCCGAATTGCTTAAAATCTCAATTTCCAAAGGTTCTCCTGTTTGCAAATTAACCATTTTATCACCTGAAAAATCGAAACCTGCTTCTTTGAGCAAGGCTACTGCTTTTTTCAAATTTTTGCGAGAATTGTAAATATCTTCATTTACGGTTAATTTATACGGCTTATTAAAAATATCAGGCGATAATTTATCGGCATATTGTTGCAAAATAGCTAATTCTTTACCTTGTGGCAAACCCGTTGCTTCCATACCGGTATTGGTAAAATAGCTGAACAATCGGCGATATTGCCCGTAAAACAGTTTTTCATTTGCCCACTCAAAGTTAAATGCTAAATCAATAGCCTTACGCACACGCCGATCTTTAAACTTATCGCGACGCACGTTATAAGCAAAATTTTGCAAAGTTGCCGGATTATTATGTTCAATATTTTCTTTTTTTATTTTAGCAGATTTAATTAAATCATTGTCATAACCTGTCATCCAAATTTTGGCAATATATTCCTCCCGTGCGTCAATACTTCCGGAAAATAGGGCTTGTAAAGTAACAGTCGTATCCTGATAATAATCATATCGAACAGTATCAAAGTTGTAAAATCCTTTGCGCACAGGCAAATCTTTGCCCCAATAATGCGGATTTTTTTGCAGTTCCACAAATTTATTAACCTGAAAATCCTTAACCGTATAAGGACCGCTTCCCAACGGAACTTGTAATGTTGGTTTATCAAACTCACGTCCTTGCCAGTCTTTTTGCGAAAAAATATGAATTTGAGCCAAAATCATCGGCAATTCTTTATTATTTGTGCCTTCTTTGAAGTAAAAGCGCACTTCGCGATCATTTATTTTTTCCACTCTGTCCACATCGCCGTAATACATTCGATAAACTGGTGCGCCTTTTTCCATAATAGCATTGAAGCTAAACACCACATCGTCGGCCGTTACCTCCGAACCGTCAGAAAAACGCGCTTTGTTGTTAAGAATAAACCCGATATATGACTTATCTGCCGGAATATCGAATTTTTCTGCTAACAAAGGATATACCGTAAACGGATCATCTGCCGGAGAATATCCCAAAGTTTCTGCCCCCAACTCGGTAACAAAACTCGCTGCCACACCTTTGAAAATATATGGATTAAAATTATCAAAAGTTCCATACGCCGGCAATACAATTTTTCCACCTTGTGGTGCTTGCGGATTAACATAATCAAAATGTTTAAAATCGGCTGAATATTTTGCTGCACCATATAAAGCGATATAGTCATAAATTTTTGCCGAAGCCGACACGCTCCATAAACAAAGGGCAACAAACAAACTACTTACGATAATTTTCTTCATCGGTCCAACCACCAAAAGGATAAACCAAATCTTCATCATCTTCGTTTTTTGCCGTAACAGTTCTCTCGCCAGCCGTAAAAGATGCTTCTTCCACCGTATTCAATTTTGGCTCCGGATTTAACTCAGGAGCAATATTTGTTGTTTCAGGTTGCAAATTCGCAGAGTTTTCAGCGGCTGAATTATTGCGCAAGCTTTCAAGAGTGCTCTGTAAATTACCGAAAGCGGGGCGCAAATTAACACTTGGAGCCTCCGCCGATAAACTCGGTTCTGCTTCCGAAGTGTTTTCGATTTCTGTTGATGATGAAAAAGCTGTAAACGATGGAGCTTCGCGTTCATCTTCATCTCCGCGAAAACTATTATGCAGGGCCTGAAAAAACGGATCAGGCTCACTACCTAAATCATAATCAATATCTTGTTCTTTTTTGCGAAACGGATTTAATTTACCCAAAAAAGAAAGAGGAGAAGTCGGCTCTGAATCTTCTTCATAATCCTCTTCTGTTTGATTACCCTCATCGTCATTTTTATCTATATTCATTATATTTTTACTTATCTGAGGTTCTTCCAAAGTGGCTATTTTCAGCACGGAAGAATAATCTTTTTGTGTTTGCGGCTCTGCTTGGTCCTGCGGTGTAAGCGATATTTTTTCCAGCCCCTCGCTAAGCGGAGCAATAATAGAATATACTTTGCCGAATACTCCGCTTTCTATCATCCCGATGAAAACGCGATCACGATCATGTTTTTCAAGCAACAACATCAGATTTTGGTAGCGCGAACAAAACTCCAACAGCGATCCGCGAAACACTTTATCGCGATTAACTTTTTCTTTTACCCATGCGTCAAAAGTGCTTTGATTTTTACTTGCCTCCACAATGGCTTTTCCCAAAGTCCAACGTTCGCCACGGCGTACGCGTTGCCACAAATTATCTAATTGCGCCATAGAGGCAATATTGCAACGCTGGATAATTTCCCCCAACGCCTCATTCATATCGTTGATAAACAAATCAAATTTATTGAGCACAAAGCCGTCTTTAATCTCGTGTTCGGCATCTAACATAACTCGCACCACCAAATCAGTATAATCCTGATTTTTTTGCAGTTGAGTTAAAAGTTCATTTTGTTTAATATTCATATTGCGGTTACTCAAAAATTGATTAACATAGCCGAAAACCGCCCAAATTACCAATATTGGCAAAAAAATTACCAATAGCAATGTCAGCATAATTTCCGGACTTTGTTCCCACAAACCCTCAACTTCTATTTTAGCACGCACAAATAAGAGCGCATAAATAAACCAACTAAACGAGGAAAAAACAGCGGTAAAAAAAGCAAACATCAGCATTTTATCAACCTTTGCGCAAGCAATTACAATTATCAATATGATGCATTATATCGATTTTATGCAAATAAGCAAAGTTTTTTATCAAAAAGTTCACAATGATTAGTAAAAAACTCCGATATGAAATCAGAGTTTTTCTCAAAGCACTAGTACAAAAATGTCAGTCAACCCAATCCATATCCCACTCTTCTGAATTAGGATCAATATCGAAATGAAAGGATATAGCTGTATCATCAGGATCTGATTCTATAACTTCTGAACATTTTTCCGTAATTTTATCTACAGGAATCGGAAAAGATTTGAAGTAATAACCAATATCACTATACAAAAGAACTGCACTAACATTTGCTGATGTCCAATCTTGACTCAACAGTTCAATACATGCTTCTTCATTATCTCCAATGTAGTAATCAAGACTAAACGCCTGATTATCACCGCTTTTGGATTTAATTGTCGGACCTAACACAACCCCGTAACCAAAAGGATTGGTAATAGACATAATCTTACCATCAGTTACAGTAATCATTTCATCAGGGAATATTTTGGCTTTTTTAACTATCGGACAGCCATTGTAAGCAGATTTGCCTGCATTATAGTCATAACATTGACAACCGGAAGCGGGGCAAGTGCCATCCTTACTACTACAATCCGCCCCTTCATAATTTCCCTGTGGTCCCCAAAAGGCACGCACATTGCCGGCAATGAGAGTTATCTGTTCAATAGTTTTGTTAATACGATATTTCATCATCGCTTTTGAATATCCGGCGATTCCGCCAACACTCAAAACACCAATTATAGCCAGCACGCCCAACATCTCAATCATTGAGCGACCGCTCTGTGCATTTTTCGTCATTGCGAGCGCAGCGTGGCAATCTATATTTTTTATCTCTAAGTTTCTCATAGTAAACTTCCTTTCGTATGAATTGTTGATATTACATTAAAACAATACCGCCCCAACGAGGCGGCCGGAAGCTGCAAACTATTTTACACGAAATAGCGCCGCATATTAATACAAGATTCTATTCTGCGACCTTCCGGCCACTGCCGGAAATTTTTACGTCCATACGACGCGTGTAAAAGAGGCTTGCAGGCCCCAGACAAGTTATCTCATCTTATGTTTACTATACCATAAAAAAATCCAAAGTCAAATATTTTTTGCTAAGAAACCATCAAAAATTGCTATACTATTTAAATATAAAAATACCGCCGATCTGTTACAGAGTTGGCGGTATTTTTTGGTAAAATAGATTATTCCGCGGTTTCGGAACGTGATTCTTCATACGCCTTTTTCTCGCGCATAAAACGCACAACCGTAAACGGAACGGAAAGCATATAACACAAAGTAAACAAACCCAGTGTCAACCACGGTTTAGTAATAAGACAGCTAACAAACATCGCTAACAAAATCATAATCGGTAAAAACCAATCGCTGCTGATTTTTGTTTTTTTCAACGATATAGTCGGAATGCGGCTAACCATTAAATAAGCCACCAAAACCATCACCACGCTACAAAAATACGGACTGCGTAATATAAAGGAAATTTCCGGAAAGTCAAATGACATTAACATTGGCATAACTCCGATTGCTGCCGCCATAGGCGCCGGAACTCCCACAAAATAATGCGACCAATATTCTGGAACAGCCGAATCTTCAAGCATAGTATTAAAGCGAGCCAAACGCATTGCCATTGCTGCTGAAAACATTAGAGTAAAAATCCATCCCCAATGCGGTAAATTACACAAACTCCATTGATACATTAAAATAGCCGGAGCCACTCCGAAACTAACAAAATCTGAAAGCGAATCCAGCTCGGCACCAAATTTTGAGGAAGCTTTCAATTTGCGTGCCACACGACCATCCAGTCCATCAAAAACACTGGCAAAAAAGATAAAAATCAATGCCATTGTCCATTTGCCCAAAATAGCATAACGAATTGTGGTTATACCCGAGCATAACGCCATCAAAGTCACAATATTCGGCGCCATTTTACGGAACGGAATTTCCTTAAACTTGCCGATAGCCTTTTTTTTGATTACCGCTTGACCTTTAACCAAGGCTTTTACTTTTGCGGAAGTATTTTTTTTCATTATTTTCTCCATCAATAAGGGAGTTGTTAACAGAAATCGCGAATCAGATATAAGATATCAACAGACTTTGCTTACACCCCCATAAAGAATGCCGAAACGCTGTTTCAGCCACATTCTCACAAATTAATCAGAGGAGAGTTTATCCTCTTTCCGCAGATAAATAAACACATTTTGAAAAAAAATTCAAGTTTTATCTTGCATTTTAATTTTTTCTATGTATAACATCATTTAGCAGATGCGCTTGTGGCGGAATCGGTAGACGCTGCAGACTTAAAATCTGTTGGGATTTATCCCGTGCCAGTTCAAGTCTGGCCTAGCGCACCAAAACAAAAGCTTTCACTCTCAGTGTGGAAGCTTTTTTTGCCTCAAAAATACTGGGAGTAAATAACAAAGCGGTATTTTCCTTAATTAGAAAATACCGCCTTTCTATTGGTGCCCTGAAGAAGACTCGAACTTCCACTGCCTGAGGCAACATGCACCTGAAGCATGCGCGTCTACCAATTCCGCCATCAGGGCAACTTACCGCTTGAATATAGAAGTCTTTTATTTATCTGTCAACATATTTTTTATAATTTGTTGAATTATTACACTCAAAGCCTGAACTCGTTGCCGAAAGAAAAAATCCGCGATCTTTAATCTGGTCGCGGATTTACTGTTGTAGAAATATTACTTAACTTCTCCGCTGAGGGAGCTATCTGCGAAAAACATGATGACGGTATCATATCTATTAGTGCACATATTTACCGCTCCCTCCACACTAACCGGAACTTTTAAATCGTGCAAAGCTCCATCATCATCACTGATAGTGATTATATTTATATTTGCTACTGTCCAGTCATAAGTTAATAGTTCAATACAAACTTCATCAGGAATATCATAATAGGCTATACTGAATGCTTTATTATCTTCCTCTTCTGCTAAACTAACCCCACCACCGAAAGGATTGGTAATAGAGGTGATTTTACCAGCCGCATTAATGGTAATCATTTCATCAGGGAATATTTTGGCTTTTTTAACTATCGGACAGCCATCACCGGAAGATTGCCCATAGCAACCGGCACTATTGCAATAACAACGCACCCCGATATAATTCTTCTGTGGTCCCCAAAAGGCATGCACATTTCCGGCAATGAGGGTTATTTGCTCAATGGTTTTATTGATTCTGTGTTTCATCATTGCTTTGCTATATCCGGCAATTCCACCAACAGATAATACGCCGATTATGGCGAGCACTCCTAACATTTCTATCATTGAACGACCATTTTGATATTTAATTTCAAAGTTTCTCATAATCTTATCTCCTAAATCATAGAGGTTAATACATTAAAAAAACTAACCGCCAAACGGCGGTCGGGAGAGGTAGAAAATCATATTAGTTGAAATGATTTCTGTGATCTTTAGACAATAGCCCTGTACATCCACCACAGACTCCCCAACCCACGTCGGAGATATTTCACATTCAATAACGATGTCAAAAACACCGCAACTAATAAGAGCTTTCTACAGCTCCGAACCGAAGTTCTAAGTTTATATTATCACAAAAAATCTAAAAGTCAAAATATTTTTATCAGTATTTTTAACATTTTATTGAGTATTTTATTTTATAATGTCAGCCATTGCAAAACAGTATTTTTGAGGGAATTGATGGCTAAGAAAAAAATAATAGAAGAAAAAAAAACACCGTGGTGGAAAACCGCTTTATGCAATATTTTCGGTATATTTTTTATTGTTTTTCCGTTGCTTGTTTATGCCGGATTGTCAGATTATCATGCGTCCGATCCCTCGTTTAATAAAGTTACATCCGAAGAGGTGCAAAATTTTCTTGGGAAATTCGGTGCGTATAGCGCAGATTTTGTGTTAAGCTCATTTGGATTATCTTTGATTATCTTTTTGTTGGTGCCGATTTTTTGGGGTATCGGACTATTGAAATTTAAAAGCTTCAGCGAATATAAAAGCCGTATTTTTGCGTGGATTGTTGGTGTTTTATGTCTTGCCTGCTTTATTGATGTTGCTTGCAGTTCTTACATTGCAAGTCTGAACTTGCCGCATAATCTGACCGGAGATTGGAGTCATATAATCAGCCGATGGCTCAATAATTATATCAATCAGGTTTCATTCCCTTATAATTCATTGATTATAAAATCTATAATTTTGTTTGTCAGTTTTTTGGCTTTCAATTTTTCTTCCGGCATAACATTTAGTGTATGGGTAAAAATGTTTGGCAAAATAGGCGGTTTTTGCAAATCCGTTTACGCCGTATGTGTAAAAATATTCAAAAAAGCTGCCAATATTCGCAACTTCAACGAGTTTCAAGAGCTAAATCCGCGCTATTTGCAAGAGAAGATAAAAAATAATTCTGCGCAAAAACATCAGAATGAACCAAAATTTGAAGAACATGAAATCAATTTTGCTCCCAGTCTCAATGCTTCATCTTCACACAACATCAGTGTCACTCCGTTAACCGATGCGCTATTAGCACCAAGCATGAGTCTTAATTCTCAACCGACAAAATCCGCTTCTGTTTCCGGTTTAACCATAGAAATTCCGCAGTTCAATAATTCCGTTAATGATGTTTCTTCTCTAAACATAAACAAAAATTCGTTAAATACCGAGCAAAACATTTTGACTCCTACTTTTGATTTTATGATTGATAGTGTAGAGGAAAATCCGTTGCCTAAAAAAGCAGAGAGCAAAGCCACCACAAATAATATTTATCAAATTGACGGAGTTAAGAAATTTGTCAGCAAAATGCGCTCAAAAAATAAATCTGCCGATACAGCACAACAAGATGATTTATTAACCGTTCCGACCTCGGCAACTGCTCCGCAGAAACCGTTGCAGGCACAGGTTGCTTTTAATGATTCGACAGCGATAGAAAAAAGCAAAGATGAATATGTTTTTCCGGATATTAATTTGCTTTCTGTTCCGCAAAATAAGGAAATTGAAATTGACGAAGAAGTATTAAAGAAAAATGCCGCACAGTTAGAACAGGTTTTGCAAGACTTTGGCATTCGCGGACAAATAGTTAAAGTTCGTCCCGGTCCGGTGGTTACACTTTATGAACTTGAACCGGCTCCGGGAATCCGCACAGCCAGAGTTATCGGTCTTTCAGATGATATAGCGCGTTCTATGGCGGTTGCTTCGGTGCGTATGGCGGTTGTTAGCGGACAAAAGACAATAGGTATTGAATTGCCTAACTCGATTCGCCAAACTGTCGGCTTGCGAGAGCTTTTAGAAAGTAAAGATTTCAGAAACAGTAAAAATATTTTAAATGTTGCATTAGGTAAAGATATCGGTGGGCAGTATGTTTATGCAGATTTAGCCGGAATGCCGCATTTGTTGGTTGCCGGAACAACCGGTTCAGGTAAGTCGGTTGGTGTTAACTCAATGATTTTATCTCTTCTTTACCGAATGACACCGGAGCAATGCAAATTTATTATGATTGACCCGAAATGCGTTGAGTTTTCTATGTATAATGGTATACCACATCTGCTTACGCCGGTAATTACCGATCCGGCAAAGGCGGTGGTTGGCTTAAAATGGGCAGTGCAGGAAATGGAAAGCCGCAACCGTTCGTTGGCGCTGTTAAATGTGCGCAATATAAGCGGATATAACCGAAAAATTGAAGAAATCGCAAAATCTTCCAAAGAATTTAAAAAGACTATTCAAACCGGCTTTGACAAGGAAACAGGTAATCCTATTTATGAAGAACAGGTTATTGATACAACCCCAATGCCATACATAGTGATTGTGGTTGATGAAATGGCAGATTTAATGTTAGTTGCCGGAAAAGAGGTTGAAGCGGCAATTCAACGTTTGGCTCAAATGGGACGTGCGGTGGGTATTCACTTGATTATGGCCACACAACGTCCGTCGGTTGACGTTATTACCGGTGTGATTAAAGCCAACTTCCCAAGCCGCATAAGCTTTCATGTGACTAACAAATTTGACAGCACAACCATTATCGGTGAAAAAGGAGCAGAACAATTGCTTGGACGTGGTGATATGTTGTTTGTAGCCTCGGGAGATAAGCCACGGCGTGTTCACGGTTGTTTTGTGCCGGATGATGAAGTGGAAAAAATTGTTGAATTCATCAAAAAACAGGGTGAGCCTAAATATGTGGCAGAAGTTACTGCCGGTGAACTCAACAGTAAAGATTCCGGTCCGGTATTTGACAAAGGAGAAATGGGAGATGCCGGAGAAGATCTATATAGGCAAGCGGTGGACATTGTGCGCACAGATAAAAAAGCTTCCACCAGTTATGTTCAACGTAAACTGCGTATAGGATATAATCGTGCCGCAAACCTGATCGAACGTATGGAAGATGAAGGAATTGTCAGTCATCCGGATCATGTCGGTCGCCGTGAAGTCATCGGATAAGCCGAACAATCCTTTTTTTATAAAAACTGTTTGAATAAGTTACACTATTTAACCTAAAATAGCTATGAACTTCCGGCCGCCTCAGTGGGCGGTTGTTTTTATACATAATTTCTTATTTTCTAACATCAAAAACAGCAAATTTTTCACGCAGATAATTTAGCAATTTTTCATCGCGGAAAAACTTTTCACAATCGGCATCTTGCGTTATTTTATCGCTCGGAATCGGCCGATATTTCTGCAAATAATACTCCTTAACTCCAAGTGCCGAAAGGTCGTCAGCAATTTTATAAATATCCTCAACAGACAAAATACGCGGATCACAAGTGGTTCGGCATTCAAAATGCACACCGCTTGCCAATAAAATACCTAAACTTTCTTTAACTTTTTCCACTTGCGCAATACCACCGGTTGCCCTTTTATAATGCGCCTCTTCAAACGGCGCTTTTATATCAAAACCGATCCACATAACCTTATCTATAACATTACGCAGCGCTTCCGGATTATAGCCGCCGGTATGCATACCAACCTCGAATCCCATTGCTTTAACCGTATCCATTGCTTGCGCTAATCCTTTCTGCATAAGCGGTTCGCCACCGGAAAATACGACAGCATCCAAAATTCCTTTACGATGTTCTAACAAATGAATTAAATGTTCCCATTCAACTTCGGTCGTTGCATTTGCATTTTGCAAAGATGTGTTATAGCAAAACGGACAACGCCACGGACAGCCTTGCATAAAAACAACTGCAGCTATCTTAGAAGGCAAATCGACGATACTGAATTTTTCAATATCGCCGATTTTGATTAGATTTTCTGCCATTAGAGAACTATTCAGCAGCAGCCATCGTGCAACAATCGCAAGGTTCTTCCAAGCTCATATGCATAACCGCCTTTTCTTCCTCAAAGCATTTGCGTGAATAATATTCACTCTTTTTGCCTTTATTAAATTCGGAAACCGGACGGTGATACCCCATAACACGAGTCCAAACTTCGCAAGGTTGACGTTCTGCATCGCTCAAAGCAATATCTTCAAAATTTATGGTGTTAGACATTTATATTCTCCAAAGTTAGGTTAATTTTAATTGTTCTTTTTTTTGCTTTTTAAGCAACATTACTTGCCTTCAAAGCTTTAATTTTTGCATTTTTCTTTTCTTCATCACAAAGCGGGCAGAACTTGTGTTCTCCGGCTAAATAGCCATGTTTCGGACAAATAGAGAAAGTAGGTGTAATAGTAATATAAGGCAGGCGGTAGTTGGTCAAAACCTTCTTGATCAATTCTCCGCAAACCTTGGCCGAAGATATTCTTTGGCTCATATACAAGTGTAATACAGTTCCGCCGGTATATTTGGATTGCAACGTCGCCTGCAAATCCAAAGCCTCAAACGGATCATCGGTGTAGCCCACCGGAAGTTGTGAAGAGTTCGTGTAATACGGATCTTCTTTGGTGCCGGCTTGAATAATGCCAGGAAAACGCTTTTTATCTTCGCGTGCAAAACGATATGTTGCGCTTTCTGCCGGAGTAGCTTCCAAATTATACATGTGACCGGTTTCTTCCTGAATTTTTATCAATTTAGCGCGAATATAATCCAAGAATTTTTCGGCAAAAGCCTTACCCCACGGATCTGCAATTTCATGTTCTCCGTTAGTAAAGTTCAAAATCATCTCGTTAATACCATTCACTCCAATAGTCGAGAAGTGATTACGTAAAGTACCTAAATAACGCTTAGTATAAGGATACAAGCCATTATCTATCAAGCGTTGAATAACCTTACGTTTAATTTCCAAAGAAGTACGCGCAATGTTCAGCAACTCATCAACACGGCCGAACAAACCTTCTTCATTGCCTTTATATACATACCCCAAACGTGCACAGTTAAAAGTTACTACACCAATGGAGCCGGTTTGTTCTGCCGAGCCGAACAATCCGTTACCTTTGGCCAATAACTCACGCAAATCCAACTGCAAGCGGCAGCACATAGAGCGAATTTGCCCCGGTTTCAAAACAGAATTAATAAAGTTTTGGAAATAAGGCATACCGTATTTTGCCGTCATTTCAAACAACAACTGTGATTTTTCATCTTCCCATGGAAAATCAGGTGTCATATTATAGGTAGGAATCGGGAAAGTAAACGGACGATCCATCACATCACCTTCCATCATAACTTCAATGTAGGCGCGGTTAATCATATCCATTTCTTTTTGTAAATCACCATAAGTGAATGGCATTTCTTCCTGCCCTTCAATAATTGGCATAAAGTTTTCATCATGACCGGCAATATGACCACCGATATAAGGATGTTGATTGCGTAAATCCTCCGGACATACCCAATCAAACGTAAAGTTTGTAAACGGAGTCTGTGAGCCCCAACGCGAAGGTACATTCAAATTATAAACCAATTCTTGAATACATTGTTTAACTTCTTCGTATGAAAGATTATCTTTGCGAACATACGGCGCTAAATAAGTATCAACCGAAGAAAATGCCTGCGCTCCTGCCCACTCGTTTTGCAGAGTTCCCATAAAGTTAACCATCTGACCGGTAGCCGCGGATAAATGCTTTGGCGGATTCGCTTCTGCTTTGCCACGCACACCGTTAAAACCCTCTTTGAGTAAATTTTTCAGAGACCAACCGGCACAATAAGCAGCCAACATATCCAAATCATGAATGTGAATATCGCCATTGCGATGTGCTTCACCAACTTCCGCCGGATACACATGGC
Source organism: Alphaproteobacteria bacterium (assembly GCA_017480745.1). Classification (GTDB taxonomy): domain Bacteria; phylum Pseudomonadota; class Alphaproteobacteria; order RF32; family CAG-239; genus RUG410. The sequence continues at coordinate 109,893 of JAFUSA010000008.1, forward strand.
TTAACCAATAGTTGGCCGTAACTTTACCGGAAACATTCAAAATCAAACCGCCGTTAGAATATCCTTGGTTAGCATTAGCATTAACACGCCAATCCAATTTTTCCAAATATTCATTAATTGAGCTTTCAACATCTACCATAACTTTATGGTCTTTGCGGGCACGCGTGCGTTGATCTCTATACAAAATATAGGCTTTTGCAGTTGCTGTATAGTTGGATGAAATTAACGCTTGTTCAACAATATCTTGAATTTGTTCAATCGTCGGCACGGATTCGGCAAACTTATAGTTTATCACTTTCATAACCTGTGCGGTCAATAACCATGCATCCGCTTCCCCAAATTCACCGGTAGAAGTACCGGCTTTTAACAAAGCGTTGTATATTTTGCTACCATCAAACGGCGCCAAAGTCCCGTCGCGTTTTGTAACATTTTCGACATTAGAATGAATGCTCGTCGGCTGATTTTCTTGCTCTGCGGCCATCTTTTAATTTTCTCCTCTGCTGTGTGTTAAATTTAATGAAACATACTATATATAGTTTAATAAAAAATTAAAACACAAAATATAGTGTATTAACAATTTTTATTACCGCAATAATTTTTATTTTTCGTTTAGATTTATTAAAGCCAAAAAGTTGTCTATATAACAAGAATTTTTTTTGCAAATTTTGCATATTTTAAATCTTTTTTTGCCTAACATTTTATATTTGCGCTATAATTTTTTTTATCTATCGGTTAATAAACTCATTAACCTTTATTAACGGTATTTTTTATATTTCTTAGACGCAAAAACATTACGTTACACATAATATTTTGATTTTGCATAATTAAAAAATCCACAATTAGCTGTAAAATAAAAGTTAATTCTTATTTTCAAAGAAAAAGATATTATTTTTCTTAAATTTGCGATTCTGTGAAATCTAATAACTGCGAATCGGAAAAGCATTTATCGAACGCTTAATAGATTTACGCTGAAACGGAGATCAACCGTTTCAGCGTACGGCTCGCGAGCCTTGTATTTATGACAATGGTTTTTAGAGAAGTTTAGAATAAGTTATTTTAAACCATTACCATAAAAGGAATATCGCCGGACTAAGTTGCCTCATCTGGCGCTTATATGACTAATAAAATTTCAGAAGTAAAGCATTTTGATCGGCTTTTCCGTCAGCCGTTCCACAAACAGCGGCAGCATTGGCAGCAGTCATCGGACCTTTACCTCCGCAAGCAACACCCTCACCAACCGTACATGTTGTCACGGCAGTTTTAGCAAAATCGGTAACCGTTCCAGATGTTGCAGCTTTAGGTGTACAACCATTTTTCGGATTACCTTGAGCGTCTTTACAATCGTCTCCAGCATCTGCACCTGCCAATTCACCAGCAATTATTTTAGCCTGAATTAAACCTGAACCGGAAGCTGAGCCCCAATCCTGAGTTGCCAAATCCATACATGCTTCTTCCGGAATATTATCAAAAACCAATACAAAAGATTTAGCATCACCGCAACCGGTGCAAGTACCGGTTTCTGTGGTGCTGCTGCGTGCACCCGCTTGCAGATAAATGTTTCCACCAAATGGATTGCCATTAGCTATTATTCCATCACTTGTAATCAACTCATCCGGAAATAACTTTGCTTTGGCAATCAAACTTCCGTTTGTTGCGGCACCCAAAGCCTTGTAATTCTTTTGGCTACCGAACAGGGTGCGCACGTTGGTTACAATCATTGAAATTTGTTCAATAGTTTTATTAGTGCGATATTTCATCATCGCTTTGGAATAACCGGCAATACCACCAACGCTCAACACGCCGATAATTGCCAATACGCCGAGCATTTCAATCATGGAACGACCGGATTCGATATTGTGTGTTTTCATTTTTAAATCTCCTTCTCGAAAAAAAATATATGTTATTAATACTAATTTTGACCGCCACTGGCGGTCGGAGAGTTTACAAATCATACCACATCAATGATCCTGCTAATCTTTAGGTAAACTACCCTGAACATCCACTAACAGCTCCCCGACCAAATCGGAGATATATCATCTGTCAACGACGTTTTTTCCACGTCGAATGCGGTATGAGCTTGTAAAGGCTCTGAACCGAAGTTCTGAATTTATGATAACATAAAAAATGAAAAAGTCAAATACTTTTTTGTTGCAATTTGCAAAATTTTCTGCAAATGCAAACGAAGTTGCGGATTTTTTAACATTTAAATGCGTTTGTTGATTATCTCAGCAATGGAAATAATCTCTTCTTCGCATACCTTGTGTGCAAGTCGCTGATATGTTTTAACGCAAGCCGGCACATTATTTTCTTTCAACCATAACACACTATGCTGCAAAGTTTTATATTGTACTTTCAAATCATCCTCACCATGGAATAAATACAAAGGCGGACGCGAGCATATTTGCTTTTGCAAGCTCTTTTCGGCAGCTACCAAACCGGAAAGGACAAATCCGCCGGCCAAACATGTGCTGCGCGTTAAGGCTGCATAAATCGTCAGCATTGCGCCTTGCGAAAATCCCATCAAATAAGTATGCGCATCATCTGTTTGATATCGCTGTTGCATTTGCGATATAAAAAGGTTAATATTCGCGGCTTGTTTTTGAATATCGTCCGCTGCTTTTTCATATATGGCAAAAATTTCTTTCGTTGATGTTTGCGGCTGCCGCCTTTTATTATCCGGATCATATTTAAGCATACCAAACCACTGCAAGTGTGCCGAATTTCTGTCACATGGCTGAGCAGATTCCGGAAAAATAAGATAGGCAGATTTCAATTTATCGCAAAACAAAGCAATTTTATCAGAATAACTGGCAACAGAATCGTTATATCCGTGAAGAAATATCAGCAAATTTTGCGGTTTTTCACCAACTTTATGCAATGTATACGGCAGCATAATCTTTTCCTTATCTAAACGATATATAATATATAACCGGTTTAGGGTAAACAAAAATCCCCGGTTTGTTCACAAACGGGGGATTTAAGAAAGTTTGTAATCATTACAAGCTATCGCCACAATCTTTCAGGCGCTTGCGTTTAATCTCAACACAGGCATCATCGGAATGGGGAACAGCGCTTCTGCGGCGGCAGGAATTTTTGCCCAGCAGATCATCACGAAGATAGGCCTCTTGTTCAGGCGAATAGTTTTTTTTCATATCCATATCTGCATAATTTAAGTATCAGATCAACCTTTAACAAAAAAAATTTTGCCAGTCAATAAGCAAATGTGCGGATGGTTATAACAATTTTTCTATGACTTTCGCTCTGTTTGATAATATGAAATTAACATCCATCAGGTAATGAACAGCGATTTAGTTCTTTTTGCCAATAGGTGGAACTTTGCTGGATATCAAATAAAAAACTTATAGTTACCTGATCAAGATCAGAACAAACATTTATGGCATCATCAATGGCTATCGGAGGCAATAGATAATACTCCGGTTCTTCTCCATTTGTCTTTATGTTATAAGCATATATAATAGAAGCAAGACTAAGTGATGTCCAATCTTGTGTCAGCAATTCAATACAAACTTCTTCATTATGTGTAAACAATCCTATTCTAAAAGCCTTCTCATCTCCCTCGCTTATCTTATCCGCAGCTGCCAGAGCAACACCATCTCCCCAAACATCTTTAATGTAATTATAATCACCATCCCACATTTCATCGGGCACAAGTTTGGCTTTTTTAATAACCTTTTTATCATCCAATCCAGCATAGTTTCCTTGCGGAGCAAAAAACGAGCGTATGTTTCCGGCAATGAGAGTTATTTGTTCAATGGTTTTGTTGATCCTATACTTAGTCATCGCCTTTGAATATCCGGCGATTCCGCCAACAGAAAGCACGCCGATGATGGCAAGAACGCCTAACATCTCTATCATAGAGCGACCGCATTGCGTGGCAAAGCGACACTTATAGTCATGCCTGTGCATGTTAATAATTTCTTTGATACTTTTTATATCTAAGTTTTTCATAGTATACTTCCTTTCATTTTTGTTGTTGATATTACACTAAAACAACCGCCCGATAAGGCGGCCGGAAGTTCGAAACTACTTCTACATAAATAGTGTCATGTATTAAAAAAACTATCTATTCCATGACCTTCCAGCCAATGCCGGAAATATTAACGCCATTTACAGCGATGTAGAAAGAGGTTTCGACACCTCAGACAAGTTACCTCATCTTGTTTTTATGATAGCATAAAAAAACTAAAAGTCAAATTATTTTTGCAAAAAATTTTTTATTCGCCAATATCCGCATAATATCATCAGCAAACATAATCTCTTACGCCAACCCCGACGTTTTTTATCAGGATTACGCAAGCGACGCAATAACAAATTAACATAAAACATTTGCACCCCGTAAAGCCACTCTGATTCAGAATAAGAATGGTGCGCATTAAATAAGCCATATAAGCGGATAAATTCTCTTAAATTTCCATAAAGCGAACGAAAACCGCTGAGTTGTAATAACAAACCGGCAACATCTTCCGTTGGCGCACCGTAACGAACGGCTTCATAGTCCAACAAAAAAATATTGCCATTTTTCAGCAAAATATTGTTAATTGTCAAATCACCGTGCAACACTGATTTTTGCGCAGGCTCATCCATCAGTTGCGCTTTAAATCTCTGCCAAAACAATTTACGGATAACCGCTAAACAAAAATCGTTGTTTGCGGCAAATAGTTTATCTGTTTCATTTACCAAATCGACCAATTTTTGCGCCTCTAAAACATCATCAGAATATTGCAACGCATTCTGCAATTTTTCATACTCAGCATAAAAATTCTCGATCATTTTCGCATCTATATCATGACTGTTTATTTTTCGACCATCATAATAAGGAAGCGCTAACATAAAAAAATTATTATAATTCTGTTGCGACAAGGGATATAAAATACCTAAATTTTGCAAAATATTTTTTAAATGCGTAAAGCGCTTTTCATCATTTATAAGTTTTAACAAATATTTCTTGTTTGTCGTTTCAACACAAAAATTATACGAACTTCCGCCGGAATAAATTTCATTCATATCTGTAAAACCGGCAAATAAATTATGTTGTTTAATAAAACTTTTTAGCTCTGTTGCACACTCAAACTTCATATTAATTCATTCTTTCATAGCGATAGTTATGCGCCTTATAACAACCTAAAATTTGGTAGCTCTCGGAAAAGAATTTTAACTCAGCCAACGCATATTGCAAGGCTTTTGAATTAACATGTTGTTCAACTTCAATATAAAACTGTGCCGAAAAAAATCTTCCGTTAAGCAGATAACTTTCCAATTTTGAAATATTAATTCCGTTAGTGGCAAATCCACCCAAAACTTTATACAATGCTGCCGGAATATGTTTAGTAACAAACACAATGGAAGTTATATATTTATCTCCCTCATACGATGGAATCTCCTCCTCTTTTTGCATAACCAAAAAGCGCGTGGTGTTGTTACTGGCATTTTCAATATTAGATGCCAAAATATCAAGACCATAAATTTCAGCTGCCAATTTAGACGCAATAGCCGCTTTGGTAAGGTCTTGTTCAAGCGCTATTTTTTCACATGATTTGGCGGTATCAATACGCGATAAGGCGTGTATGTTATGTGCTTTCAAAAATTCTGAACATTGCGCCAAAGCTTGCGGGTGGGAAGCAGCAGTTTGAATATTTGCTAACTTTGCCCCTTTAACCGCTAAAAGCTGATGTTCAATACGCATAAAAAATTCATCAACAATATGCAAACCGGATTCCGGCAACAAAAAATGCACATCCGAAACACGGCCTGCATTGGAATTTTCCACCGGAATAACAGCTTTATCCGCATTGCCATTTTTTACCAATTCCATAGCAATTTCAAATGTATCGCAAGCAATATATTCCTGTCCGGGAAACAATCTGGTGCAAGCAATGTGCGAATATGCTCCCGCAACTCCCTGATATGCTATTTTTAACATTTAATTCCTTTCTTTACTTAAAAAAAATGCTCTACATAAAATCTGATTTCTGTGCAATTTGTGCTTCGTTATCTGCAACGATATCTTCTAAATCGTCTAAAAACCAATCTATATCATCATCAGAATCTTCGTGCAACATTTTATAAAAACGTTCACGATACGAAATTAAAAAGCTGCTTTCGCTTATCTTTAAGTCGCGCACTTGTATAACATTTTGATTTTGCACCACTTCAAAAATAACTTTTATTCCGCCCTTAGAAGCCTTATCACTCACATTTTCCAATTTTTTAATAAATACGGTGCAATAAATATTTATCTTACTTTTGTCGGCAACAGCTCTGTCAACCGAAAAAGTAACCTCTCCCTGTTCCATATCCAAAGGATAAAGTTTATAAATACTGTTTGTATAGCGCCGAAAAAGTGTTGTATAGCGCTCTTTTTGTGAATCGCTCATAAGGCGCCAATATTTACCCATAACAAATTTGGCTGCATGATCTAAGTCGATATCTCGATTAAATATTTCATCAAGTTGCTGAAACTTCAAAGCGCTGTTCGGTGAAGTTAAAATACCAATAATTTCCTTGCCCTTATTTTGTGCCCACAGCTTTGCCTCATCTGCGGAAAGCGTTTGTGCAACGGCACTACATGCAAATCCACAGATAAAAAACAAAGCCAACAACCTATAAAATATTTTATTCATTTTTCCAAATCCGATCAACACTTTTTTGCATTATAACACGTTTACGGAAAAATGGAAGATATTTTTTTGCATAAAGAAACGTAAAAATATATTTACGCATTTTTGCAAAAACAAATTGACATAAGGGATTTTTTGGTTTAATATGATCCTCATGATGAGGTAAAAATCATCTGGGGTCTCTAAGCCTCTTTAAACCCGTCTTTGTAGACGTAATTTTTCCAGCTTGGCTGGAAGGTCGTGGAATAGTTAATGAATGAATACGCGACACTGTTTGGTTTAAATAGTTTAGAGCTTCCAGCCACCTCTCGGAGGTGGTTTTAATGTAATTTTAATTAAGTGAAAGGAAGTTTACTATGAGAAACTTAGAAATTAAAAATCAAAATGGCCGTAGTATGATAGAGATGCTTGGCGTGCTTGCCATAATCGGCGTGCTTTCTGTGGGCGGAATTGCCGGATACAGCAAAGCAATGCAAAAGTATAAAATCAATAAAACCATTGAACAAATAACTCTCATTGCCGGTAATATACGTGCTTTCTTTGCTAATCAACCCGAAGGAACTAAATACACGGATTTATATTCCGAAGGCGAAAAAGCACAAATACTAAAAAAAGCGAGGTTAATTCCTGATGAAATGTGGAATGGATCTAAAATAGAAAATATTTTTGGAGGTGCGACATACATTAGTTATTTGGGTACATCTGGTAATATTGATTATAGAAGTTTTCTCATTAATTTAGGAAACATACCACAAGAAGCTTGTATTGAACTTTTAACACATGATTGGAGCGCATCAGGAGTATATGTTATGGGTAATGTGAGTGCATTAGCTTATGGTGCTAAGGCAAGTCATGATAATTGCGAAACAAAGGAAATTATGAGTGGACCTTATTCGTTTGGCTATACATATTGTGGTACATCAATGCCCATGGAAACAGCAATAGAATTTTGTAAGGAGGTAACAGATTTTTATTTAGGATTCCATTAATGTGAAAAAATACACCAACAAAAAACCGCTGATTTATAAAGAATCAGCGGTTCTACTCTACAAATTTTCTTAAAGCCTATTTTCCGGCGTTAACGTCTTTAACCGATACCGACAAATCATCGGCAATACGAGCCGAACGACCACGCAGAGCACGCAAGAAGTATAATTTAGCGCGGCGAACTTTACCTACGCGGGATACTTCAATTTTTGCTACATTCGGAGAATATAACGGGAACACACGTTCAACACCTTCACCGAAAGAAATTTTTCTAACCGTGAAAGACGAGTTTAATCCGTCATTTTTACGAGCAATGCAAACGCCTTCATAAACTTGAATACGTTCTCTGTCGCCTTCTTTTACTTTGGTATGAACGCGCAAAGTATCTCCGGCTTTGAACTTCGGAAGATTTTTGCCTTCCATCAGTTTTTCAATTTGTTCTTTTTCAATATTTTCGATAATGTTCATTTTTTTATTACCTTTACTTTATTTTTTTATTCCCATACACCAAAATTTGTGCAAAATCAAGAGTTTTTTCCAACAAATCCGGGCGTCGTTGTTTAGTTATTTGAAGAGCCTGTTCTTTTTGCCATTTGGCAACATTTTCATGATGACCGCTCATAAGAATTTCCGGCACTTTGCGCCCTTTCCATTCTATCGGACGTGTATATTGCGGATATTCTAAAAGATTATCTTCAAAACTTTCATTTTGAGTGGAAGCCGAGTTACCCAATACATTAGGCAACAAACGAACTACCGCATCAAGCATAATCATTGCCGCTTGCTCACCGCCGGTTAATATATAATCACCGATACTTATTTCCTCAACTTGATAGTGTTCAATCACTCTCTCGTCAATTCCTTCAAAGCGTCCGCAGATAATCGTCAACTCCGTCTCTTGGCTAAGCTCACGAACTTTTGCCTGAGTTAACGGTCTGCCTTTCGGACTCATATATATAATTTTACCGCCGTTATGATTGTGCTCAATCGCATTTCCCAAAACATCCGGCCGCATAATCATTCCGGCACCTCCGCCACAAGGAGTATCATCAACAGATCCGTGTTTATCAAAAGCATAATCACGAATATTGATCGCTTCAAGCTGCCAAATACCTTCTTTTAAGGCTTTTCCGGTTAGCGAATATCCCAAAAAACCTGGGAATATGTCCGGAAAAATCGTCAGTATTTTAACCTTAAAGCTCATCTGCTTCCTCATCATCTTCCGCAAAATTCATAGTTGCCGATGAAACAATTATATAGCCGCCATCAATATTTATTTCCGGAACATATTCCTTGGTAAACGGCAACATCTCCGTCTCCCTCTGCCCGTTGAGTTTAAGCTCTATAATTTCTCCGGCGCCGAAATTGCTGAATCCGGATACTGTGCCGATAACCTTATTTTTTGTTTGCAAACAAACTTTTAACCCGACAAGATCAAAGTGATAATATTCATCCTCGCCCAATTCCGGCAATTTAGTGCGGTCAATATAAAATTCGGTGCCAATAAGCGCTTCCGCTGTATTTCGATCATCCACGCCTTTTATTTTAACTCGCACATTGGAAGAAGTTACCCCCATAACTTTTAAGCAAAAAACTTTGTCAGCATCCTTATTTTCCACCGCACCCAACTTATCCAAATCTGACGGAGAAGCGGTAAAGCTCTGCACCTTAACCTCTCCTCTAATACCGTGAGCGGCAACAATTTTACCTATGCAAACGCGTTTTTTCATTCAAAAGTCCTTATCTCATTTTTTACCGGCATTTCATCGCTGATTTGCCGAAGGTCATCACAGACTCAAAATAACTACTTAATTTGTAAGCATTCCGAAAATTATTCGGCAGAAGCTTCAGCAGCGGCTGCAGCTGCGGCAGCGGCTTCTTCTTTAGCTTTCAATCTTTCCATAGCTTTGGCCTTTGGAGCAGATTTTTTCGGTTGGTCATGCATCTTCGGAGCTGCACAAATACCTAAGTTAGCAAACAATTTTTGCAATCTTTCGGTCGGTTGAGCACCCTTAGACAACCAAGCGGCAACCTTTTCCTTATCCAAAACCAATCTATTTTCGTTATCCTGAGGCAACAACGGATTGTATGCACCCAATTTTTCAATATATCTACCGTCACGAGGAGCTCTTTGATCGGCCGCTACAATGTGATAATACGGACGTTTTTTTGAACCACCGCGAGATAGTCTTATACGTACTGCCATTTTTATTTTTTCCTTTCTTGACTATTCCTAAAACGGAAATTTTTTACTAAACCCGCCGGACATAGGCATACGCCCGAACGGATTACCCATTAACTTAGACACTGCCGACATAGCGCCGAACTTGCCCATTTTTTTCATCATTGTTGACATCTGCTCGTATGATTTGAGCAAAACGTTAACATCATGAACATCTACTCCGGAACCGAGTGCAATTCTTCTCTTGCGAGAAGCTTTTATTATATCGGGATGCGAACGTTCTTCTTTGGTCATAGAAAGAATAATCGCTTCCTGTTTTTTCATCAGACTGTCGGCGATTCCGGATTCCTCAATCTGAGATTTAAATTTTGACAATCCGGGAATCATACCTATTATGCTTCCCATACTGCCAATTTTTTGCATTTGTCGCATTTGTTCCAACATATCGTTTAAATCAAATGCTCCTTTTAGCATTTTACCGGCCATTTTTTCGGCCTCGGCACGATCAACATTTTCCATGGCTTTTTCAACCAAAGAAACAACGTCACCTTGCCCTAAAATACGTCCGGCAACACGGTCGGCGTGAAACTCTTCAATATCATCTAATTTTTCACCCGTTCCCAAAAATTTAATGGCAACACCGGACACCATTTTCATAGATAAAGCGGCACCGGCACGCGAAGTTCCGTCAATTCTGGTCAACACCAAACCGGTTACACCTGTTTTATCCTTAAACTCTTTTGCCACATTGCAAGCTTCCTGACCGATTAAGGCATCTGCCACCAACAACACTTCTGTCGGATTCGCTATTTTTTTAACTTCAACTGCCTCATTCATCAGATTCTCATCAATCTGCAAACGGCCGGCCGTATCCAAAATCAGCAAATCATAAACACCTTTTTTGGCTTCTTGCAAAGCGCGTTTAGTAATCTCCAACGGATTCTGCCCCTTAATAATCGGCAAAACATCAACCTCGATTTGTTTTCCTAATTGTGCTAATTGCTCTTGCGCTGCCGGACGATATACATCAAGTGAAGCCAATAAAATGCGTTTATTTTTCTTTAATTTCTTGGCAATTTTGGCGGCCGTTGTTGTTTTACCTGAACCTTGCAAACCAACTAACATCATACAAACAGGCGCCGGAGCATTAAAATTAAGTTCGGTATCATTTGCACCCAATAATTTGACTAACTCGTCATGCACAATTTTAATAACCATTTGCCCCGGTTGCACTGATTTTACTACTTTTTCGCCCAAAGCTTGTTCTTTAACTTTGGCAATAAAATCTTTAACCACCGGCAGAGAAACATCGGCTTCCAACAAAGCAACGCGAATTTCGCGCATGGCATCGTCAATATCTTTTTCCGACAACACTCCGCGTGAGGTTATCTTAGAAAAAGCTTGGCTCAGCTTGTCGGTTAAACTATCAAACATAAATGTTTTTCCTTCAACGGTTATCATAAACAAACAATCGTCAGTGTGCGAATCCTCGCTGGCTGACGTACTCCGTAGAGCTTGATTTTAACAGACTTTTAAGGGTAAAATTCTCTAAAATCAAGATTTCTTTACCCTCAAAAAATCCGTTTGTCAAGAGTGTTTTTAAGAAAAGTGCGGAAAATTTTCATATTATCTGAAATAAAAGTGTAATTCAGCGTCATCAGAACAAGTGCTTGCGGCTTTATCAACGCTTATCGGTAATGTTTTGTTGTAAATACAGCCAACATTATCATCATCCCAATAATCTCCCGTTACACAATCAAACATTACAGCACTGTCATCTTCATTTATTGCCAGAGCTATTAAATCGCTGACAGACCAATCATGTGTGGATAGTTCAATACAGGCTTCTTGCGGTAAACCATAAAGGGTTATCTTATAGCCCGTCACTGTTTTACTTCCGTTGCTGCCCCAATAATCGTAAATATAAACCGCACCACCAAAAGCATTGGTTATATTCGTGATATTACCGTCGGAATCTAATGTCAGCATTTCATCGGGTACAAGTTTGGCTTTTTTGATAATTGCTTTTCCTGTATCAGAATACGAAGATAATCCGTCATAATTTCCTTGCGGGCCGAAGAATGCCCGAACATTACCGGCGATTAAAGTTATTTGCTCAATAGTTTTATTGATGCGATACTTTTGCATTGCCTTTGAATATCCGGCGATTCCGCCAACAGATAACACGCCGATGATGGCAAGAACACCAAGCATTTCTATCATTGAGCGACCATTCTGTCCGCCCTCAACATTTTGCACTTCTTTTGAGTTAAACAAAGCATTGCAATAAATATTCTGCGGAGCGAACGAATGTTCGCGACCTGATGCGTTAGCATCACAAATAGTTTGTTTGAAATTACAATTTCCCATAGTAAACTTTCTTTCATTTTTGTTGATATTACACTAAAACAACCGCCCGATAAGGCGGCCGGAAGTTCGTAACTACTGCAATTAATAGTGTCGCATATTCAACCCATAGTCTTATTCTGCGACCTTCCGGCCACAAAGCCGGAAATTTTTACGTCTTTAAGACGAATTGCAAGAGGTTACGACACCTCAGACAAGTTACCTCATCTTGATTTTATGATAGCATAACAAAAACTGAAAGTCAAACAAAAAATTTAAATCAGCCATTTTTTATTAGTCACGGATTATTTTTTGAGCAGATTTTGATTTCTCAGAAAAAATAATTTGACATTTTAAAATTTTGTGATATAGTAATCACAGAACTACGGTTCGGGGCTTTCATCGGCTCTCATTACGCTTGGTGTGTAAAAAACACTATCATAAGGTATGTAATATCTCCGATTGGGTCGGGGAGACTGCAATGGATGTTCAGAGCTTTTGCTTAAAGATTGTAGTGATTATTAGCGTAATGTAATTGATGAACTCCCCTGCCGCCGTTTGGCGGTTAAATTTTTAATGTGTTAACCTTTAATTTTAGGAGATAAAATTATGATAAACTATAATAATGAAAACGGTCGTTCGATGATAGAGATGCTGGGCGTATTAGCTATCATTGGTGTTTTAAGTGTTGGTGGTATCGCTGGATATACCAAGGCGATGATGAAATACAGAATCAATAAAACCATCGAGCAAATTACTCTTATTGCCGGCAATGTGAGAACGTTTTTCGCAAATCAAAAAACAATTTCATTAAGATTTAATAAAGATGGTCCACAGGATGAAGCAAGTGAAAAAATTGTCAGAAAGGCAAGGTTAGTGCCGGAAGAAATGATGTATTTGAATGGTGATGGCGAAATAGTGTATCTTGTAAGTACGTTTGGTGAACGTTTTTTTGTAATAGGAAGTCCATCAAGCAAGTTCTTTTCCTTATATTTTTATAATCTTCCACAGGAGGCTTGTATTGAATTGTTATCGCATGATTGGAATAACGCTAATGCTTCTGCAATTAGTGTTAATGGCGGTGAATATCTTACTTTTTTTCTTCCAGTAAACGTGGATGATGCCGTGAAAGCCTGTGATTACATCAACCGTAGCCTCGATAGTAATGGTGATTATAATGTATCGATATTATTTGACTACACCGGAGATATGACGGATGCTGTAAATGAAACAAAAGAAATATTGAGCAAATTATAACCCCTATCCCTTTTGTTGCCAAGCACCGCGATCAGATTGTTGCCAGTAATAAACTTCATTTCCGGCATCTTTATAAGTTTTCCATAAGCGGCGTGCTTGGCTCAAAGCTTCTTCTGAACGACCGTCAAAAATATTGAATACGCGTTCAAATTTGGTGATTATTTCTATGCTGACTTCCGCGCCATCTGCCAAAAATAAAAATTCTGCCTGATTGGGATTATCGTCATCGGATGTCAACCATATCGGCTGTTGATCGGCAAAACCGTCTTTTTTGCTTCCGTGTGGCAAAAAACTTTCATCACTGTATGTCCATAGCCATGAATTTATGCGCTCCATATCTTCCGGTTTACCTATTTTCAGCAAAATACGTTTTCCGGTAGCGTAAGCTTTGTTCAAAAGCACCGGCAGCACCTCATCAAGACTTTGTTTTTGCAAATGATAAAAATCAATTCTGCTCATCTGATTTCCGCAAATTAAGTGTTATGGTATCAACCGTATCCGGTGAAATAAACTGCAAAGTTGCTTTTCCGTTATCAGTCGCTTGCTTTATTTTTGTTTGCAAATCGGCTATTCCGAAAATCTGCTTACCATCAATAGTTTTAAATCTATCTCCGGCACGTATCCCTTTACGATAGGCTTCTGAATCCGGCTTAACATCAACCACTGCAAAATATTTTTGCTCCTCATCATAATAGGCTTTAAACCCTAAATCAACAAAATCAACTGCCGATTTTACTTGTTCCTCATCTAAATGTAGTGCATCATAATCCGGCTTTTCATTCGAAGTTTTACCCGTTTTATCAATGCTGTTTGTTTTGTCGCTCGGCATTTCAGCAACCTTCACCACAAATTCCAATGGTTCACCATCGCGAGTTATAGTTATTGAAAGTTCGCTGTCCGGCTTACTTTGAGCCACTTTCAGTGAAAACAAACGTGGATTATTCAGTGGAAAATCACTTACTTTTTCCAAAACATCTCCTACTTTGAGTCCGGCTGTTTCTGCCGGCGATCCTTCTATTAACGAAGCTATCGCTAACTTGTTTTCGGGGTTAACTTTTTGCACTCCTATTCCCAGCCAACCGCGCACAACTTTGCCGTTTTGTTTCAATTCTTCCGCAACCCAACGTACGATATTGGCAGGAGTGGCAAAACCAACCCCCATATTTTTACCATCCGTAGAAAATATTGCCGTATTCATTCCAACAATTTCGCCCTCCGTATTAAACAAAGGACCGCCCGAATTTCCCTGATTAATCGCCGTATCGGTTTGAATAAAATTATCATACGGACCTTTTTCAATATCGCGTTCCTTAGCCGATATAATCCCCAAAGATACACTATTACCGAGCCCGAACGGATTACCTATGGCAAAAACTTGATTTCCGACCCTTGTTTTATCGGAATCCGTAAATTTTGCCGGTTCAAATCCCTGCGGATGCTGAACTTTGAGCAAGGCAATATCCGTTTTAACATCTGCTCCGATTAAATCTGCCGCATATTCCGTATCATCACTGGTAATTACGGTTATTTTTTCTGCGTTTTCGCACACATGCGCGTTGGTTACCACATAACCATCAGCACCGATAATGATTCCGGCTCCCAAAGACTGAACATCATCAGCAGCATCGGCTGCCACGCTCACAACCGCTGTATTGACTTCGGCAATAACATCTTCCAGCGCATATTCTTTGGCATTTACCGGCGAAATTAAAAACAAAGCAATAACAAAACAAAGTAGTCGCATGATTTTTTTACTTCTTCATATTACGATTAAAATATTTGAAAAAATCGGAATCCGGCGACAATACCAAAGATGTTTCTTTATCTGCCAACGATTTACGATATGCGTCTAATGAGCGATAAAACTCATAAAACTCTATATCTTGCCCAACTGTTTTATTCCACAACTCAACTGCTGTTTTATCTCCCTCACCACGGGTTATTTGTGCGTTTTTCTCCGCTTCGGCCACAATAATCGTCGCTTCTTTATCAGCGGTTGCTCGAATATTTTGAGCCTGTTGCTGTCCTTTGGCACGAAATTCCTTTGCATCGCGCTGACGTTCAGTTTTCATGCGGTCATTAATGGCTTGCATAACCTCAATCGGCAAATCGGCTCGGCGGATTCGCACATCGGCAACACTAACTCCGATAGCTTCGGCATCTTTTTTTACGGTAGCGCTGATATCATTCATAATTTGTGTGCGTTGTTCCGATAAAAGCTCAGTTAAAGTAACACGACCCAAAACTTTACGCAGAGAAGAGTTAACAATTTCAGCCAACTTGCTTTGAGCCTGCTCTTCATTACGCACTGTTTTATAAAATTTGAGCGGATCAACAATTTTATACCGCGTAAAACTATCCACATCCAAGCGTTTTTTATCATTCAGCACAACTTCTTGCGCCGGCGGATCCAAATTCAACAACCGCATATCATAAAAAGTAACATCTTGCACAAAAGGCACCTTAAAATTAAGTCCAGGTTCGCGCACTTCACGAATCGGTTGTCCAAACTGAAAAACTATTGCTTGTTCAGCCTGATTAACAATATAAGCCGAACTGAGCAAGACAATCAGCAGTGCTCCGCCGACAACGGCAAAAATATGCATAAATCCTATTTTATTCATTTCCTTACTCCTTTTTGCCTTGCGTATTCAATGGTAAAACCGGCAGTACATTACTGTTTTTGGCCGGATCAATAATTACCTTATTTGCTTTGGCTAAAACATTTTCCAACGTATCTAAATACATTTTTTTGATGGTAACTTCCTGCCCGTTTTTATAAGCGGCATAAACCGAAGCAAAACGTTTTGCCTCACCTTCTGCTTTGTTAATGGTTGCGGCTTTATAAGCTTCGGCATCTTGCGTTATTTGTGCGGCATGACCACGTGCTTTTGGCAAAACCTCATTGCGATAGGCTTCGGCTTCATTTTTGAAACGTTCCATATCGGCTTTGGCACGTTGCACCTCATTAAAGGCGTCTACAACTTCGCGTGGAGGATCAGCTTTTTGCAACTTCACACGCACAATTTCAATTCCGGCATTAAACTCATCCAAAACCCTTTGCAACTCAGCTTTGGTTTCATCTTCCACTTTGCCGCGATCTCCCGTAATAATCGGCTGCATTTCAGATTGTCCGACAATTTCGCGTAACACAGATTGCGCGGCAACACTAACAGTTTCCGCCGGAGAACGCATACTAAACAAAAAGTCCTTAGCATCTTTAATTTTCCATACCACGGTTAAGTTAATATCCACGATATTTTCATCACCGGTCAGCATATGACTTTCCGTAAACGCATTATTACGGTAATCACGATTATCTCCCGAACCTAAGTTGATACTGCGCTCCTGAGTTACCACCACTTTAACAACTTTTTCAATTGGTGCCGGCAAGTGATAATGCAAACCTGCATCAGTGGTATATACATATTTACCAAAGCGCATAACCACTCCTTGTTCACTTGGTTGCACCTGATAAAAGCCACTGCATACCCACAATATCAAAAACAAAATGATTCCATATTTTATATACGAACCATAATTATCATCCGGTGTTTTGCCGGAAATTTGTTTCAAACGGCGAGCGATACGCTTACCGGCAGATGAATTAGTCAATTCTTCCAAATTGATAATGTCATCACCATCCCACGGATTATTATTTTTTACCATATTGCACCTTAATTTTATATAATTTCACTTGCAATAAGATAATCTATATATTAAATAAAAACAATTAACTATGAGAGAATATCCACATCGGAGTAAACTTATGACGGAAAACGAAATTTTGGAATTAGCGGCAAAATACTACCCGCAAGCAAATATAAAAAGTGCAAAAAAATTGGGCAATCGCGTGATTATTGAAATACATAATTTAGCGGAAAATCAAAGCATTACAGCAAAATTAAAACAAGAACTAAGCGCTTTGTTGCCACAAAGCAAAATTTCCGTTTTGTTTGTAGAAGAAAAACAGGTTAATATCGGAGTGCAGGAAATAGCAAAATGGCAAATAAGCGGAGTTAAAAAAATAATCGGAGTGGCTTCGGGCAAAGGTGGAGTCGGTAAGTCTACCACGGCGGTTAATTTGGCGCTGGCGCTTGCAAATTGCGGCAAAAAAGTGGCACTTGTTGATGCTGATATTTACGGGCCATCGATACCTACCATGCTTGGTTATGAAGGGCAACCGCTAAGTTCGGAAGATGGTGTTAATTTTGTGCCGTTTAGAGAATATGGTATTCAATCCGTTTCCATCGGTTCGCTGATTGACCGCAACACACCGCTGATTTGGCGCGGAGCCAAAGCTTGCGGGGCCATTGAACAGTTATTAACGCAAACAGCATGGAATAATGTGGATATTATGGTAATAGATATGCCTCCGGGAACGGGCGATATTTTAATTACACTCTCCCAGCGAGTTGATTTTGCCGGCATTGTAATTGTTTCCACTCCGCAAGATATTGCGCTGATTGATGCCATTAAGGGAGTAAATATGTTCAAAAAAACCGGCACTCCCGTTTTGGGTATCGTTGAAAATATGAGCTATTTTATCTGCCCGCATTGCGGTAAACAAAGCGATATTTTCGGACACGAAGGAGCTAAACAGACGGCTGAAAAAATGGGAGAAACATTTTTGGGAGCGATTCCACTGACTATGGATATTCGCCAAAATTCCGACAACGGCACACCGATAGTGGCGGCCGCACCGGATAGCCCACATACCAAAGCTTACGAAGAAATCGCCCGCAAAATTGTGGCAAGGATAGGGTAAATTGCTAAAATAACACAAAAATTTTTCTTGTTTTGTTTGTTATATTTTTGCGGATTTTGCAAAAAGTGGTTGACTTTTGAGCTTTTTATGATATAGTAAAAGCAAGATGAGGTAACTTGTCTGAGGTGTCAGAACCTCTTGCAATTCGTCTTAAAGACGTAAAAATTTCCGGCTTTGTGGCCGGAAGGTCGTGGAATAAAACTATAGGTTGAATATGCGGCACTATTAATTGCAGTAGTTCTGAACTTCCGGCCGCCCTTATCGGGTGGTTGTTTTAGTGTAATATCAACAAAAATGAAAGGAAGTTTACTATGAAAAACTTAGAAATAAAAAATCAAAACGGTCGTTCAATGATAGAGATGTTAGGTGTTCTTGCCATCATCGGTGTTTTGAGTGTCGGTGGAATCGCCGGATATTCCAAAGCTATGCAAAAATATAGAATTAACAAAACCATTGAGCAAATAACACTTATTACCGGAAACGTTCGCTCATTTTTTGCCAGTCAAGGAAATTATAGGGGATTAAGTTCAACTAATACAGGAAAAGCGATTATCAAAAAAGCTAAACTTGTACCTGATGAAATGTTAGAGCTCAATGCCGATGGTACCATAAAGCAAATTAACAACTCTTTCGGCGGAACGGTTTTGATTGAAGCTGCTAATAAATCAAGTTCAGCTAATGGAAGTGAGCCTATATACATTTATGGTGATGAAAAAGCTTTTGCTTTATCTTTCAGCGATATTCCGCAGGAGGCCTGTATTGAATTGGTAACACAAGATTGGAGCGAGGCCAACATCGGAGCCCTCCAAAAAGGAGGTTTTATTCCTACTAAGAATAATGTAATTTTTACACCGGCAAGCATCGATATCGCCACGAATATGTGTGGTTCTACAAATGAAATATCTTTTTTTGCTGATGTTGATACTAATTCCACTTATTGGAAAGGTCTTTTGGGTGATGAAAAGTTGGTGGGTACTATCGGTAATTAGGAGTAAAAACATAATCAAATCGACACGAAAATAACTCACTTCCGAGTAGTATTGCGAGTTAGTGTCGTTAAAAAATTATACTGCTTTATCCCACAATTGTGGCTTCATAAGCATAAACAATCTCGGTTTCATCCGGATTATCGGTCGGTGCAATTTCGCACACCAAAAGTTTTTCTTTATCGTGCAAATTATTGAAAATTTCCGCGCCCACTTCTTGCAAAGTCAACGCATCTGCGCCGTTGCGATAAAGCTCCACAACCTGCTCCTTGGCAATTAAACGCACAGCAGGTCCCACCGGTTCAGTTTCGCGCGCATAAATAACCAGCATAACCTCATTGTCTTCGCTAATCATAAAATCAAAGGTATTCATATCAGCCATGGTTAATCATCCTTTTTTATTCGTCTTAAACGAATTTTAGGATATTTAGGTTAATATTTGTATAACAAAGGAACAAAAATGAATAAATATTTTGATTTTTTTCTTAATCTTTTTCGCTGGCCGGTCGCTATTTTTTTGTTGTTTTCCATTCCGGCTTTGATTGATTCCTTTAACTACTTTGATTTCAAAACAGAGCGATTTTATGCTTTTGCCGGTGGAGCTATTTTATATTTTGCCATGATGATTATCGTCGGTTCAAATGTATATCGCACTATGCAAATCATTTCTCATGAATTAACACATACTGTTTTTGCGTTGCTTACTTTTCATGATGCCGGAAAAATACGTATAAATCCGGACGGCAGTGGTGGATCTATGCAAGTTAAAGGCGGAGGTAACTGGCTTATAACTCTTTCGCCTTACTTTTTTCCGTTGTTTGCTTTTTTGTATATGCTTATAATGCCGGGACTGTTGCAAATAGGTCAAAATCATTGGCTTGTGCACCTTTTTTACGGGTATCTGATCGCTTATTATTGGGCAACGATAATTGATCAGGTTCACCCTAAACAAACAGATATTATTCGTGAAGGATATCTGTTTTCAACCATAATCATAGTCGGAAGCAATTTATATATCAGTGGTTTAGCGCTTGCCTTCAACAGCCAACAATGGGACGGCATAGTAAAATATCTGCGTATGGTGCATAAGTTTAATCTGCAATATTGGCCAAAAATCATGGCTTTTATCGGCGTATAATTTCCAAAGTTGCCGTATCGGCACACAAACAAACATCAGCTCCTAAGGGCAAAACATAGCGCGACTTGGTGTGCCCGAAGTTAAAATTATTAACCGTCGGCAAATCAACGCCTTGCAAAAAGTCATTGATACAGTCTTTCACGGTTCCGTCTTCCGTATCTCCGGTGCAATCGGTAAATTGTCCGAAAATAATTCCTTTAAGATTCTTAAAATCAGGCTGTTGTTTTAATTGCTGCAACATTAAGTCTATTTTGTGTATGCGCTCGTGCACATCTTCAATCAACAAAATTTTTCCACTCAAATCGGGAAAATATTCCGTTCCAGCCAACCTTAACAACACACTCAAATTACTAACTATAAGCTGTCCCTCGGCTGTTCCTCCATGAATTGTATCGCCGGAATGTATTGTCATTTTTTCTTCTTTAAGATTTTTTTGCAAAGTTTCAGAAATTAAGGGATCCAATACACCATCTCTAAAATCATAGGTCAAATTAAAGCCGTTAATGGAGTGAATACCGCTTTTTTGATAAAGCGCCAACTGCACAGCAACGTTATCACAAAAACCAATTACCGGTTTGGGATTTTTTTGCGCAGTTTCATAGTCAATATAAGGCAAAATACGGCTTCCACCAGCCGCCGCACGCACACAAAATAAAGCTTTTATTTGCGGATCGCAAAATGCAATGTTTATATCTTCCGCTCTTTGTTCGTCAGTTCCGGCCATATAACGATTAACCGCAAAAATATGTTTTCCCAACACCGGTTGAAAACCGAGTTGGCGCAAGTAATTTAAGCCTTGCTCTATTTTGCTGATTTCACCTATTTGCCCACAAGGAGCCACAATCGCAACTTTATCTCCGGCAACAAGTTTATTCATTTATAATTTCTCCAAAATTTCGTAGCACAAATCAGTCAACGAATTATCGCGCGCTCCCATTATAACAATACGATCATTAGGTTTGACCAAAGACAATATCTTTTCTTTTGCCTCATCTTTATTTGCCGCAAAATAAGCTTCCTTTTTGCCGAGTGTATGCACATAATTTATAAAATCTGCCGAAGATATATCTTTGGTAACCGTTCCGCCGACAAAGAATATTTCAGGCATAATTAAAATATCATCAGAGCCCATATTAGCGGCAAATTCTGCCATAATTTCCTTACCAAGCGAGCGCATCGGTCCGAAACCATGCGGTTGAAACATTATAATCAAACGCCCGTCATATTGCCGTAACGCACTGACTGAAGCTTTTACTTTATCGGGATTATGCGCGAAATCATCAATCACTGTTATATTATTTTTTTGCCCAATAACTTCTAAACGACGTTTAGTACCGTGAAAATCCTGCAAAATTTCCGCCGCACGCAACTTATCCACCCCAAAAACCGAGCAAGTTGCAATTGCAGACAGTGCATTTGCCACATTAAAAGCACCAATTAAATTAAGACTGAAATGTTTACCGCAAAAATTATAACATACTCCGCCGGCAATAGGAGTTATTTGTGATGCATAAAAATCAGCTTGCGGATTTTGCAACGAAAAAGTCAACGGTCTGTTTTTATGAGTTATTGTGCGGCACAAATCATAATCATCGTTAATAATCACCCGTTCGGCCGTACGATCAGATAAATGTTGAAACAATTCCCGCAATTCACTCAACGATTTATGGTCTGCCGATATATTGTTTATTACCGCAACATAAGGATTATACAAATCTATACTGCCATTGCTTTCATCTGCTTCTGCCACACAAATATCCCCGTTATTATAGATAATATTAGGAATGGCATATTGCCCTTCATAATCGCGCAATAACCCTCCGTTTATCATACAAGGCTTGTAACCGGCCTTATCCAAAATAAATCCAATCATAGCCGTTGTGGTTGTCTTTCCGCTTGTTCCGCCCACGGCAATACCGTATTTATAACCATGAAAAGTTTTTGCCAAAAGCTCGGGCCTTGTAATTATTCGCACACCTTTTTCTTTTGCGACTTTAATATCGGCAATACTATCTTCCACCGCCGTAGAAGCACAAACAAAATCTATACTTTCATCAATTCCCGATCCGTCTTGCGGAAAAATGGAAATTCCGGCTTTTTCAAGCGCTAAACGATTTTTAGTATCACGCCCCAAATCAAAATTGCGATCAGATCCTTGCACTATATTACCGGAAAGTTTCAAAATTTGTGCCAGTGAGCTCATACCGCTACCTGATATACCGCAAAAACTTATCTTAGCCATTATCTCACCTTAAATATCACTGATTAACTCATTCAACAAACCCTCTTTTTCCTTTTGCAAAAGAGGTAAATTTTTGTAATCTATTGTAATATAGCTTTGTTGCTTGTCATTTGCTAACAAATCTATTACAGCTCCTATGCTTTCACTTTCAAACGTTGCATAAAGAGTGGCTTTATTTTGCGCTAATTCCTGCAAAAAGTCATCATTACCGATAGGATTAGACTTCTCTACCACACCAACAGATTTTTCTTTATCATCTGCTTCAAGCGCAATAACATTCGGAGAAAAAAATTCTTTGGCATTACCATATTTTTGCTCCAAAGCTTTATAATATTGATGATATAATCGTAGCCCCTCTCCGGCTTTATTATCATCATTTTGCAACGCACTTTGCGCATATATGCAGTAAAGGTGATTTTGAGAACCGAAAACTGCTAATATCCGCGCAAAAGTTTTTTTATTTTGCTTAGGATTTTTTACTTCATAGACATTTTGATATTCTTCCCGTTCGGCTTGCTCTAACTTAAAACCCAGAGCTTCCGTTTCTTCTTTGGAAGCATCCCAATATAAGCCAAACGGAGCCCCCTCAAACCTGTCGGCTAAAGCTTGTTTTTCATTATCTTCCGCTTGACTTTTTTGAGGCGAGACTATCTTCTTCGGTTCTGTCGGAAGAGATTTTATTATCGGAACTTGCACATTATTTGCCGGAATCTGATTATTTAAACCGCCCGAACTATCCTTTTTTTGCGGCGCTTCCGACAATACTTCCCGTTCAAAAATTTCCTGAGCCTTTTTTTGCTCATATTCCTTGCGTTTTCTATCCCCTTCTTCAATCATTTTTATTTGATTTTGCCGTAACGAAAGAATATTCGGTTTTTTAGAAAGAATATCGCGAGCATCTTTTTGAGCCTTATCTGCGGTTTCTAACCCCTGCAAATATTCATTCATAACATTTTTGCGTTCATCAAATTCAATATCGTCAACATTATTTTCTTGCATAAAATCATCGAAATCATTTTCTTTTTGCCGAATATCTTCCGCTTGATCTGCTTTCGTTTCCGATTTTACAACGGTTAACGAACCGTTCAAAATAGCCGGATTTTTCTCCTCAATCGTAGCAACTGTTTCAGCAACACTATCTGCTGTTTTTTCCTTATCAGGCTCAACCGTTACTTCTTCTTTCTGTGTTTCAACAACCTGTTCATCAACCGCTTCGTCCAATCCCAAAAAATCCATTTGAGCTATCGCCGATTGCGGATTTACAACCATCAATAACCATGCCGAAAGTAAAAATAGACTGTTTCTCATAAATAATCCCTTGATAACCGCAAAAAAAAATTGAATAACTTTTTTCTTTGATTATAATATCGTTTAAATGCAAATATTTTATTAATTATATGGCATAAAATGGAAAAAGACGAATTACAGAATTTTTTAATTAACATAGGGCGCTCTATGGTGCAGGAAAACGGCACAGATGCGCTGACAGTGCGCAAATTGTCCGAAGCTTCCAAATGCTCGGTCGGCGCCATATATAACCAGTTTTCCAATATGGATAACTATATCGTGATCCAAAATTGCATAACTCTTGATGAGTTACACGCTGCTTTAAGCAAAGTGCAACGTTCCAACAACGTGTTCATCGATATGAATAATTATTTGCAGACTTTTGTTGACTATGTTTTGGATAATAAAAATTTATGGTATATGCTTTATACCTTTCACTTGAAACATAATAAATATCGCTATTCATCATTTTATTTGCGCAAAATAATAAAAATTGTGCGTATTGTTAATGAGCTGCTAAAAGATGCCACTCCGCGAGTTGAAAGACCTGAACGTCTGCTTTCGGCTCAGGTTTTATGGCTGACAATGTTTTCACTCAGCGCCTTGCTCACTAAGGATATTTTAGACTCTTTTTCCAAAATCAATCGCCGCAATTTGTGTGAAATTGTTTTGAATACTTTTGTTGCCGGTATGACTGTGCTGGAAAATAGGTAATTTTTAAACAAAGCGCTCGCCGACGTGTTGAAAGCTACCTAATAGAATAGTGTCGCATATTATACAATTTATTCTGCGACCTTCCGACCATTGTCGGAAACATTTTACGTCCTGTCTGACGCTATTAGAGAGGCTTTCAAACCTCAGACAAGTTACCTCATCTTACTTAGATACTATCACAAAAAATGTAAAAGTCAAACTTTTTTTCGTAGTCAAACACAAAATTATGGCGCGCTATAATTTGTGCTTATACACCAAATCATAAAAGTCTTATTTATCTCCGCAGAAAAAATAAGCCAAAAAATCTTTATAAACATTATAGAGAGTTGCAATATTCGCCAAATCTTCACACTCATTGTTTTTATGAATAGTTTTATTGGTCAAACCATATTCCACAACCGGACAATAATTTTTCACAAATCGCGCATCTGATGTTCCGCCGGCGGTTGAATAGGTCGGAATCTTTCCCGTATGTAGCTGAATGATTTTTCTTAAATTTTCTATGTGATCATTAATCGGGCTTAAAAAAGATTCTCCTACATATTCGGCCTGATATGTAAATTGTCCGCTGGTTTGCTCTATATGTTGCCGCAACCATTGCTCAATATCGGCAAACGTATGCTCTGAATTAAAGCGAATATCTATTTGTGCAAAAGCCTTATTCGGCACAACATTAGACGCCTTGTTATTAACGTCAAATGCGGTTATATGCAAACTTGATGGTGCAAAATACGCATTACCGTCATCTAATTTATCGTGTTGCAGTGAATATAAAAGATTAACCAAATTATGCACGGGGTTACTGTTTACATCGCTATACGCTGTATGCCCTGATTGACCGTATGAAGTTATGTTCAACACCATATCTCCGCGACGGCCTATTTTTATTTCATCTCCCATTGTTAGCGGATTCGACGGTTCTCCGACAATGGCAAAATCAAAATACTCCCGTTCTTCCGATAATAATTTGAGCATTTTTTTACTACCTTCAACTATCGGTTCTTCTTCATCGCCGGAAATAATCAGCGTAATTTTGCCTGAAAAATCGTTATTTTGAATGAAATCTTTGCAAGCCTGCAAAAAACAAGCAATACCGCCTTTCATATCAGCGATTCCGCGACCATATAAAATATCATCTTCAATTTTTGCCGCAAAAGGTGAAAATTGCCATAAGGATATATCATTTGCCGGAACAACATCAATATGCCCGACAAACAAAAGATGTGGTTTGCCGCTTCCAAAACTTGCACACAAGTTAGAAACTTTTTTCCCTTCCGTCTCAAAATCCACAATGCGGGCAGAAAAATTATTTTGTTCCAAAAAATTTTTCAAAAACAACAATGCTTCTGTGCAATTATTACCAACACTTTGAAATTGCACCAGTTTTTGACATAATTCTATTAAATCAGACATATTTGCACCTCAACAACAAAATTATTATACCACATAAATTTTATTTGACAATTAAAAAAATAAATGTAATACTATGTAAAAATTTTCGAGATTAAAAGAAATGACTGATTTAAAAATTACTATTCAAAGCATATTTAAACGTAGCGTTTTTTTGCGACGATGATTTTTTCTTTGCAAATAAATTGTGATTTTTGAAAAATTGTTTCTACGGAGAATATGATGAATAATGATGAGTTGTTGCTGAAAAAATTAGATATTAAGGATTTAAAAAGTTTAATTGATTTACAAGATAAAATTATTGCCGACCTGAAAGATGATGAACAGCATTTTATTTTGCACCGCACAGCCAGCGATTTTTTAAATGCATTGGAAAGCGATTCTATGTATGTTTTCGGCTTATATGACGGAGACCGCCTTGTTTCGCAGTCGATTCTTTCTTTGCCGCAAGATAATGATAAACGAGAAATTTCCGAATTTTTAAGCAATGAAAAAAATTCTGATTTAGCTGTATATAAAGCCGTTTTAGTTGATCCGGAATACCGTGGACGAGGTTTGATGAAAAGAATGCTGCAAATTCGTGAAGACGCGGCTATTTTGAACGGACGTCGTATTGCCATCACACAAATAGCGGCCGACAATCCGGCCAGTTGGATCAATGCTTTGCGTTATGGTATGCAAATCACTAAGGTTGGTTTTGATCCAGATGACAACGCCAAGGTTATTTATTTACAAAAAAATCTTGACGGACAAAAAGAGCCTAAACTTAATATGCAACAAGAATATTCTATGTCACTGGGCAAAGATATTCATCATCAAGTACCGGTTTTATTCAATAAAATGCAAAAGCTCTCTCAAGACGGCTGGGTGGCTACAAACATAAAGATAGATAAAAATGATGATAGTTTTCGTCTTGATTGGCATCCGATAATCAAACAGAAAAGAGAGCGCTATCAAAGCTTTGCCAAACCACTGACTATGGCAAAAGAAAAAGAATTTGCCTATTAAAAGAGTATTTAAACCGGCGCTTGTGAGGAACGCCGGTATTTCTTGTAGAAAAAAAGGAACCAACCGGCTTGGCAGGTCAGTCATTTTTTGTATTTAATACCACGTTACTCCCAGATCAGCGGCTTCCTTCTTATAAAAACTTTCATCTGCATCAAAAAATAAAGATACACTTGTACTAATTACATCATCTTCAGGATCGACGTACGCATATGAACATATGTTGACAGCATTATCAATAGATATTGGTAAAGAAAAACTTGCTTTATCTATAGTTTGCAAGTTATTTACCGAAATAAAACTGACATTTGCGTTAGTCCAGTCATGTGTTAAAAGTTCTATACAAGCTTCTACGTTATTTCCTATGTCATACGTAACATCAAATGCTTGATCTTCACTATTAAATGATTTATAATTTGCATTTAATACAACTTTTCCACCAAAAACATTTTCCAAAGCCGTTTTGTCACTATTCCACATTTCATCAGGGACTAATTTAGCTTTGTGTATTATTTTTCTGCCATTAGTTTCATTGCTATTCAATCCTTTATAATTCCTCTGCGGAGCAAAAAATGTTCGCACATTGCCGGCAATTAAAGTTATTTGCTCAATAGTTTTGTTGATGCGATATTTGGTCATTGCTTTGCTGTATCCGGCGATTCCGCCAACCGAAAGAACGCCAATAATTGCCAACACGCCAAGCATTTCAATCATTGAACGTCCGCTCTGCGTGGCAAAACCACACTTATAGTCATGCCTCGATTCCGCAGGAATCGTCAAGTCATCTTCTGCTTGATTAAAATTAATTTGAAGATCCCTTGACGCATTCGCCTTTGCAAGGCTCTGCGAGGGATGACTTTTTATATTTTTTATTTTTAAGTTATTCATAGTAAACTTCCTTTCATCTGAATTGTTGATATTACATTAAAACAACCGCCCGATAAAGGCGGCCGGAAGTTGACGACTATTTAAGATTAGATAGTGTGGCTTATTTGGTTCACCCTTATTCAACCACCTTCCAGCCATACTGGAAAATTTTTACGTCTTCAAAGACGACTTCAAAGAGGTTTTCAGACCTCAGACAAGTTACCTTATCTTGTTTTCACTATATCATAAAAAACGCAAAAGTCAAACTATTTTTCAAAAAAATGCAGAAAGCCACCGATTGTAAAAACCGGTGGTCTTTTGCTATAACAATATTTCAGCAGCTATTTTGTAGCGTTAACTTCTTTCAGTTTGAAAGTTGCAAACTCACCCTCTGTCGGAATATTCAAGTTCATTTTGGTATTAGGTGCAACATCAGCGGCTTCAACTCCGCCCTCATAAATTAACTCACCTTTATCATCAAAGAAACTTATTGAAATAACTACGCTTTTGAAAGTGTTTTCACCTGAATTTTCTACTTTACCGCAAACACCTTGTTCACATTTGCTGAGTTCGGAAATTTTTAAGCCATCTTTATCATAGGTATTTTCATCGGCCTTAGGTGTTTCTGCCTTAGGGGCAATCTGTGTAACTTCTGCCTTAGGTGCAGGTGCAGGCTTAACCGGTTCAGATGACGGCCAAATAATATAGAAGAAAAGGAAAACACCGGCAACCACAACGGCTGTAAGCGGAATTTTTTTACCTTTAACTTCAACATATTTACCCTTGAGATGTTTGTCATACAAAGCTTTACTCAAACCGGCAGCTTTGCGTGAAGCATCGCCGTAATTTTTATCTTTAATTAAACCGGCAAGCTCTTTAACTTCTTTAATAGCATTAACATCACTTGCCGAAACCGGAGTTTCAGCCACAGGCGCTTCTGCTACCGGTTCACTGATTTCTGCCGAAGTTTCCCCTGCCGGAGCTTCCTCAACAGGAGCAACCGGTTCACTTGGTATTTCCTCAACCGGAGCTACAGGAGCTGCCTCTTCAACAGGTGCTTCCGGAGCCACATTTTCTTCTTTTACTTCTTCATTTTCTGTCATTAAAATTCTCCTTAATTGTTTTAGTCAAATAATTGAACACCGCGAGAAAGTCTGATTCTCTGCGATTCTATTGTTGTTGATAAATTTAATTTTCCGCTCTTAATTATGCCGCGCAACTGGTCTCCCTTTGTGCCATCCGGATTAGCAAACACATATTCAAGTTCCGGATGCTTAGGAACACCTACCAAACGTTGGTGTAACACACTGAGAACACCGTTACCCACCAAATCATACGACATATCTTCCGAAATACCGCTGGCAGCCGCATATTTTACGATTGACTGAATGGCATCCGTTACAGTACTTGCGTGAATAGTAGAAAGCACTAAGTGGCCGGAAATAGCCGCACGCAGAGCTTCTGATGCAATTTCAGGATCACGTATCTCACCCAAATAAACATAACGTGGTTTAGAACGCAACATGGACTTCAAACCCTCAGACCACGAACCTCCCGGAGGTGTCATCTGTTTGCAAATACCAAGTTCGCCGTTTACCGTATGATACGTGCCATCCAAAGGCATTTCAACCGGATCTTCCAACGTAAACGCATATCCGCCGTCACGAATTAAATACTCGCGCAACAACGCAGATAATGTTGTTGTTTTACCGGAACCAGTTGTTCCTGCCATTAATATCAAGCCGGAAGCACCGCTGAGCGATTTAAGATATTTAAGCAGATGATCCTCAATTCCAAGCTTATTGATATCCGGAACTGTATGAGGCATTTTACGTGCACAATACTGCTGACCATCTAATGTAACCGTTCTTTCCACACGATAGTTAAGTCCTTTGTATTTTACCAAATACGAAGGATTATTCCCATCGTATGTATCCATCACTGTTTGATAAAATTCCTGATAATCATCCGGCTCAACCTGAATCAAGCCGCTCGGAGTTTTACGTCCCCAAATATAGGCCGTTCCATCCGGAATAATATAAATATCGGAAAAATCAACTTCATTTACTGTAGCCATATTTTAATCTTTCACAAAATAATCTCATTGGTATAATAACACCGCTTTTATTAATCTTTTATTACTAAATATATTATTTCTCGTCTATATTTTAGCTGGCAAATAGTAAGTTATCCACAAATTTTAGGGCAGAAAACACATCTCAACTGTGCAAAAAAAATAATAGTATCCTCAAAGAAACTACTTGTGCACAAAATAAAATATTTACCATTGACCGCCAAAGATGTAACTTTAACTCAGGTTAATTTTTTTAGAGGTGACTATGAAAAATATTTATATGATGACTGCCTTGGCATTGTTGTTAGGTATTAACAATGCAAATGCAGCCGGCTATCAGTTAAACGAATTTTCGGCAACCGGTTTGGGTCGCGCCTTTGCCGGTTCCGGTATTATGGGCGACGATTTTTCTGCCATGGGTTATAATCCGGCCGGTATGACAGCCAACAAAAACAGTGGTGCACAATTAGGTATTGCTTTCACAGAAATTGCTTCTAAGGCAAAAAGCAAATACGGAACCGATAAAATGGATTATTTTGTGCCACTGCCAAGCTTTATGAGCCAATGGAATATTAACAATAAGTGGTTTTTAGGATTTGGTGTGTATGTTCCTTACGGTCTGTCCACAGAATATAAGCACGACAGCCATGTAGCGACAAAATCTGCCGGCGGTGCCCGCAAATCTTATTTGGAAGTAATTGACACGAACTTGTCTGGCGCATATCGTTTTGATAACGGTATTTCACTCGGTGCCAGCGCCATCTTGCGCCACATTTCAGGTCAGTTAACCTCAAACATCAACGCCATGCCAGCCTATGGTCTGAGAAGTGATTTCAATGTTCACGGTTGGTCGCACTCCTTCCAATTGGGCGGAATGTATGAGTTTAGTGAAAATACCAGAGTCGGCCTTTCTTATCGCTTTAAGAGTACTCAAAAGACCAAAGGTAAACATTATATAACTACAACTTCAACCAATCCTATGATTATCGCTGGTTTGGAAGCTATGGGTATGATCGGCAAATTCCACTCAATTTCTGATCCGGAATTGCCGGCAAGCTGGGTATTATCCGGCTTTCATAAGTGGAATGAAAAATGGGGTACTTCGGCCACGGTTAAGTATGTTCAGTGGCACCGCTTTAATGTTTTCCCTGGTGAAACAACATGGCCTGGTTTGGCTTTAAGCGGAAAGAAAAACTTAGATGTTGATTATAAATGGAAAGATGCTTGGACAGTTGCTCTTGGGCAAGAGTATTACTTGAATGATAAGTGGACACTTCGTGCCGGTGCGGCATGGGATCAATCTCCTTCCCGCAAAAGTAGTTTCCGCACTAACCGTATTCCGGATACCGATCGTATTTGGACGTCATTGGGTGCCAGCTATGCAACCGGAAATCATCAATTTGATTTAGGCTATGCTCATTTGTTTATGATGCACGGTAAAACAGTTGATCAGCCAACTGATTTAACTGTTAAATATCATAATCACAGCAATATGTTTGCCTTCCAGTATCAATACAAGTTCTAAACATATTACGTAAATTATATTAGTCCCGAAAGTACCGTCATATGGCGGTACTTTTTTTGTGAGAAACAAACGCCGAAGACCACGTAACATTGACAAAAAATAACCGAAAAAATTACTTGACACGGAAAATATTATATGTTAAAAATGGTGCAATTATTCTGTAAAATTAAAGAGGTAAAAATGGTTAAATTAAACGAAAACACATCTTATAAAAGAGGGCAAGAATTATTAGATTCCGGCCACTATGAAGAGGCAATTGAAAAATTTGCCGAAGTTATAGCGGAGAATCCTCGGGCTTGGAAAGCGTTAAACAGTCAGGGTTTTGCCTTTCAAAAGATGAGTAAGTATACCGATGCGGTAAATTGTTTTGATACGGCGTTGTCCATAAATCCAAAGTCGGTGGAAGTTTTGAATAATAAAGGTGTTACACTGAGTATGCGCGGACTATATAAAGAAGCAATAGCTTGTTTTGATGAGGCTTTTGCCAACGACCGCACTTCATTGGAAGCCTTAAACGGTAAAGCTATTGCCCTGCAACATATGTTTTCATATAAAGAAGCCTTGGATGTTTTGGAAGAAGCCATGAAAATTGACAATAAACATCCGCAAACACTACTCAGCATTGCCGTAACATTGCAAAAATTAAAACAATATGACCGTTCTATCTCTTTCTTTAAGAAAGTTTTATCCGGTGACAAGTTTAACACCAAAGCATGGAACGGAATTGGCGTTACTTATCAGTTAATGGGTGATAATGATTCTGCGTTAAAATGCTTTACTAAAATTTTAAACATAAATAGTCAGGATTTACAAGCCTGGGTTTCTATCGGCTATGTATATCAAAAAATGTTCAAATTTAAGGATGCTTTGAAGTGCTATAAAAAAGCTCAAGCCGTTGTAAACGGACGTTACACACATAAATTATATGACGGATTAGCTTCTTGTTTGACCAAGCTTTCAGAGTTTGACCAAGCAATAGAGGTTTATAAAATAATTTATCAAAGTGAAGAAGGTAAACGTAAGTGGGATGCCCAACGTTCAATAAAGTTTGTTAATAAACTGAAACGTAAGCAGGCGATTGGCGCTTTGCCGGAAATTACTCCGCATAGCGATGATGATGGTAGCGGAAGTTCTGCTCCGGCTGAATAAAGATATTTGCACTTAATACTATATAGAATATCCGCCGAGTCAGCTTGGCGGATTTGTTTGTCAACACTGCCAACTTGGATCAATATTTACGGAATTACTTTTGGGGATTGATAATTTGCTTAAAGCCCTGCACAAATGCAGGGCTTTATGTCATGTTTATTGAATATTTAACCTACTTAAAACCCAATATAATCTCGCAAGTATCTTCTGTGCACGAACATGCGGCAACAGCTTTTTCCAGTGGAAGCGGCAAAGTATTTCCCGCTGGACAAAAATACCTATCATCTTCCGCGGTACAATCATTATCCGCGACATTAGCCATATCTCCGTCCAACGTTTCATTGATATACATACCTACAACATTTGCGGCTTGCCAATCATGACTGGCTATCTCAATACAGGCTTCTGCCGGTAAATATGCTATGCTTATGCCAAAAGCTGTAAAACCATTAGTTACATTCTCCGATAATACAACCCCACCACCGAAGGGATTGGTAATAGCGGTAATTTTTTTACCGGTAGAATCAAGAGTAATCATTTCATCCGGTAATATCTTGGCTTTTTTTATTATCGGACAGCCATTGACAGTAGAAGTAGGATAGCCGCTGCTGCTAACACCGCCATCACTTCCCTTACATCCGTTGGTTGCATTGCAGGTATAACCACTACAATTAACCCCGATATAGTTCTTCTGTGGTCCCCAGAAAGCACGCACATTGCCGGCAATTAATGTTATTTGCTCAATAGTTTTATTGATGCGATACTTTTGCATTGCCTTACTATATCCGGCTATTCCGCCAACGCTTAATACGCCGATTATAGCCAGTACGCCTAACATCTCGATCATTGAACGACCAGACTGCGGCGCATCTGCACCACTCTCCGCAAGAGGTGAACATCCACTCTGTTCACTTTTTGCATCAAGCACTTCTTTTGCAGTTAAAAACGTATTGCAACAAATATTCCATGGAGCGGATGAAAATCCGCGACCCGGCGCACCAGCGCCGTTAATGTTTTGTTTAGAATTTATATTTCTCATCATTTTATCTCCTCTATTTGATAGGTTTAATTAAAAATCAAAGGCCACCAAACGGTGGCAGGGGAGTTTACAAATCATAGAGTTTAAAATGATCCGCGCAATTTTTAGGCACAAACCCTGAACATTTACCACGCGCTCCCCGACCAAGTCGGAGATATTCATCATATCTTTAACGATGTTAAAAAAATTAACACCGTAAACTCTAAGAGCTTGTAAAGGCCCTGAACCGAAGTTCTGTTTCTATAATATCATAGAATTTTAAAAAGTCAAACTATTTATAATATTACTTACACCAAAAATTCAGGGGCGGAAAACCGCCCCTATAAAACTTTAAGCAACGTTTCAAATTAAGCAATGCTTACTTTACCACCGGCTTTTTCAACCGCTGCAACAGCTGCTTTGGATGCAGAATTTACGGTAATATTAACGCTGCTGGTAATCGCTCCGCGAGCCAACAAACGAATACCGTCTAACTGCTTAGAAATTACATTGGCTTTTAATAAAGCTTCAACAGTAATTTCCTTGGCATCTAATTTGCCGGCATCAACAGCTTTTTGAATGGTATCCAAATTTACAACAGCATAAGTCTTTGCAAACGGATTTTTGAAACCATGCTTCGGCAATTGACGATACAACGGCATTTGTCCGCCTTCAAAACCCAACTTTGCGCCGCCACTGCGAGCTTTTTGACCCTTATGACCAAGTCCGCAGGTCTTGCCCTTACCGGAACCAATACCGCGACCAACGCGTTTACGATTCTTTGTAGCGCCTTCGTTGTCTTTTAATTCATTAAGTTTCATTTTTTATTATCCTTTTCTGTATTCACTCTAAAAGGTTTCTTTCTAAAAAACTTCGGCAAAGAGGCTTGTGATTGTTTATTTTGTAAGTGTGCATACAAATCAACACACAAGCACGCAAATTAAGCAATACAAAGCCCCTTTTGCAAAGTTTTATTCTTCAACCTTAACTAAGTGAGCCACCTTCTTAATCATTCCACGAACAGCAGGAGTATCCTCCAACTCAACAGTGCGGCCAGTTTTGGTCAAACCCAAACCTCTTAAATTCAGTTCCTGACTTTTCGGACGACCAATTGTGCTGCCGATTCTGGTAACTTTTATAGTTTTATTTTTAGTTGCCATGGATTAAGCCTCCTCTTTTACATCTTTGGCACCGTTTTCACGACGGCTTACAATATCGCCGACTTTCTTACCGCGTTTTGCTGCAACCATTCTTGGAGAATTGATTGCTTTCAAAGCGGCAAAAGTTGC
Organism: Alphaproteobacteria bacterium; assembly: GCA_017480745.1. Lineage (GTDB taxonomy): Bacteria > Pseudomonadota > Alphaproteobacteria > RF32 > CAG-239 > RUG410. The sequence goes on from JAFUSA010000008.1 coordinate 144,775, forward strand.
CTTAATCATGTTATACGGATTGTTAGAACCCAAAGATTTAGCCACTACATCCTGCACACCTAAAACTTCAAATACGGCACGCATAGGACCACCGGCAATAACACCGGTACCGGCAGGAGCTGTTCTAAGCACAACTTTACCTGCACCGAAACGACCGGAAATATCGTGGTGCAAAGTTCTGCCCTCACGCAATGGAATACGAACCATATTTTTTCTGGCTTCGTTTGAAGCTTTAACAATAGCGTCCGGCACTTCCATAGCTTTACCTGTTCCCAAACCGATACGGCCTTTCTGATCACCGACAACAACTACTGCGGCAAAGGAAATTGTGCGGCCGCCTTTAACAGTTTTGGCAACGCGATTTACGTGAACTAATTTTTCAACTAATTCATCTTTCAATTCTTTTTTATTATGACGATCTGTATTTTGTACCATCTTCATCTCCTAAAACTTCAAACCTGCTTCACGAGCAGCTTCCGCCAAAGCTTTTACACGACCGTGATAGATATATCCACCACGATCAAATACAACTTCGGAAATACCGGATTTTGCTGCACGTTGAGCAATTATTTTACCAATGAAGCCGGCGGCTTCTACAGTAGAAGATTTTTTAATTTCCCCTCTTATATCCTTATCCAAGGTGGAAGCAGAGGCAACCGTTAAACCTTTTACATCGTCAATGATTTGCGCATAAATATGCTTACCACTGCGGAAAACAGATAATCTCAACTTTCCGTTGGCAGCGGCTTTAATAGCAGATCTTACACGCGCTTGTCTTCTTTCAAACAATTTTTTTGGTGTATTCATCGACTTATTCCTTATTTCTTCTTACCTTCTTTACGACGAACAGTTTCATTCGCATATTTTACACCTTTACCTTTATAAGGTTCCGGCTTTCTGTATTTGCGAATTTCGGCGGCTACTTGACCTACCAATTGTTTGTCTGCACCAAAAATGGAAATTTGGGTAGGAGCGGCACAAGTGATTTTGATTCCTTCCGGAGCTTCAAAAACAACATCGTGAGAAAAGCCCAAAGACAAAATCAAATTTTTGCCTTCAACACGAGCTTTATAACCTACACCAACCAATTCCATATCTTTGGTAAAGCCTTCGCTCACACCCTTAACCATATCATTAATGCGAGCGCGAGTTGTTCCCCACAAAGCTCTTGACATATTGCTTTGTGATAACGGAGTCACCGTAACTTTACCGTCTTCAAATTTTGTAGCAACATGACTGTCGTCAAAAGAATAACTTAATTGACCCAACTTGCCTTTTGCTACAACTGTATTGTTATTTATGCTCAATTCTACACCGGCAGGAATAACAACAGGATATTTACCTACTCTTGACATTCCATCCTCCTCTTAGAATACTTGGCACAAAACTTCGCCGCCAACATTGGCCTGACGGGCTTCATTATCACTCATAACCCCCATCGGAGTAGAGATAATAGAAATACCCAAACCGTTATATACTCTCGGTAAGTCTTTAACGCTTGAATAAACGCGACGACCCGGAGTGGATACACGGTAAATTTCTGTTATAACGGCGGTACCTTCATGGTACTTTAATTGAATACGAAGTTCATCAACACCAGGTCTTACATTGCTTTTTTCATAACCGGCAATGTAACCTTCTCTTTTCAAAACTTCTAACACATTTTCACGCAAGCGAGAAGCAGGTGATACAACATCACTCTTTTTCGCTCTTTGTGCGTTTCTGATGCGTGTGAGCATATCGCCCAAAGGATCACTCATAGACATGATATCATTCCTCCTTACCAGCTTGATTTTACTAAACCAGGAATTTCGCCAAAGCTTGCCAAATCTCTCAATTCAACACGGCTTAAACCGAATTTTCTGTAATAACTACGTGAACGTCCCGTAAGTTTGCAACGATTACGAATACGAATCTTTGCGGAGTTCTTCGGGAATTTTTGCAAAGCAAATTGAGCTTGCATTCTCTCTTCCGGAGATGCATTTTTATCCATCATTATTGCTTTTTGTTTTTGACGGCGGTTCGCATACTTAGCAGCCATCTTAACTCTTTTCAAGTTTCTGTAAACTGAACTTGTTTTAGACATAGTAAAATCTCCGCTTATTTCTTGTAAGGCAAGTTAAATGAAGTCAGCAAAAATTTTGCTTCTTCATCTGTCTTGGCAGTTGTGCAAATAACAACATCAAGTCCTCTTACTTCATCAACTTTTTCATAGTTGATTTCTGGGAAGATGATTTGTTCTTTAATACCGAAGGCGAAGTTACCTTTGCCATCAAAGTTCTTACCGGTAATACCATGGAAATCACGGATTCGCGGCAATGCCATGTTTACCAATCTTTCTAAGAACTCATACATTCTGTCCGAACGTAAAGTTACTTTGCAACCAATCGGCATACCTTCTCTTAACTTGAAAGTTGCGATAGATTTACGTGCCTTTGTCATAACCGGTTGTTGACCAGCTATTAAGGCCAGTTCTTCCATTGCGGATGTTACTTTTTTCTTATCGGTAACAGCATCGCCGATACCCATATTCAAAACGATTTTTGTCAGCTTTGGAATCTCATGTGGGTTTTTGTAACCGAATTTTTCCACAAGAGATTTCTTTATGACATCGTTATATAAAGTTTCAAAATTAGTCATAAAATTTTCTCCCATTAATCGATTACTTCACCGGATTTACGCGCAACACGCACTTTTTTACCATCAACAACTTTGTAACCTACTTTGGTGGCTTTACCATCTTTGTATATGGCTACATTAGATGTGTGAATGGCAGCTTCCTTGGAAACAATTCCTCCCGGATTGTTTTGAGAAGGTTTTGTGTGGCGTTTAACCATATTAATACCTTCAACAATAACCTTGTTTTCCTTAGGCATTGCTTGTTTCACTACGCCGGTTTTACCTTTGTCGTCTCCCGACAAAATGATAACCGTGTCGTTTTTCTTTATTTTCATTTTCGGCATTACAATACCTCCGGTGCTAACGAAATGATTTTCATAAATTTCTTTGCGCGCAATTCTCTTGTAACAGGGCCAAAGATACGAGTACCAATCGGCTCACCGTCTTTATTGATTAAAACTGCGGCGTTATTATCAAAACGGATTACACTTCCGTCCTTGCGGCGAATATCACTGGCCGTTCTTACGATTACGGCTTTGTAAACATCACCTTTCTTTACATGCCCCTTTGGCAATGCTTCTTGTATAGCAACAACAATCACATCACCAACAGAAGCAGTTTTTCTCTTGGAACCACCAAGAACCTTGATGCACTGCACCTGACGTGCGCCGGAATTATCCGCTACATCGAGGTTGGTTTGCATTTGTATCATTTTTCTATTCCTTCATATTTAGGCGTTATCTGACGAAATTACAGTCCAAGATTTGTTCTTGGAAATAGGGCGGCATTCTTCAATGGACACTCTATCGCCTACCTTGTACTGATTGTTCTCATCGTGTGCAGCAAACTTTTTGCTTTTTTTCACGAACTTTTTATAAACAGGATGCATAACCTGACGCTCTACACTGACTACGACAGTTTTATCCTGCTTATCACTTACAACAACACCTTGAAGAATTCTCTTAGGCATATTCTTTCTCCTAACTATTCTTCTTGCGCTCAGTAATGAGCGTGTTGATTTGAGCTACTTCACGGCGAACCTTTCTGATATTAGAAGTGTTCTGCAGTTGTCCGGTTGCTTGTTGAATACGCAGATTAGCTTGCTCTTTTTTGCATTCCAACAATCTGCCTTCCAATTCATCAATCGTCATAGCACGTAAATCTTTAATTTTAACCATTATGCTTCTCCTTCAGATATATCAGAGTTCAAGCGCTTTATAAATTTGCACTTAACCGGCAATTTAGCAGCACCCAATTCGAAAGCTCTGCGAGCGATTTCTTCAGAAACGCCGGCAATTTCAAACATGATACGCCCCGGTTTTACTCTTGCTACCCAAAATTCAATAGCACCCTTACCTTTACCCATACGTACCTCAGCCGGTTTATCGGAAACAGGTACATCCGGAAAAATTCTGATCCACAGCTTTCCGGCTCTCTGCATCTGACGAGTAATCGCACGACGAGCAGCCTCGATTTGACGAGCGGTTACACGTTCAGGAGTCAGAGCTTTCAAGCCGAACGAACCGAAATTCAATTCTGCTCCACCCTTAGCCAAGCCGTGAATACGACCTTTATGCTGTTTGTGGAACTTTAAACGTTTTGGACTTAACATCTTACCTAAACCTCACTGATTATTTTTGTTCAGCCAACTTCTTATCTTGCGCCATCGGATCATGACTCATAATTTCGCCTTTATAGATCCATACTTTCACGCCGCAAGCACCATAAGTAGTATGAGCTGTTGAAGTTGCATAGTCTATGTCAGCACGCAGTGTGTGCAAAGGTACGCGACCTTCACGATAATATTCCGTTCTGGCAATTTCAGCACCGCCCAAACGACCACTACAGCTAACCTTAATACCTTCTGCACCCAAACGAAGAGCCGATTGCATAACGCGTTTCATTGCTCTACGGAAAGCAACACGCTTTTCCAACTGCTGAGCAACAGAATCAGCAACCAATTTGGCATCCAATTCAGGTTTTCTTACTTCAACGATATTTAATTGAACCTCGGAATCGGTCAACTTTTGAATTTCTTTTCTTAAAATTTCAATATCTTGACCTTTCTTACCGATTACAATACCCGGTTTAGCAGAATGAATGGTAACTCTGGCTTTTTTAGCCGGACGCTCGATAACGATATGGCTAACACCTGCCTGAGCCAACTTTTCATTCAAAAATTTTCTGATTTTCAGATCTTCGTGGAGATAGTCAGTAAACTTTTCATCAGCATACCAACGAGAGTCCCAAGTGCGGTTAACACCTAAACGAAGACTGGTAGGATTAACTTTCTGTCCCATTTATTTACTCCCCACTCTCTGAAACAACGATAGTCATGCTGGAAAACGGCTTCAAAATACGAGCGCTTCTACCACGGCCACGTGCATTCATACGTTTCATTACTATACCCTTACCAACATAAGCTTCGCTTACAACTAACTTATCAATGTTAAGGTTGTGATTATTTTCTGCGTTTGAAATTGCCGATTGCAACAATTCCAAAGCAACCTTTGCGATTCTCTTTTTAGAGAAGCTCAATTCGGCTACCGCTTTTTCAACACCCAATCCGCGAATGGTTTGCGCAACCAAATTCAATTTGCGCGGACTTGTGCGAATGGAGCGACATACTGCCTTTGCTTGTTTTGCATTATTCATAGCCATAATTAACCTCTCTTCGCTGTAGTTTTAACGTGACCATAGAAGGTACGTGTCGGTGCAAATTCACCAAATTTGTGACCAACCATATCCTCGGTTACCAAAACCGGAATAAATTTGTGACCGTTATGAACACCAAATGTTAAACCAACAAACTGCGGTAACATGGTAGAACGGCGAGACCAAATTTTAATCACTTCATTACGGCTGGAATTTCTCGCAGCTTCAGCTTTCTTCAAGAGATAGCCATCAACAAAAGGTCCTTTCCATACAGAACGTGTCATTAGCTTTTCTCCTTATTAATTCTTGTTATCATGACGAGATCTCATAATAAAGCGATCTGTCTTCTTGTTAGAACGTGTCTTAGCACCCTTAGTCGGTTTACCCCAAGGTGTAACCGGATGGCGTCCACCGGAGGTTCTACCTTCACCACCACCTAACGGGTGATCAACCGGGTTCATAGCCACACCGCGAGATACCGGACGTCTGCCCAACCAACGCGCGCGACCTGCCTTACCCAAAGATACGTTTTGATTATCCGGATTAGATACTGCTCCAACCGTTGCCAAACATTCCTCACGAACAATTCTTAGTTCGCCGGAGTTTAATTTCAGTTGAACATATCCAGCATCTTTGCCGACAACCTGAGCATAACAACCGGCAGAACGAACTAATTGACCGCCCTTACCTGCGCGCAACTCAATGTTGTGAACAATAGTACCAACCGGCATATTTTTCAAAGGCATAGCATTACCCGGTTTAATATCAGCTTTTTCAGCTGCAATAATTTTATCGCCGGATTTTAATCTTTGCGGAGCCAAAATATAAGCTTTTTCGCCGTCACTATAGCTTACCAAAGCAATAAATGCCGTGCGATTCGGATCATATTCTATTCTCTCAACAACCGCCTCACAATCAAATTTATTACGTTTAAAGTCGATGATACGGTAACTGCGTTTATGACCGCCACCAATACGACGACTTGTAACGTGTCCGAAATTATCACGCCCACCAGTCTTGTTAAGACCTTTTGTCAGTTTCTTTTCAGGCTTGCCCTTGTATAACTCGCTTTTGTCAACGAGAATAAGTTGGCGACGACCTGCCGATGTGGGCTTATATGTATTCAAAGCCATAATTAAATTCCTGTTGTTACATCAATATTTTGACCTTCGGCAAGAGTAATAATTGCCTTTTTGAAGTCTGAGCGTTGACCCTTATGACCTCTGAACATTTTGCTCTTACCAAACTGTTTAATGGTATTTACCTTATTTACTTTTACGTTAAAGATGGCTTCCACAGCAGCTTTAACTTCATCTTTTGTTGCCGATAAAGGTACTAAAAATACCACTTTTCCGGCTTCGGATGCTCCCATAGATTTTTCGGTAATTACCGGACGAATCAATGTATCATACATAGCCGCAGTTACATTGTTTGATTTGTTATCAGCCATTTAATCTCTCCTCTAAGCAACTTACTGCATCTTTTGTTAACACCAATTTGTCCTTTTTCAAGATGTCATATACATTGGCGCCGATTGTCGGAAGAATATCAACTCCCTCGATATTGCGACTAGCCAAAGCAAAATTAACATCTACCTCCTTGCCATCAATGATTAAGCAGTTTGAAAGCCCGCAAGCATTTAATTTAGCAACTAAATCTTTTGTTTTCGGTGCCGACAACTTTGCTTCATCAATAACAACAAGGTTACCCTCTTGCGCTTTTGCAGAGAGAGCTGTTTTCAGACCTAATTTTCTGAACTTTTTAGTCAAGTCGAAAGAGTGATCTCTAACAACCGGACCAAATACTACACCACCCTTACGGAACTGCGCACCTTTTCTGGAACCTTGACGAGCATTACCCGAACCTTTTTGTTTGAACGGTTTTGCCGCAGTCAAAGCCACATCAGAGCGACCTTTGGTAGCGTGTGTGCCGCTTTGCAACTTAGCCAACTGCCATGTTACAACGCGTTGTAAAATATCAGCACGAACTTCCAAACCATAAATTGATTCGTTCAATTCTATTGAGCCAACATTTTTATTTTCCAAATTTAAGATGTCCTGTTTCATTTTTTTATTTCCTTAACTTATTCTGCACTCTCAACCGGAGCTTCGGTTGTCGCAACAGGTTCATCAACTTTCTTTAATCCGGCAGGCATCGGCAAAGCAACTGTTGCCGGTTTTTTAATAGCGTCGGTAATTCTTACCCACGCATTCTCACACCCCGGAACGCCACCTTTAACCAAGATCAAGCCTTTTGAAGGATCAACAGACACCACTTTTAAGTTTTGAACGGTAACGCGTTCAGCACCCATGTGGCCGGCCATTTTTTTACCCTTAAATACTTTACCCGGATCTTGTCTTTGTCCTGTAGAACCATGGGAACGGTGAGAAATTGACACACCGTGAGACGCTTCCAAACCGGCAAAATTATGACGTTTCATTACGCCGGCAAAACCTTTACCGTTAGAAGTTGCACAAACATCAACATATTGTCCGGCAACAAAATGTTCCACAGATAATTCATCGCCGATAGAAAGTAAGCAATCTTCAGAAACTCTGAATTCGCCCAATTTTTTCTTCGGTTCAACCTTAGCCTTTGCAAAATATCCCTTCATCGGCTTGCTTACGTTTTTGGCTTTAATAGCGCCGGTACCTAATTGAACGGCGTTATAACCATCTTTTTCAGTGGTTTTAACATTAACCACCTGCAAACCTTCAACGCTCAAAACAGTAACAGGAACATGAGTTCCGTCTGCTTGAAAAATGCGGGACATTCCTAATTTTTTTGCGATTAGACCAGTACGCATTATTATTTTTTCCTTTTCTTAATAGGTTGACTATCTCGCAAGAGATGCCAACATTAATTACTACAATTTAATTTCAACATTTACACCGGCAGCCAAGTCTAACTTCATCAAAGCATCAACTGTTTGCGGTGTTGGGTTAACAATATCCAAAAGTCTTTTATGTGTGCGGATTTCGAACTGCTCACGAGATTTTTTATCTACGTGCGGAGAACGGTTTACCGTAAACTTTTCGATTTTGTTAGGCAGAGGAATCGGACCTCTTACGTTAGCGCCTGTTCTTTTAGCAGTATGCACAATCTCTGCCGTAGAGAGGTCGAGCAATCTGTGATCAAAAGCTTTCAAGCGTATTCTTATATTTTGTGTTTCCATTTTATATTTTTTCCTATAGCTAAACAGCAAAATAACCTTTTCGGGAACCATGCCGTCTAAATTTTGTTAAATTTTGCAAACTCTTTCGCAACAAAGGTTTGCAATATGTTTTATATTTGCTTCGCTGCGAGGTAAACCCTCTCAAAACAATTGTTGTGGGGCGCTTATAACATAACAAAAAAGCAAAAGTCAAGTGAAAAATTTAAAAAAATGTAAAAAAGTGGCAAAAAGGCAAAAAGCTTGTATTTTTTGGCTGAAATCAGCGATTTTTTAAGGGTAATATTTATCAAATACAGTCATTTTTTTAATAAATCAGCCGATTTTTCATATTTCAGTAATCAAAAATCCTCCACCGATTCGCTTTTAATTAGACACACAAAAAAAACACCTTTGGTCTTTTTCGCATTACAAAGGTGTTTTTTTATTTTGTGCAGAAAAATTACTTAAAAGTCAAGTAAATTGTTGCACCATCAGCGCAATAAGTTGCTGCCGTCGCCGCCGGCATCGGCGCCGGATAAGTATTATCCCCGACAATACTTAAATAGTTTTTTTTAGTCGAACTACTGAGGTAATTATCTACTTGCTTAAAATATGTCGTATTATTATATGCAATATTATATACATTAGGAACAGACAAACCGGCAAAACCATTAATCGACGGAGAGCCCCAATTTTTAGTTGCCAATTCCATACACACGGTTTCACTCAAATTAAAAATACCTAAAACATATAAAGATGCTTTAAGTGCATAACTTTCATTTGGATTAGGAGCATACACAACATAAAATTCATCATTTTTGCCGTAAAATCTATATGGATTATTTGTATCGTAAGTTAAATCGCTCGGATATGCTTTACCTCTATATAAATATGTGGTAAACAAGTATCCTTTTTTTGCTGATGATGATGTGGCTGTATTATCATAATCTCTTACCAAAACTCGTGCCTTGTTAGCCAAATCTCCGGCGTAATCCATAATTTGGTTCGCCTTACGTTGATCGTTCATCTTATTTATCATACCGAAGCCACCGATGGTAATAACCCCGATTACCGCCAAAACCCCCAACATTTCCAACATAGAACGTCCGTTTTCCAAATTATTTTTCATATTAAATCTCCTCCATAAATTATTTGCTGCAACCGGCATACCATAATTGCACCGTATTATTATCATCCGCACAATTGTTGGCTGCGGTTGCCGCCGGCATAGGGTAAGTGCTCGAATTCGAACGCACTGCCGCTGTATTGGTGCCACTATCAGAGCTCATAAAACTCTTAAAATCGCCGGAACCTACTGCTACCCCTATAATACCGGTTGTTTCATATCTGCCCCAGTCATTGGTTGCAACATCCATACAAACATCATCATCCAAACCGCTGATTTTTATATAAAAATAGCGAAAACCGTCTTTTTTATAGGCATTTATGTAATATTTAACATCCAATGAACCGGTATAATATTTATCCGAACTACTATAAGTTAATCCTTTCGGATATGCCTCGGATTTATATAAAAACTGACCGTATGCACCCTTGCTATCATAGGCATCACTGTATTGACAGGCCAACTTTTTAGTGGCGGTTGCCAAATTTGTGGCTTCGGCTATAACTTGTCCCTTTTTCTGCGCCCGAATTGCCTTACTGACCACCCCCAAACCACCGACGGTTACAACGGCAACAATCGCTAACACCCCTAACATTTCTATCATTGTGCGACCGTTTTCGCTTATTTTCATTCTCAATGCACCCCTTTTATTGTTTCATGATGCTTATTATCTGACAAAAAATAGCCCCTGTCAAGGGGCTATTTTTCGCCGAACTCAAAATATTATTTACGGTCTTTCTTTTTCATAACTTCCGGAGCTTTCTGAATAATTTTGATTTGCTCGGTAACCGGTTTATAAACCGTCTGTTGCCACGGGCTTTCTTCAACATATTCATGTCCGCAAATACTTATTCCCAAGCTGCGCAAAGCAGTTTCTGTCGGAACATAAACATCTAAACCGTCATCGGTTTTAATGCCGGAATGTGCCATACCGCTTACGGTGCAGTCTTTATGGAACAAAGCTCCACCAACCGTAACGTTTTGAATAAAGGTATTAGCTAATATTTCGGCGCCTTTTTCCTCGGTATAGCGATAACCTTCAATTTTGGCGGAATTTTCTAAATAATTCTGCCCATCCTTGAAGTCTTGAACATTCAGAAGTCCCAAAGTTAAGAAACCGTCACGCCCTACTTCCGGCAAGCTCAGATTCAAAGCCAACGGAGTATATTGCGTGCTCTGATCCAAAACAATCAAGGCCGTATTTTTACTTGGGTTAATACGAACTGCACGTCCACTCAATTCTTCGTTGCGAATGGTTTTGATTTTATATGTATTATCTTTACTGTCAATCAAATCACCCGAAGTCAGAATAAAACGATCAGATATTAACAATCCGGCACCTTTACGCCCGTTTGCACTCTCAATTTGCACCACAGACGAACGCATACGATACATTGTTTCCGGCGTCAAAGCTTTGCATGGATCGGTTGCAATAACGCAAAGCTTATCTAAATCTTTAACATCGCCGGTGTCAATCCACGTATCATCAACAATTTGGCAGCTACCGTTTTGAATCAGTTGACCGCTTTCATCAATGCAAGAATTGATAATTTCATGCGCATCTACAACTTCTCCTTGTTCAACAATTTCAACTTTTTCCGGAATTGGCAAAGCCGGTAACGGAGATTGGCAGCAACATTGTCTTAAATCTGCTCCCGGACGGCTTAATTCGCAATTTTTAGCACATTCATATTCCTTGCGATAGCCACATTTCATAGGATTACGAACACGTTCTTCCTCAACAAGAGCATTACGAACTGCTGCTAATTCAACAGCATCAACTCTGTTCATCAAACGTTCTTCAAAACCTGCTTTCATACGCAAGTTGCTTGCAGCATCGGCAAAAGCACGTTCAATCAACTTAATTTCGCCGTTTTCTTCACCTTTGCGTAACTCAGCATAACCATTGGTTTCGCCTTTCCAAAACATTTTTGTTTTGCTTAAATCCATCAATCTCCAAACTACCGTAATTTCGGAGGATCCGTGACGAGCATCACTCTTTTCGGCGTTATCCCAATCATATTCATCACAAACGTTCATAAAGTAGTTAGTGATTTCTGCCGTCAAAACATATTCCGGCATTTCCGCAGGTGTTGTTTGCAAACACAAATCCTTAGGCATAGGTAACACTTTATAGCAATCACCGACTGTTTCTTCAAACACTGAGGCAAAATTGATATTCTTTTCTAAAATACGTCCTTTATTCAAGGTAGCCTCTTTATCAAAACGACGGCAACCGAAAATGCGGAATCTATAATTTCCTAAATGGCTGCTGAACGGACCATCGCCCTCATTGTTACGAATACGAAAATCAACATGTTCCAACGCAATAGGTGCCATTTTGCAACAATTACGTTTCATGGCTTCCGGCACTACCGGTGTATAAGGAACATAATTCACCAATTCCGTGCGTCTGGCCGCACAGCGGTTACACATTCCCGGAACACGCGCTTTTTGCTTAGAGCAACGTTTACAAGGTCCACCCGGAAACAGGCTGCCGTCTTTATCTTTTGAGCAATTCGGGCAAACTCCTCCCGGAAATAAACTGCCATCCTTATCGGCAGCATATTGTTGCGTTGTCTGTGGCAAAGCCACTTCCTCATATGTATAAGTTACACGACTTTGTGTGCGATCAGCCACTGCCAAGCCGATAACTGACGTGCTGAACCCCAAGGCCGCAACCAACGCAAATAATATTTTTTTGTTTTTGTTCATCATATTTTCTCCTATACCTGTTTCGTCGGCATAACATATCTGTATGACAACGCCTCTGCTATATGTTTTTTAGACACATTTTTTTCATTTTGCAAGTCTGCAATTGTTCTTGCTAACTTTAAAGTGCGATGATATGCACGTGCCGACATTTTCATTTTATCGGCAAAACCTACCAAAAGCTTTTTGGCATCTTCATCAAGCACGGTAACCTCTTCCAACACATCGCCTTTTAATTGTGAGTTGGTGTGCAAATGAGGATACCCTAACCTATTAAATCTATCCTGTTGAATTTTACGCGCGGCAATTACTCTTTCACGAATGGTTGCCGAACTTTCGCCTTTCGCCGTTTCCGCTATATCCCACGGACTGACCGGCGGAACCTGAATATGAATATCAAATCTGTCCATCAACGGACCGGATATTTTGCTTTGATATTCTTCGGCACACTTCGGAGCACGCGAACACTCCTGCCCATCCATTCCCAAATATCCGCAACGACAAGGATTCATTGCCGCAATCAACTGAAAATTGGCCGGATATTGTGTGTGGCAATGCACACGAGAAATGGTTACATAGCCGGTTTCTATCGGTTGGCGCAGCGCCTCCAAAGTTGAACGATTGAACTCCGGAAGCTCATCCAAGAATAACACGCCGTTATGCGCCAAAGATATTTCTCCGGGGATTCCTTTGCGTCCTCCACCTATCAAAGCCGGCGTTGAAGCGCTGTGATGCGGATCACGATACGGACGTTCAAAGCTTATCTCTCCATCTTTTAACTCACCGGCAACTGAATGAATCATACACGTTTCCAAAGCTTCTTCGGTGGTTAACGGCGGCAAAATAGTTATCATTCGCGCTGCTAACATAGATTTTCCGGCTCCCGGAGTGCCCACCATAAGCATATTATGTGCACCAGCCGCAGCAATTTCCAACGCACGTTTAGCGGTTTCCTGCCCTTTTACATCGGCCATATCCAAATCTGATATTTTGCTTTTTTTCTGCTTAGCCACCGGCATCGGCAACTGTTGAGTTCCTTTGAAATGATTTATAAGTGATAGCAAATCCGGAGCGGCAATAACATCTTTCAGCCCTGCCCAAACAGCCTCACTCCCCTGCGGCTCAGGGCATATTAACCCTTTATTGATACGATTTGCATGAATCGCCACCGGCAAAACTCCGTTTACCGGCATAATCAAACCATCAAGCCCCAACTCGCCGATTACCACATAATTATTAACATCTTCGGCGCTTACCACACCTAAACCGGCCAACAAAGCCAACGCAATCGGCAAATCAAAGTGAGAACCCTCTTTCAACAAATCAGCAGGCGCTAAGTTAATTATTATGCGCTTGGCCGGCAACTCAATTCCTATGGTATTCAAGGCTGCTCGCACACGTTCTTTGCTTTCAGCAATGGTTTTATCCGGCAAACCGACAATATTAAAAGCCGGAAGACCGGAAGTAATTTGCAGCTGCAAATCAACATCCAGCGTGTTTAATCCGTTAAAAGCTATGGTATTAACATGAGCTAACATCTTACCACCTCGGCACTAACTCCCCTTCACGCCAACGTCTGCCCGGATATACTCCGCGACGCAGACTATCATATTTTGCCGCTAAATACGGGATATTATTGATGCGACGATAGCACGAACTTTCCAAACGACGAGCGCAATCTTCCGCTTGTTCGGCAGTTCCTTGGCAAAATACAAGAACACGAGTATTTAAATTTTCCAGCACAACTTCGGTAGCGTTATATTTATTGTTATAAACTTGTGGAAACTCTCCCTGTGGCTGTGAAAAATCCTCTTCCGGTTCACTCGGAATAACCGGTTCCTGTTTAGGCTCCGGCTTTTTCTCTACATCAATGGTAACAGCTTCTTGTTCCACTTGATTTGTTACCTGATCTGAAACATTTTCTTCCGGCATATTATTCGCAACAGGCAATTCTTCGGCAGCATGCGCATTCAAAATTTCTATATATTCATCAAGTGCTGCTTCATCGTATTCTTCACAGGCCGGAAGTTGCAGAACTCCCTCCTCATCGCGAAATTCTACAACAGTTTCATGCTCGCATTGCATTTTAACTTCCGGCTGAGCAAAATATGGAGCGCCGAGATCTTCACTTGTTTCACAAGCACTCAAAAGACCGGCTGAAAGCACCGATAATAAAAACAATTTCAACTTCATTTGACACCTTCAAACAAATTCTTTGGTGCCAGCATAAACCAAAAGTGTTAAAATAATATTTATAAGAGAAAAGTTTATTTTAGCGGTTGAAAGTTACCATTCGGCACTTTTGGTGATTTTATAAAAAATATTTGACAAATACAATTTATGGATTAAATGCTTATACTGATAACGGTATAACATTAATCAAAAAAGCCAAGATAGTGCCGGATGAAATGCTGGAATTTAAAGATGATAGCATAAAAAAAATTAACAACGTTTTCGGTGGAGATGTTGCATTAATAGCATGGAGAGATAAAATAAGTTTTGTTATTGATTTAACTGATATACCTCAAGATGCTTGTGTGGAATTATTAACTCAAAACTGGACACCTTCTCATGCCTACGCGCTTGCAATAACAACAAATGTTTATAGTCTAAGTCGTTTATCCGGTGCTTTGACGGATATTGGATATAAATCATGCAATTTTTATTAGAGAAAGGAAAGGAGCCAACCATGCCGACCCCAAAAAGCCGGCATGGTTTTAATCTGAACGAATAATTACTCCACTATTCCTCAAACGATTGAATAGAACAAGCTAAAAAATAACAACTCGCCTATAAACCGGAATCAGCGAAATTTAATTTGCAACCTATCAGCTGTCTCACAAACATTTGCCACTTTTTCTATTGGCAAAGGTAACCCAACGGTGATTCCATTAGCACATCCTGCAAGAATTGTAGGATCATCTATTCCGGCACACCCATCCAAAGCACCATATTGAGTAAATTGATCCATATTTGCTAAGACAACGGCTATCACATTATCCATAATCTGCCAGTTGTGTGTAGCCAGTTCAATACAGGCTTCCGCAGGCAGACCACTTAGCGAAATTATAAATGCTTTATCATCGGAGGTAGTGGCAGTATTTTTGGATCCCCCAAATATAGAAAAAGAATCTCCAAAGGCATTTACCAACGCTGTTTTATCTTCATTCCACATTTCATCGGGCACAAGTTTGGCTTTTTTAATAACATTGGTTGATAAGTTTCTATAATTTTTTTGT
The DNA here is from genome assembly GCA_017480745.1 of Alphaproteobacteria bacterium. Classification (GTDB taxonomy): domain Bacteria; phylum Pseudomonadota; class Alphaproteobacteria; order RF32; family CAG-239; genus RUG410. Next base: position 160,280 of record JAFUSA010000008.1, read on the forward strand.
GGTGCAAAAAATGTCCGCACATTTCCGGCAATAAGGGTTATTTGTTCAATGGTTTTATTGATGCGATACTTCATCATCGCTTTCGAATATCCGGCGATGCCACCTACCGACAACACACCGATTATGGCGAGCACGCCCAACATTTCTATCATTGAGCGTCCATTTTGATTTTTAATTTCAAAGTTTTTCATAAATTTATCTCCTAAATCATAGAGTTTAACACATTAAAAAATCTGACCGCTAAACAGCGGTCGGGAGAGTTGACAAATCATATTCTGTTAGATGATCCGCGTAATTTTTAGGCCAAAACCCTGAACATTTACCACGCGCACCCCGACCAAATCGGAGATATTACCACACCCAATAACAATGCGCCTATAATACGCATCGAACAGAATAAGAGCTTGTCAAGGCTCTCGAACCGAAGTTCTGATTTTACTATATCACAAAAAATCTAAAAGTCAAATATTTTTTGTAAAAAAAGCAGATAAATACACCAGCTACGCCGACCACTAAGAGCCGACATAACAATTTGCAAAAATAATTACTATGTTATTCCTCAAACGACTGAATAGGATTACCTTCTTCATCAACAATTTCAATGTCATCTTCATCGGCGAAAACATCTGTCTCTTCGCCATTATTTTCCGATTCGACACTCATTTCATCATCATATGAAAACTCGCTGTTTTCCTCGTTTGGCAACAGATTTTCCGGTTCATGCTCCGCCGTCATTTCACTGATTCGCTCGTTAATTTTATCCGTTTTTTTCAGATTTACCATTTCTGTATTGTTTTCAGATGGCAATTCGTCGCGTTTTGCCAGTTTTTCCTCAGACCACAACAAAGATTTATCAATTTCTGCATCAACACACTGCAACAACCACACATCATATATCGGATGTTCCAAAGCATTAGTTGCCGGTGAAGATGATATCATCCAACCTTTGAAGACATTAAACTCTTCACCTTTAAGATTTTTGTCGCTGATATCAACAAAAGCAAAATTATCAGGAGTTTCTTCTGCCGGCCTCGTCTTGCAACTGCGCACCACAATTGAAAGTGAACCGAAATCAAGTCCACCACCAACCGGAACATTAATAACGCTAACCCTACCGGTTATCTTATCCATTGCCTGCATTTTTGCAGTGTTCGTATCAATCTCACTTGCTTGTACCGGCAAGCAAAACAAAACTATTCCAAAAACAAATAAACTAATTCTTAGCATCACCGCTGTCCGTCACCATAAAAATTATTTCGCCAACCATATCTTCAAGTGTTTTAAAATCCTTAGTTTTGTTAAACATATCGCCATCCTGTAAATATTCGTCCGATTTTCCCGGCTCTATTTTTACAAATTTATCGCCCATCAAACCATCTCCAACAATGGCTACCGAACTGTCTTTCGGCAACTTTACATCGGCGGCAATGCTAAATGTTACATTAACGGTATAGTCTTCACTGTTCAAGTTTTGCGCGGTTACTGTTCCCACTTTAATACCGTTTATCCGCACATCGGACCCGATACTCAAACCACCGACTCTCATAAACTCGGCAGTCAGAGTATAACCTTTAACCACCTGTAAATCGGAAACCCTATAAGCAAAAATCAAAAACAAAAGGGCAATAACCAAAACAACAAGCCCCATTATTGTTTCAACCGGCTTTTTCAACATTATCTTTTCTCCTTTCTTTTTGCCTTGCCTAACGATATAATTCTGTCAACCAGTTCTTCCAAAACTATTGCATCCTGAGTATATGAAAACTCATCATTTTCCGCCAAATATTCTTCCGAACCACCCGGTTCTATTTCAATATACTTATTTCCCATGATGCCTGAACTCACTATTGCAGCACTACTGTCATCCGGTATTTTTATGCCGTTGCGGATTTTAAGAGTAAGCGTGGCGCGAAAATCTTCATCCAAAACCGAATTTTCCACATACCCGATATCGATTCCGGCCAATCGCACCTTATCCCCAACAACCAAACCGTCCGTGCGATTAAATGTGGCAAAAACTCCGTAATCATCATCTTCGGCATCTTTCCACACACTGCGCTCTATTTTAAAAATGGCAATAACCGCCAAACAAGCGACAATAACGCATGACCCTATAATAAAATTTTTTAATTCTTCATTTGTAAATTTATTCAATTTGTTATGCTCCATATAAGCGTTTTGTTAATTATTACTCCATTAAATTCATTTTGTCATCAATGTTTTTTAAAAACAGTTGAAAAAAATTATAAAAAGAGTTACAAATAGGAAAAATAGAGGTTAAAAAATGCTAAAAGTTACTGACATATCTAAATCTTTCGGCTCTAAACAAGCTCTTAAAAATGTAAATTTTTCCCTTAAAAAAAATGAGATTGCCGCACTTTTGGGTGAAAATGGCGCCGGAAAGTCAACACTTTTGCGAATATTAAGCGGATATTTGCAAGCAGATTCCGGAAGTGTTCAATTTGACGATAACGACATAAGTACTCAACGAATACCTTATTTGCAAAATATCGGTTATGTGCAGGAAATATCTGCACTTTATGCCGATATGAACGTGTATGAGTTTTTACAACTTAATGCCGATTTACGCCAACTTTCAGCAGAAAAAAGTGAATCTCGTATTAAAGAGGTTATCAATTTGTTAGAAATTAAAGATGTTTTGTTGCAAAAAAACGAAACTCTTTCCAAAGGATATAAAAAAAGAGTAGAATTAGCCGCCGTGCTGTTGGCTGAACCTGCGGTGTTATTGCTTGATGAACCTACGGAAGGGTTGGATCCTAACCAAAAGCAATCTCTCCGACAAGTTATTAAACAATATTCCAAAAATCATGCAGTAATCATTTCAACTCACACTCTTGAAGATGTTGACGCATTGGCCGCAAAAGTTTTGCTTTTACACAAAGGCGAGTTGCAAATCAACGCAACTCTCAAAAAATTCAAGCAAACCGCCAAAAATGATTTATTAGCATCTTTCCGGCAAATTACAAAAAATTGAGGTGAAAAAAAATGCAACAATTCAGAGCTTTATTAAAAAAAGAGTTAGGTAGTTATTTTAATAATTTTTTGGCATATATAGTGCTGTTTTTCTATTTGCTGACTTCCATCGGTTCCGCTTTTTATTTTGGATCCTATTTGGCAATGACGGATAATTCTTTGTTTGCCGCGTTTTATTTGCAACCTTTTATCTTAACGGTGATAATTCCGGCAATTACCATGAAAGTGTGGTCAGATGAATATCGTTTAGGAACAGCGGAATTTTTATTGACTCAGCCGGTTGATATTTACAAATTTGTTTTGGCAAAATTTTCGGCGGCAACAATTTTCGGTGTTTTTATGACGGTATTTTTAGCCCCGTTTATTGCCTATACTTCTATTTGGTTAAAACTTGATTGGGGTAGCATTATTGCTGATTTTATCGGTTTGTGGATGCTTATTATCTTGTTTTCCGCCATTGGTTGTTTGATTTCTTCATTTAATCGCAACATTATTCTATCCTATTTATTCAGCGTAGTATGTATAGCTTCTACGGTGGCTTTTCCATTCACTCATTTATATGACACATACATCAACTATTTATTTGCGGAAATCGGCTTTTTCGAAATATTTTATTTTATTTCTCTTTCCGCTGTTTTTGTGTTTCTCAATATTTTAGCAATTGAACACAAACTAAAAGTGCAAAAATTTAAGACCTTAAAATTTTGTGCTTTGACTGCCGGTTTCTTGTTTTGTGCCAGTGCATTGAACTATTTGTTTTACATATTATCAACCGCAAAAATCGATATAACATCAGCCGGTTTATACACGCCATCGGAACAAAGTGAAAAAATTGTGGCAGGAATCAATCAGCCGCTGACGATTGATCTTTATATTGCTCATGATTTTAAAGCTAAAAATACCGCGTCATATTACTATTATGAACAGGTAAAACGTTTTTTGAACAAATATCAATCTTTCTCCGACGGAATGATAAGCGTTAACGCCATTGAGGTAGAACCGTTTTCCGATTTAGAAAATATTGTATTGCAAAGCGGTTTGTATTTTGAAGAAAACGCCAACGGTTCGAAAGATTATTTTGGTGCTGTAATTCGCAACAATAACAGCCAAACGGTTATCAAACAATTTTTACCGCAACGGCAGGCTTATTTGGAAAAAGATATAGATATTGCCTTGCTTAAACTGACAAAACCGGAATTGATAAAAACTGTTGGAGTCCATTTAGACACCACGCAAAATATGAATTCTTTTCAAGGAATTATGCTTGGTTTAGAAAATGATTATAATGTAGTTGCAGTAGAATCAAACACTTATGAAATATCGCCGCAACTTGATTTGCTAATTCTGCTCAATTCAAAAGAATTTCCGTCATACTTTAAATATGCAGTAGATCAATACCTTATGCGTGGCGGCAATATTTTGATTTTCTTTGATTTTTTAACGGCTGATCAATCCTATGTAACGAATATGAAAAACATCAGAGTGTTGGATCTCTTTGAAAGTTGGGGAGTAACACTAAAAGATGATCTAACCGACACCGGCAAATTGGCAGACTATTTCACAACCAGCGAAGATAAGCTAAAAATTTATAAGGCTTCAATGTTTCGTGTGCTTAATAAAGATTTAAGAGTGATGCCATTCATTGAACACGATAATTTACTTGTCGGCGCTGTATTACACGGAAAAGTGCCATCGGCTTACATATCTAATCCGTTTATTAATGCCGGAATTGCAAAAGATATGATGCCACACCTTATTTTTTCGCACACAGATAACAAAATAGGTATTGTGGGTGATGTTGATCTGATTTCTGACGATAACTGGATTGCCGTTAATTCGCCGGATAAAAATCCATACAGCATAATAAATTCATCAACTAACGGTGATGCTGTAAAGCGCCTGATAGATTATATGGCCGGCAATGAAATATATAATAGTTTGCCGATAAACAACTCATATATTAATCTGCAAAACATAGGTCAACAGATAAATGATTGGACATACAAACAACATGAACAGGAATACGAACAGACACTTGATGCCATCAAAAATAAACAGATTGCCATGTTTGACCAGCTTGGTGGAGATGAAGAAAAAATGCTCGCATTCATTCAATCCGGAGGTGGCGGTCGAGAGTTCGCCGATTTGGAGAAAAAACTGCAAAGCCTTATGTTCAAAATGAAACAACTTTATTCTGCCAAAGTGGCAAAAATTATGGTCATAAATATTGCTTTATGGCCGCTTATCGCTTTGCTGCTCGTTATAATCGGGCGCCTTTATTACCACAGAAAACAACAAAAAAATATAAAGGAACTTTTCAATGACTGATAGATATTTGAAACGAATTTTATTTGCTACCTTATTGCTATTAGCAATTTTGTCGGGTATTGCCATATATAATCATTATTTTGACGCTAAAAATATGCGGGGTAAGTATGTGTTTGCCAATTCGCGGCAAAAAATTGAAAGTTTGAGTGCCTTTAAGATTGTGAGCGCCGGCGGTGATGAAATAAATCTTTACCGCAAAGGCGACAGTTGGCGTTTTAAAGAAGCCAATGACTATTTTGTTAATACGGACATGATTCGTAATTTTTATAATATGATAAATAACTCCATAGTTATATCAGTGCATAACGGTAAAAAAAGTCTGTTGGCAGAAAATAATTTATTAAACCCGCAAGAAACCTCTGATAGAAGCGGTGCCGGCACATTGCTTATAACATACGACATCAACGGTGGCGAACTTGATCGCGTTATTTTGGGTAAAAAGAACGGTTTTGAAGATTATGTTTTTGCACGCGATGCCGAGCATAGTTATTCCTATACCATTAATTCCGTCGGAATCTTCAACGGCAATCCCGAGGCGTGGATTCCATACCCTCTATTGCAAGTTCAAAATCAATATATAGAGGGGATTGCCCTTGGCGGAAATGAAATAGACCGCGAACAAATTGATTATTTATTGTTGCATTCGGCGATTTTTCGCAAACTGTTTGATGTTTTAAATTTCATAGATTATCAGGGAAATGCCTTGCGCAGTGATTTGCGACAAGCTTTTCCAGATACCAAACCACAACGTATTGAAATTGCCATGATTGGCGGCTTGGTTTATATTTTTGATATATACCATGTTGAAGGTTCGTATTGGATGGAAATAACATTGGCTTCCAAACGTTTGGCGCATAAAGATATTTTGCCGTTTATTCAAAAAAATCAACAATATTTTTCCGATTGGGTATTTCAGTTAGCAACCGATCAGGGCGAGCTTATGTATAATATCCGAATTGCGCACGATAAATTAGAAGCCGAAATCAAGCAATAGTAATTCTTCGTTCATAAACTAATTTATACGGTTGTGGTCTGAATTTTGTAATTCCATTATTACAAAAAACTGTTTGACTTTTAGTTTTTTTATGATATAGTAGATACAGAACTTCGGTTCGGGGCCTTAAGAAGCTCTTATATGATTCGGTGCTTTGCATCGTTAACAGATGAAATGATATCTCCGATTTGGTCGGGGAGACTGCAATGGATGTTCAGAGTTGTTGCTTAAAGATTGCGGTGATCATTCAATCATATATGGTTTCTTAACTCCCCTGCCGCCGTTTGGCGGTTTTTTAGTATTTAACCTTTAATTTTAGGAGATAAAATTATGAAAAACTTTGAAATTAAAAATGAGTCCGGCAGAAGTATGATTGAAATGTTAGGCGTGCTCGCTATCATCGGTGTGTTAAGTGTTGGAGGTATTGCAGGATATTCCAAGGCGATGACAAAATACAGAATCAACAAAACCATTGAGCAGATTACTTTAATCGCCGGCAATGTGCGCTCGTTCTTTGCTCCGCAGGGCGATTATAGTGGGGTGAAATGTTCTTGTACTTATAGTAGTGGTATTTGCGAATCGTATTACGAAGCTGATGGTTGTCCGATAATTAAAAAAGCTAAGATACTACCGGATGAGGTGATCACAGTAAATTCGGCTGGTAAAATGACTTCCATTACCAACCCTTTTGGAGAAAATTATTACCTTAATGCAGCATCTAAGGATAACCCTTGGGGTGGTGACGACAGTAAGGCTTTTGCTGTTGGTATTTATGTTCCGTCAACTGAAGCTTGTATAGAATTACTAACACATGATTGGCGTAATGCTAATGTCAGTGCAGTTAAAATTTTCCAGAGTTATGAATATGGTTCAGTGGTACCTGTATCTGTTGATGATGCGGTAACGGCTTGTAATTATAGTGGTTCTATTAACTTATATTTCTATTTTGATGTCAATATTAATTCGGAATCTTGGAAAGGTTATTTGCAATCTTGTGCAATAGGTCCGGGGAATTGTGTTTAGTGGCAGTTGGTGAGAAAAATAGTTTTATCTGACTTAAGATACAAATCCGCCGGCGCTGTAAAAAGCGCCGGCGGTGTAGTCAGAATAGAACATCGCTTAATAGCTTCTGGCGTAGATAACATCCATGGAGGCATCTTTGCCGGTCAATAAACATTTTCCGGTAGTTCCGCTTTGCTCAAACGGAATGCAACGGATAGTAATTTTCATAGATTTTAAAATTTCTTCCGTTGCCGGATCGCCACACCACTTACCGCGCACAAAAGCAACTTTGCCCTGTTTACCGTCTTCAATCCATTCATTAGAGTTGGCAAAGTAAGCGGCAAATTCTTCCGGAGTAGTAATATCGCTGCGAATATTGTTTTGCAAACGTTCGCGCGCTTTTTCAAGCATTGTGTTTTGTAAAATTTGCAAACGCTCAGCAACACCACAAACAAATTCATCAACCGACATAATTTTCTTGCCTTCCGGTTTGCCTAAGAAAATACGTTCTTTAACCATCAAACCGCCACTATCTACATCACGGGCACCGATTTCGCAAACAATAGGAGCTCCCTTACGTATCCATTCCCACGACATATCAACACCGGATTTATCGCGTGTGTCAATCTTCACACGAATTTTTTCACCGAATGCGGTTTTATCTTTCAGCTGATTTTTAATGTTTGCAATATATTCCATAATACGCGCGGCATCTTCCGGCTTTTTAATCAACGGCACCAAAATAATCTGATACGGAGCCACACGTGGCGGTACAACCATTCCGTCATCATCGGCATGCGACATAATTGCCCCGCCGATTAAACGGGTAGAAACACCCCACGATGTGGTGTAAGCATATTCCTGCTCATTGTTTTTATTCACGAACTTAATATCCGCCGATTTGGCAAAATTTTGCCCTAAAAAGTGAGATGTTCCAGCCTGTAAAGCTTTGCCGTCCTGCATCATGGCTTCTATGCAATAGGTATCAATAGCTCCCGGAAACTTTTCATGTTCCGGCTTGCGTCCGGTTAATACCGGCATTGCTAAGGCATTTTCGCTAAAATCACGATATACATTAAGCATTTTCAATGTTTCTTTTTCCGCTTCGTCCATAGAGGCATGAACCGTATGGCCTTCTTGCCACAAAAATTCACGAGTGCGCAAAAACAAACGCGGGCGCATTTCCCAACGCACTACATTGGCCCACTGATTAAGCAATATCGGTAAATCACGATATGATTTTACCCATTTGGCAAAAGAATCGGCTATAATGGTTTCGCTGGTCGGACGCACAATCAAGGGTTCTTCAAGCGGAGATGAAGGTTGTAATTTTCCATTCTCATTGATTAGGCGCGAGTGGGTTACTACCGCCATTTCTTTGGCGAAACCCTCCACATGATCGGCTTCTTTTTGGAAAAATGAAAGAGGAATAAACATCGGAAAATAATAATTTTCATGTCCGGTTTCTTTAATTTGTTCATCCAAAACACGCTGAATGCGTTCCCAAATGCCGTATCCCCACGCCTTCATTACCATACAGCCCGGAGAAACGGAGTTTTCCGCCATATCCGCTTCTGCTACCACATTTTGATACCATTCAGGATAATTTTGCTTACGCGTTGTTCTCATTGCCATAATTTATTCTCCTATCTTAATTCACCGCCGGTTTTTTTGCCGACTTCAACAATAACTTTATTCATCAAATTTTCCAAATCTTTATCTGTAAAAGTTTGTTCTTGCGGTTGGAATGTTAAAGCAATCGCTACGGACTTTTTGCCTTCCGGTAAATTATCGCCCTCATAAACATCAAAAATACGCACGTCGATAATATGATTTCTGTCCGCATTTTTGGCAGCCGCAATAATAGCCGCCGCGCTTACATTTTTATCTACCACAAATGCCAAATCTTTATCTACCGGTTGGAAAGCGGAAAGTTCCAAGCGTTTACGTGCTTTTCCCTGACTATTACGCGGCAGAGGAATATTATTTAAGTTAACCTCAAATGCCACCACACGATTCTTTATATTAAGTGCTTTCAAAATACTCGGATGTATTTCGCCAAAATAAGCCAAAACATTTTTGCCCAAACGAATTGTTCCCGAACGCCCAGGATGATAATAACTTGGTGCATCGGTAGTTATTTGCGGATTTTCAAACGGCCCGTTAGCAGCGGCAATAACAGCCAATGCATCGGCCTTGGCATCAAACACATCATAATCGCGGGCACTTCCGCTCCAATCTTTTTTAGCCGTTTGACCGGAACGAACACCGCTAACAGAAGTATGTTGTTCTTGCGGATTGCGACCGGTAAATTCCGGACCTACTTCAAACAAAGCCAAATTAGCATAACCGCGCGCCGTATTATTTTTAACTGCTGTCAATAAATTCGGTAAAATAGACGGGCGCATTTCATTTAATTCCTTAGCAATCGGATTTTGCAAAATAATCGCCTCTTGTCCCTTGCGAAAATATTGAGCAATATCGCTATCGGCAAAACTCCATGTAACAGTTTCATACATACCGCGTGATGCCAACTCGTGTTTGACCACAACAGCATTATGTTGCGCCGGAGTTAAAATCGGCTTTGGTAATTTGTCATGCGGCAAAGACACTGCCGGAATTTCATCTAAGCCAATCATGCGCACAACTTCTTCTATCAAATCTTGTTCGCATTCTATATCACCGCGCCAACTTGGTGTAACGGCTTTGATTTTTCCATCAACAAGCGTTGTTTCAAATCCCAATTTTTGCAATATTTCCATAGATTTTTCCGTACTTACCGGCATTCCGATAAAGCTTTCCAAACGTTCCGGACGCAAATAAGCCACTTGCGGTTGATAATTTTCAGCACCGATAACCGTAATTTCTGACGCTTCTCCTCCGCAAATTTCCAAAATCATTGCAGTTGCATAATCCGAACCGCTGATATTAGACATCGGATCAACCCAGCGTTCATAACGATAACGCGAGTCCGAATCAATTTGCAGATGTCGTCCGGTTTTAGCAATGCACTCCGGCTTAAACCAAGCGCATTCTAACAAAACGTTAGTTGTGTTTTCCGAGCATCCTTTGCTAAGGCCTCCCATAATTCCGCCCAAACATTGCACACCCTCATCATCACAAATACCTAAGGCATAATCAGGCAAAACATATTCCTTTTCATTCAAAGCAATAAATTTTTCGCCTTGCTGTGCCATACGTATATTTAGACCGCCACTCAATTTATCGGCATCAAATACGTGTAACGGACGTGCTAAATCATAATTGATATAGTTAGTTATATCCACCAATGGAGAAATTGAATGAATACCGATGGCATTCAAGCGATCTTTCATCCATTTTGGAGTTTGCGCGTGATTATTAACACCGCGAATATAGCGCCCTGTGTAAGTAGGGCACTCTGCCGGACAAGAAACTTTTATCGGCAGCGGATTAGCAAAAATTGCCGGTGTTTTAGCAATATTCAACGGTTTTAATTTTCCCAAACCGGCTGCTGCCAAATCACGGGCAATACCGCGAACACCAAGACACTCAGCGCGATTCGGTGTAATTGAAACTTCAATCACAGGATCTATGTGCAAAACTTCTGCCGCTTTAATGCCAATCGGCGTATCCGCCGGAAGTTCAATAATTCCGTTATGATCTTCACCAACACCTATTTCATCCTCGGCACACATCATACCACAGCTTTCAACTCCGCGAATTGAAGCTTTTTTCAAACGTTCATTAAACAACGGAATAAGCGTTCCCTCACGTGCGAAAATACCTATTAACCCCTCTTTCACATTCGGTGCACCACAAACAACCTGATATTTGTTTGTTCCGTCGTTTACGCAAAGAACATGCAAATGGTCAGAATCCGGATGATTTTCCACACTATCCAACCTGGCAGTAATAAAATCATCAAGAGCTGCTGCCGGATTGATAACCTCTTCAACTTCCAAACCGATTCGCGTCAAAGTTTCACTAATTTCATCAACCGAAGCGGTTGTTTCTAAGTGTTCTTTTAGCCAAGATAACGTAAATTTCATCGTGCAAGTCCTCCATTGTTGCTTAATCCGCCGGTCATTGAAGAAATATCAAGCGGTGTAAAACCATAGTGTTTGAGCCAACGAACATCGGATTCAAAAAAAGTGCGCAAATCCGGAATCCCATATTTCAACATAGCCAAGCGATCAATTCCCAAACCAAAAGCAAATCCCTGATATTCGTCCGGATTTATGCCACCGGCACGCAAAACATTAGGGTGCACCATACCGCAACCCAAAATTTCTAACCAATCGGTTCCGGCGCCAACTTTAAGTTCTGTTTTAGTTTTCAAACAACCTATATCCATTTCGGCCGAAGGCTCTGTAAACGGAAAATAAGACGGACGATAGCGCACCGGCAAATCATCAATTTCAAAAAAAGCTTTAACAAAATCATATAAGCAACCTTTGAGATGCGCCATCGTAATATTTTTATCAATCACCAAACCTTCAACCTGATGAAACATCGGAGTATGTGTTGCATCGTAGTCAGAACGATAAGTTCTACCCGGAGCAATAATACGTATAGGCGGTTGCTGTTTTTCCATTGTACGTATCTGTATTCCCGAAGTTTGAGTGCGAATTACATAAGCGGTATCCATATCGAAAGGTTTAGATGGATCGTTATTCAAATAAAAAGTATCCTGCATTTGACGTGCCGGATGATTTGCCGGCATATTAAGCGCGTTAAAGTTATGAAACTGATCTTCAATATCCGGTCCTTCTGCCACCTCAAACCCCATTTGTCCAAAAATAGCGGCTACTTCTTCATATATTTTACTAACCGGATGAATACGCCCCTGTACTTCCGGACGAACCGGCAATGTAACATCAACCGTTTCGCCGGACAATTTTTCATTCAGTGCTTTTTCTTCCAAAACCTGTTTTTGTTTTTCAATGGCTTTTTCTATTTCATTTTTAACAACATTCAAACTCTTACCGAGGGCAATTTTTTCTTCCAACGGCAATGCGCCCAAACCTTTCATCATTTCGGTAAGGCGACCTTTTTTGCCCATAATGTTAACTCTCACATCGTCAAGTTCTTTCAAATTATCGGCACTGTTTATTTTACCCAATATTTCCTTTTGTAAATCGTCTAAATTTTCCATAATCGCAACCTTTGTTTAAAACAAAATAAAAAGAGTTAGTATCAGAAACTAATCCGGCTAACTCTTTTTATTTTTTAAGTTTGTATCTATAATTTACTTTTCAAGAGCCGCTTTGGCAGTTTCTACCAACTTAGCGAAAGCTTGGGGCTCCTTCAAAGCGATATCAGCAAGAACTTTACGATCAAGTTCAACACCCGCTTTTACGAGCCCGCTGATAAATCGAGAATAAGTCATATCATGGATACGTGTGGCAGCGTTAATACGTTGAATCCACAAAGAGCGGAAACTTCTTTTCTTTGCTTTTCTATCACGGTAAGCATATTGCAAACCTTTTTCAACTTTTTCAACGGCTACTCTGAATACATTTTTATTACGACCTCTGTAACCTTTTGCCATATTCAAAATTTTTTTATGGCGAGCGTGAGCGGTCATTCCTCTTTTAACACGAGACATATCTTATCCTCCCCCTAAATAAACGGTAAAAACTTTTTAACAAACTTGTTGGCAGCGGCAATAATAACCGAACCTCTGGCTTGTCTTTTTTGTTTAGTCGGTTTGTTGAAAAGAAGGTGTCTCTTGAAAGAATGTCTTCTTTTTAATTTGCCGGAACCTGTAACGTCAAAGCGTTTGGCAGCGGCTTTTTTAGTTTTTAATTTTGGCATTTGATTCCCTTTCATTACTGGAATTACACACAAGCTGTCAGGCATGCCGATTCGCCCAAGCAACTCAAAACAGAGCGCTTATAACCTATAAAAAAATAAATTGCAAGCCCCTTTTTGAAATTTTTTAATATTTTCTACAAGCATAAATAAAAAAATATTCCGCCGATTCCGTTTGAGAAATCGGCGGAGTATTCGTTTTAATGGAAAGCTAAACTAAACGAATTGTTGTCGCCGGCTTTACATTTTTCAGTTGCTATTTCTAACGGAATGCTTGTTCCGCAATAAACAAAAACCAAGTGCGTGAGGTGAACTTGCACTCCAATCTTGTGCTGCCAATTCAATGCACGCTTCTTGCGAAAGTCCTTCAATAGTTAAAGTCAAATACTTTTTTAGGACGCTTTAATTAAAAACTATAACCGATTCGCAAAAGAATTGATCCCAAAATCGGCGATAGTTTGAACCTGTAAAATCTCACGGTAAAATTATCGGAGTACCTAAAAAAGCAGTATCCAAGTCAACCAACTTTTCTTGTAATTCATAAAAGAACGGACGCACCGTATCAACATCGTCCTGATTAGTTTCATACATTCTAATCAACGCTTCCAAATAGTTGCGCAGTTGTTCCTTTTCTTTTTCAGTATAGTCCTGTGGCGGATTGCTATAAAAATATCCGTGTTTTGCCAAACGAAGCGATGCCACAAAAGCCCGCGGCATACTTGCCAGACGATAGGCCTTAATTACCTTATCACAGGTATAAGCCCAGTCATCAACACCAAATGCCTGCTTACCGATATATTTTTGAAATTCGTTTTGTAAACCGGCCCATTTTACTTTGCGCGCAATCGACTGACACGGATTCACCACGTTTTTATAATATGCTACCTGCGAATTTATGCCTTTTTTTTCATCCCAATATTGAATAATGGAATCTAACATCATCAGGCGAATTTCATAATCTTTTTGTAAGCGAAATTTTTTCAACTCCGCCAAAGATTCTATAAAGGCGCGAACATCTGCTCCGGAAAGCGGTGTTTCCTTAGTAGCATAATAGTTACGCACCCCCATTGACGGTTGTGGCGGATTATTGCCGTTAAAATAGTTGTCTATATTAACCTTATTGTGCAAATAAGTTATAAACTTCGGACTTATGCGAATATTAGGCAAATATTCCGGCTGTTGATCATATATTTGCGGATATTCCAACGATTGTAAATCTTCTCCCCAAAAATACGGACTGATAAAAATATACAATTCCGGAGAGGCAAACTCAATATCCGGCATATCCTTAAAACGCGAGGCAATCTTATCGGGAAACTTATTCTTGGTTTCCTTTATCCCGGGTAAATCCAAAACTTTGCCCGACAATCCCGGAATATTATGCAACATCGGACCTATATAGGGGTAATAGGCCTTAGGGAGATGACGCAAATCATTTAAAATATCTTCTTCATCAGCGCTTTCAAAACGTTTTTCAATGCTTCCGAAGTCTTTAATATTTTGCTTGAATTTGTAGTTAAAAGCCGAAGGTAAACGCCAGTTATAGTCATATTTCCAATCATAATCATCATTAACTTTTCTATACTCTTTCTCCAAACGCCAAACCAGCGGTATTTCCTCTTTCAGGTCAATATCATAAGCGTGATCATATTCTTTAAGTTGTGCTCTAACATTTGTTGCAGAAAATAAAAACATCAATACAAGCAGAAATCTCTTCATTCAAAATCTCCTTCACTGGTATTATAACAAAAAAAAATTAATAAACAAATAAAATATTGCTGGACAGTTACTAAATTATAATGTATAAGGTGTTAAAATTTATTTGGAGGCAAAAATGGAATGGACCGAAGAAAATATTGAAACATTGCGTAAATTATGGGCACAAGGCTTATCTGCCAGCGAAATTGCCAAGATAATGGGCATTACCAAAAATGCTGTTGTCGGCAAAGTGCATCGCCTATGCTTGACCGCAAGACAGTCCCCGATTAAAAATAAAGAGGTAGCCGAACCGGAGATAAAACCAATTATTGAAATTGTGCCACAACCGATTGAAGAAAAAAAGCCGGTTGAAGAGGTTAAGCCGATTGTTGAAAAACGATATAAAAAAGGGCCAAACAACGTTAAACTTATGGAATTAGACAGCCATACTTGCCGTTGGCCGATAGGCGACCCACGCGATGAAGACTTTTGTTTTTGCGGCAAAAAAGTGCGCAGTGGAAAAACTTATTGCGATGAACATTCGGCAATAGCCTACGTAAAAATTCAAAGAAAATAAAAATTCGGGGCTTCTGCCCCTTTTTTTTATAATAATAAAGCTTATATCCGAATCGTTAAGGAAAGGATATATGCTATGAAAAAAAGTTTAAGTATTTACACTCTTGCAATATTTTCTTTTGCCTCTGCGGCACACGCCGAAGCAAGTTTGGAAAATGATTATAATAACTTCAAAAACAAACTGAGTAATGACTATAACATAACCTATGATTTAGATTATTCGCTTATGTTGCAGCATGCCTCCCCAAGCGGAAAATATAACGCCGTGCAATCATATTTGGCTCCTTCAATCAGTTGGACAACCTTTGATAATCGTTACGGAACCGGAACATTAAACGCATCTTATTATAGCATTTTTTACGGCAATCACAATGCGCAAGATATTCAAAACCGCACCGGAATGGCTACATCTATCAACGATTTTGTAGAAAATGAACAGGAATTCGCCGCACTTTATTACACATATCAACTTCCACGTAAATATAATTGGCTCACTTTCGGAGTTGGTCAATACAGTTTGTATAATTTTGACGGCACAGATTATGACAGCAATCAACAAGTTAATTTTATTAACTATTCACTCTCACAAAACGGAAGCGCCACATACGCCGACGCCGGCTTGGGAGCCTACATGCAGGCAACTCCGGGAAATTGGTCATTTGTTGCCGGAATGCAAGACGCCACTAATATTTCGGCACAAAGTATAAATTTTGACGGTTTACACAAGGCGCATTACGCTACATTCGGACAAATTGGCTATAATCCGCATATTGCCAACTTAGGCGACGGACAATACTCCATAATGTTTTACAATCAGCCGGCCGTCAATGAACAACCACAAACCACTAATGGTTGGTCAATCAATATGCAACAAAATATCAGCGAAAAAGTGGCTCTGTTCGGACGAATTAACGGTGCGACCGGATCAGTTATAAATATCAAAAATTCATATGTCGGCGGTTTTGTGGTAAATAATCCGCTCAATCGTAACACCTTAGACCAAATCGGCATGGCTTATGCTTATAATGACATAAACGAAAAAGCCACCGGTGAACCTTTGGCAGAAAGTGGCGAACATGTTATTGAAGCATATTGGGCATGGGGAATTTCCAAATGGGCAACCATAACACCTGATATTCAGTTTTATGTTCATCCTGCACTCAACCATAAATCGGATTATGGCACAGCTGCCTCTCTAAGATTAAGCGTATTTTTCTGATAATTATATACTTTGTGCTGACGCCGGCAATTTCAGTCGGCGTTTTATTTTGCCTCTGCTAAAAATATTTATACGCTAAAGTTTTATGGAAAACGCCGGAAAACAAATTATCTCCAAAGAGGAATAATTTGTTAAGGAGATTTCTATGCAAACAAAGTCTATATATCTTGCCGTTGCCGCATTAACTATATACTGCGGATGTCAAAATGCGAATGCCCGCGGTTATGTGAGCTCGCAAAATCAAAATCCATCTGCTGTTGTAGTAGAAGAAATTCAAGTAACGGAAAATACAGCAGATTCCGCACCTGCATCGGGTGCATGGGATAAAACCAAAGAAGTTTCAAGTGATGTTTGGGACGGCACAAAAGAAGTTACATCCGACGTTTGGGACGGAACGAAAAAAGTCAGCAGTGATGTTTGGGACGGCGCCAAGGAGGTCGGCGGAGATATTAAAGAAGCCGTTTCCGACGAATAGATTCAATATCCATATTAATATAACAAGGAGAATAAATATGCACGAAAACTTAAATCAGCATTCAGAAGTTCACTCAACAAGCAACGAAGCGCCCAAAGCTTGCCATAGTGCCGGTAAAAATGAAGGTTCTGTTTGGGAACGTTCTATGGAAAGCGCTGCCAAAGCGTGGGATAAAACCAAGGAAGTTTCCGGTGATGTTTGGGAAAGCACAAAAGAAGTTTCCGCCAAAGCATGGGATAAAACCAAAGAATTCGGCAGTGATATTTCTGAAAAATTCAGTGGAGAAAAAAAGAGTTCTTCCGATATTTATGAGTTTGATGAAACGGACGAATTTGATATCGAAGAACCGATGAGCGATTATGAAGATGAGGAATTGCGGGCATTTCACGCATCACATCATCAGGAAAAGAACAAATCTTACGGAACATATCATAATATAGAACACTAAAATAAAAATTTTGCATAAATGCCTATAAAGCCCTGTTTCCAACAGGGTTTTTATTGTATAAGGAAAACGCCGGCACTACAATAGTGCCGGCAGATTTGTAAGCAGACTAATTTGCCCAAGTCCGAGAACTCCAATATGTGCTGTTTAAATTTATATCAAAGAAAAAAGACATATCAGGAACGGATTCTCCATACATCCGGTTTTTACTGATAGCTTCCGAACATACCTCAACAGCTTTATCTACGGCAACGGGAAATTTTAAACTATCAGTACTCGCGGGACCTTCAATTGCAATAGCTTGCACACCAGATACACGCCAGTCGTAACTTAACAATTCTATACAGGGTTCCATATTATCTCCTATAGCGTATGAGATACGAAATGCCTGCTTGTCGCCAACAGTAGACCTAATTATCGTAACTAAACCAACCCTATACCCAAACACGTTTTTTATATCATTACCATCCCACATTTCATCAGGTATTAGCTTAGCTTTTTTTATAACAGTATTGGATAATCCCTCATAATTCTTTTGTGGCGCAAAGAAAGCACGCACATTGCCGGCAATTAAAGTTATTTGCTCAATAGTTTTGTTAATACGATACTTCATCATCGCTTTTGAATATCCAGCGATTCCACCAACACTCAAAACACCAATTATAGCCAATACACCCAGCATTTCAATCATACTTCTGCCGGACTCATTTTTAATTTCAAAATTTTTCATAATTTTATCTCCTTTGCTAATAGTTATACATTAAAAACATGACCGCTAAACAGCGGTCGGGAGAGCTGAAAAATCATGTGTAATGAAATGATTCCGCAAATCTTTAGGACAAAATCCCTGTACATCCATCTGCGGCTCCCCAACCCAAGTCGGAGACATCTTTACATCCAATAACGACACAATAAAAATTGCACCGCATTACACAAGAGCTTTTCAGAGCTCTCGAACCGAAGTTCTAAATTTATATTATCATAGAATTTGCAAAAGTCAAACTATTTTTAGCAAAATCATAAAAATTTTCCGCCGGCACTACAATAATGCCGGCAGAATATAATAGAAATAAAATTCCTTTACTGTGCGTTAATCAGCATAATTTCCACGCGACGATTTTGCGCCTTACCGGATTCCGTTTGGTTGCTGGCAATCGGGTTACTCGCACCGGCACCCATTGCGTGCAAACGTGAGGCATTAACCCCGCGCAAAGCCAAGTAATTAGCCACCGAAATTGCACGACGTTGCGACAACGGAATATTGATTTTATCATTGCCGCTACTATCAGTATAGCCGATAATTTGCAAATTTGTTTTGTCATATTCATTCGCTACTATGGCAACCGAATCTAAAACCTGATTAGCTGATGTTTTCATTACATCATTGTTGGTGTCAAAAGTAATGCTGTTAGGCATAATCAAACGAACATTATCGCCATCACGCAAAACTTGCACGCCTGTTCCAGCCAATTTTTCACGCAATTTACTTGCTTGAATATCCATATATCCTCCGGTTGCTGCTCCGGCCGCACCACCAATTCCGGCACCGATCAGAGCGCCTTTCTCACCACCAATCAAAGCGCCTACTCCGGCACCGACTGCCGCACCTATTCCGGTTCCCCATGCAGTTTTTGCCACTTTGCTTTCTCCGCTATACGGATCTGTCGCACAAGCATTCAAAAAACACACTGCCACCAAACTTAAAATTATTTTTTTCATATTTTTCTCCTTAAAAATTAGCAATACGAGCCAGAGCTTCTTCAACTTTTGCCTTATTATCCAAAGCTTCTGCCTGACGGCGTTTTTCTTCTTCCACAACCGCCGCCGGAGCTTTGGCAACAAAACTTTCATTACCTAACTTTCGAGCATAACTTTCAAGATTTTTATTTAAGGCTTCAAGTTCTTTTTGCAAACGGGCACGCTCAGCCTCAAAATCAACTACGCCTTTCAGCGGAATCAAAATTGTTGCCTCACGACTAACCGTTTGAACCATATCCTTGGAAACAGGCAAATCATTCAGCGCTTGCAAATTTTCCAAACGAGCCAAATTACAAATAAGCGCATTTTGTTTGGCAATAATATCCAAATCAGCGGCCGAAGCCTTTACATAGGCACTCAACTTAGCACCGGCCGGCAAATTCATACTGGCGCGCAAAGAACGAATTGCACCAATAAAATCTATGGCCCAGTCAATATCAGATTTATCGTTTTCATTAACTGTTTCGTTTGTCGGCCATTCGGCTTTAATTAACTTTACCTTACGTTCAGTCAAATTGTCCCATAATTCAGTAGTAATAAACGGCATAAACGGGTGCATAATAACAAGGATTCTATCCAAAACCCAAGCAGCGACAGCCCGTGTTTCCTTAATACTTTCTGCATTTTCACCATAAAAAATCGGTTTAATTAACTCAATATACCAATCGCAAAATGTTCCCCAAACAAATTGATATACCGCATTTGCCGCATCGGAAAAACGATAGTTATTCAGGTTGGTACTAACTTGTGCTGTAGCTTCTTTGGCTTTGGCGATAATCCATTTATTAATTTCCAATTTGGCTTCGCTAATATCAAAATCCTTTACCGAATAGCATTCGTTCATTTCGCAAAAACGAGCGGCATTCCATAGCTTTGTAGCAAAATTACGATATCCTTGAATACGCGCTTCGGATAAATTAACATCACGTCCTTGCGTTTCCATTGCGGCCATAAAAAAGCGCATAGCATCGGCGCCATATTTTTCAATAGTTTCCATCGGATCAACAGTATTACCTTTGGACTTGCTCATCTTCTGTCCGTGGGCATCACGCACCAAACCATGGATATAGCATTTTTTAAACGGAACACGCTTCATCATATACATACTCATCATCATCATGCGAGCAACCCAGAAGAAAATAATATCAAAGGCTGTAACCAAAACAGATGTAGGATAAAACTTTTCCAAATATTCGTTCTGATCCGGCCAACCTAATGTGGAAAATGCCCATAAACCGGAAGAAAACCACGTATCCAAAACATCTGTTTCGCGACGCAGTTCAACGTGTTTGCCATAGTGTTTATCGGCAACGGCTTGCGCTTCTTCTTCCGTTTCTTCGCAAAAAATTGTGTCATCCGGACCATACCAAATCGGCATCTGATGCCCCCACCATAACTGGCGAGAAATACACCATGGTTGAATATTGTTCATCCATTCAAAATATGTTTTTTTATAAACTGCCGGAACAAATTCCATTTCTCCGTCGGCCACTGCACGTTTAGCTTCAATCGCCAATTTAGGTGCATCTACAAACCATTGATCCGTCATATACGGTTCAATAACAACACCGCTTCTTTCGCCATAAGGAATAACCATCGGATGGTCTTCAATTTTTTCCATAAAGCCTAACTCAGTTAACTTTTCAATGGTCTTTGTGCGCGCTTCTTGCGTGCTCATACCGGCAAACGGAGTATTTTCATTCAATGTTGCATCTTTATTTAAGATATTTATCATCGGCAGATTATGACGTTTACCAACCTCAAAATCGTTAAAGTCATGTGCCGGAGTAATTTTAACCGCACCGGTTCCCTTTTCCGGATCAGCGTGTTCATCATCAATAATCGGTATCACGCGGTTAATAATCGGAATCACACAATTTTTGCCTATTAAATTTTTTAATTTCGGATTATCCTTAGAAACTGCAACCGCCGTATCACCAAACATTGTCTCCGGACGCGTGGTAGCAATATGAATAAATTCGTTGGGATTATCTTCAAGCGGATATTTGTAATAATACATTTTTCCGACTGTTTCTTTTTGAATAACTTCCAAATCGGAAACAGCAGTTTCAAATTTAGGATCCCAGTTGACTAATTTTTTTGCTTTATAAATCAAACCGTCTTTATACATAGAAACAAATATTTTACGAACGGCCCGAGACAATCCATCATCCATGGTAAAACGTTCACGCGACCAGTCGCATGAAGCACCCAAACGACGCAACTGCCGACAAATTGTTCCACCGGATTGTTTTTTCCACTCCCAAACGGTTTCAATAAACTTTTCGCGCCCTAAATCATGGCGAGAAATACCTTCTTTGGCTAAATTACGTTCAACTACCATCTGAGTAGCAATACCGGCATGATCAGTTCCTGGTTGCCATAAAACATTTTTGCCGAGCATACGATTATAACGTACTAAAATATCTTGCAAAGTATTGTTTAACGCATGTCCTATGTGCAACACTCCGGTTACGTTAGGTGGCGGAATAACTATCGAAAATGCGTCCCTATCGCTCCGCATATCCGGTTTAAAATCGCCGTCATTTTCCCATTTAGCATAAATTTTTTCTTCAAAATCCTTCGGATTATAACTTTTTTCTAACATTTTTCTTTCCATTTCAAATTAAACAAGTTGCGTGCATATACAAAAATCAAATTTAGGAAGAAGGCTTGTTTAAGCGGCAATATCTTCCTTTACACGCACTCGAACCGCGCTATTAATCATATTGCGACGAATAAAGTAAGCACTATATTTTTTCATCATTTTTTTGGCGACATCATCAAAATTCCACATTCCTGATTTATATGGAATATCCTCTCGATTAACCAACATTTTTTTAGAAAGGACGAAAATTTCTTCATCTCTTTTTTGCGGCACATAAAAATGAGCAGAGCTTTTTTTATCGGTAATTGCCTGACGAATCATCTTCAATATATCATCAATAGATTGTTCTTCTTCCATATTATCCATAAAATAAAACCCTTGTTATTGTGCCTTAAATTAATTCTAACTCAAAGCACAATAACAAAAAATATTTTGCATTGCAAGCATTTATTAAAGGTTATTGCAAAAATTTATGTAAAATAAGCGCTATTTTATGTATTGTTAAAAGCAAAGCGAATTAAGAACACTTATTACCTTCCGTTTCATTCCAACAGTTTGAGTTAACATCAAAATACACTCTAAAAGAAATATAAGGTTCAGCAGCACCGGCAATTAACGTTATTTGCTCAATGGTTTTGTTTATTCTATATTTCTGCATAGCTTTTGAATATCCGGCAATTCCGCCGACAGATAGCACACCGATGATGGCAAGCACGCCAAGCATCTCTATCATAGAACGCCCTGTTTCATTTTCTAAATTACATTTTTTCATTATTTTATCTCCTAAAATTATCGGAGATATTTACCATATAAACTAACGATGCAAAGCACCGGATTTGATAAGAGCTTTTGAAGACTCTCGAACCGAAGTTCAGATTTTATAGTACCATAAAAAATTTAAAAGTCAAACTATTTTGTGAAAATAAATAGAAAATTTTGTTATGACATCAGATTCGGAAAATTTATAACCCGTGCAAATGAACTTAATCACCCACATATTTTTTGTGCGCAACATCAACGCGGGCAAAAAGTTCATTTTGCCCGCGTTCATCTTGCAATAAATTAATTATTGTTATATCTAAGTACACTAAAAATCCAAAGCTTTGCGATATGTTTCAACCACAACTTCCTGCTCGTCGCGATCAGCGGCATTCATTTTGCGCAATTTTAAAATCGTGCGCATGGCTTTAACATCAAAACCGGCACTTTTAGCTTCGGCAAAAATATCACGTATATCGCCCTGAATCCCTCTTTTTTCTTCTTCCAGACGTTCAATTCTTTCAATCAACGAACTTAATCTGCTTGCATCAACTCCACCTATTTCGGCTTTAATTTGTTCTTCTGTTGCCATTTATTTTCTCCTTCATAAAAACTATATTGTATTTAACAAACAAATATTCTTTTGGCAAGAGGGAAAATTTTAAAAATAAATAAAAAAAAATAACAAGTTGTTAACCTATAAAAGATACAATCGCGGCAAATAAAACAAAGGAAGAAATAATATGCCTATTGATACACATACAAAGATTTTAGCCACTATCGGACCTTCTACTGCTACTCGACAAATGTTAGAAAAGTTGATAAAATCGGGAGTCGATGCTTTCCGTTTTAATTTTAGTCACGGAACCCACGAAGAACATGCCGAACGCTTGCAAATTGTGCGTGAGTTGTCTGAAAAATATGCAAGGCATTTAACTGTTATTGCCGATTTGCAAGGGCCAAAACTGCGAATCGGAACTTTCAAAAACGATAAAGTTTTACTCAAAAAAGGGCAGAAATTTGTTTTGGATATGAATACCGAAGCCGGCGATGAAAGCCGTGTTTGTCTGCCTCATAAAGAAATTTTCGCCGCCGTAAAAATCGGTAATAAATTATTGCTGAATGACGGTAATATAGAATTGGAAGTGCTGAAAAATCAAAATCAGGTTATAGAAACAAAAGTCTTAGTCGGCGGTTATTTGTCTGCCCATAAAGGAGTTAATTTGCCCAATGTTAAATTACCGATTTCTGCCATTACCGAAAAAGATAAAAAGGATTTGCAATTTGCTCTTGACTTGGGTGTGGATTGGGTTTGTCTTTCCTTTGTGCAAACACTGAAAGATGTTAAAACTGCTCGCAAGCTAATCGGTGATAAAGCATGGATTATATCTAAGTTAGAAAAACCAAGCGCCATTGATGAATTGGATTCCATAATCAAAGAATCAGACGGAATTATGGTAGCGCGCGGTGATTTGGGGGTGGAATGCCCTATTCACACAGTACCAGTGTTGCAGAAAAAAATTGTTAAAGCATGTCGCAAATACGGACGTCCGGTAATTGTGGCAACTCAAATGCTGGAATCCATGATAAACAATCCCACTCCGACACGCGCCGAAGTTTCCGATGTGGCAACGGCCGTGTTTGACGGTGCAGATGCGGTAATGTTGTCAGCGGAAACTGCTGCCGGAAGCTACCCTGCCGAAAGTGTGGCAATGATGCACAAAATTATTGCACAAGCCGAACAAGATGAAGCTTATTATTCTCGTATTCAAATGGATAAAGATTTAAGTGATTGTGATGATATGGCCGATGCCATTACATACGCTGCGTGTGAAATGTCTAACTTTTTGCCTAATGTAGCGGCGGTTGCCACTTTCTCCGCCACCGGTTTTACCACATTATCTATGGCCAGAGAGCGCCCGAGTCGCCCTATTTTAGCTATTACGTTGGATAAAGTCGTTGCGCGCCGTCTGGCTTTGGTTTGGGGTGTAAAACCTTATGTTAACAGCGAATTATTTAAAGATTTCAGTCGGTTGGAAGAAGCGGCTTTGTTAGGAGCTAAGCAATATAAAATCGGCAAAAAGGGCGACTATTTGGTAATAACCGCCGGATACCCAATCGGTGAACGCGGCATGACCAACCTCATCCACGCCGTGCAGATCCATAACTGATATTTGAGCAAGTATTTTAGTATCTTATTTGCTAACCGGAACGCCTTTTACATCTCCGGGCGCGACTTCTTTTCTGTAACTGTCGCCGAAACCTAAACTTGCATCATTTACCCCTGTATCATCTCTGGCAAACTTAATAACCAATGCCATTGCGCTGAGCACAAAGCAGCTCATCATAATATAGGCTAAATTCTTCCATGAAATTTTGTTAAATATGGCCATAAAAGAAAAAACTATTAACCCCAAACCGGCAATAGCAAAACCGACACGACGTAAACCACCACCTATAGTATCAGCTTTTCCGGCTAATTTATCAAACACCTCACTGGCAGAACCAGCATCAGCGGCATACGCAACACCAGTTACACAAAGCGACAAAACGGCAAAAAACAACACACCGAACAAAACCGTATTAAATAAATTCTTCATGGCTTTCTCCTTAATCTACATTACATTATACGCAAAAATTATCCTTATGTCAAGACAGTTTAGTTTTACATTTTTATTACAAGACGCGATCAAAATATATTCAAATTTTTGAGTGAAAAATATGCCGTCGAAATATATACCTACGGCATATTATAGAAATTATAATGTATTAAATATTTAATAAAATTTTATATATATCCAATTGTCATCTGAACTGCTGCAAGCTGTTGCGGCTTTATCTATGCTCATCGGCATATCGGCAGAGCAGGTTACTCGTGCGTTGGTAGTGCAAGAGTTTACATAATGGTTAAATGCTTCTTCCGGACCTGTAGCATTAACCGCTAAACTAATCGTCGAATTACCTGAGTTAGCGCGCCAATCCATAGTAGCAATTTCAATACAAGCCTCTTGCGGAATGTTACCTCCTAACACAATAGCAAAAGCATCTTTTACTGATGATGATGTTTTAGAGAGTTCCGCAATACCAATTTCTCCGCTAAACGCGTTTAACCACGTTGGAACTCCCTCCACTTCGCCATACATTTCGTCCGGAAACAATTTGGCTTTTTGTTGAATTATAAAATTATTAGATCCGTCATAATTCCTCTGTGAAGCAAAAAATGTGCGAACATTCGTTATAATTTGCGTTATTTGTTCAATAGTTTTATTTGATCTATATTTTAACATCGCCTTTGAGTATCCAGCGATTCCTCCAACCGACAAAACACCGATTATTGCCAGTACGCCTAACATCTCTATCATACTTCTTCCGCTCTGTGTGTTTCTCGTCACCATTGAAAACATAGAATGGCAATCTATATTTTTTATTTCAAAGTTCTTCATAGCAACCTTCCTTTCACTTTAATTGTTATATTGACACTAAAACTGCCGCCCGATGAGGGCGGCTGGAAGCGACAAACTATCTACTTTAAATAGCGCGGTATATTGATTATGTACCCATAACTTATTCAACCGCCTTCCAACCATAACACAGTCGGAAAATTTAACGTCTTACCAGACGAAAGTAGAGAGGCTTGTCGGCCCCAGATGAAATAACCTCATCCTAATTTCATAGTATCATAAAAAAATCAAAAGTCAAATACTTTTTATAAAAGAATAGATTTACAGCTATTTATACATTTTTATATTTAACATCTTCAATAATAATAAAATCAGCGTTGAGTGATGAATAATCAAATTCTTCTTCAATTTCGACAGCACATTGAATAAGAAAAAACTCGCAATACCAATCTAAAAGTTCTTTATTGGCGTTTAAACCGTCGCGCCAAAATTTAAAAATTATAAAATCAGGCTCACACTCGCTGACAAGCATGGCTTCGTGACGACGGTTGCGACTGATTATTCCGATAATCGCGTTTGGTAATGTTTTTTTAATTTGTTTAATAATTTTTTGCGGTTGAGCTTCTTTCACGGTATTTAAAATTATTCCATCGGGATTATATTTTTGATAGAAATCCACAGCTTTTTCCCCATCAACCAAAACAAGCTTGTTGTTTTTCCGAGCTGCGACAATAAACTCTTTTGCAAAGTCCGGAGCGCAATTGTCCGGCAAAATAAAGCAACCGATTTTGTCATCAGCAACCAAGTTTGTATTTTCTTGCGTAATTTTTATTATTAGGTTTTGCATTTTATAAATCTTTGTGTTAATAGTGTTATCATCAAAGTGATTATACATCAATTTTAAATAAAGGGAAGTCTTTTTATCATGGATATACAAAATATGGAACAAAGTAAAAATTCGTTGGAACGTTTAGGGCGCGCAGTTGAAGATTTGATTTTAGTTATAGAACAACAAAAAAAGACTTTTGGCGATGCCTTAGAAAACGAAAAGAGAAAATCAGATGTGGCCGGCGCCGAAATTTCTGTTTTGCAAGCACAATTGCAAACACTGCAAGCAGAAAAAGATAACTTACAAAGCGAACTTTCCGCAATTCGTGCTGAGGCAGAGGGAAATCGTGAAGCGGCTCAAAAAATACAAAATCTTGAAACAGAGCTTCAGAATCGCAATAACAAAATCAGCGGTTTGCAAACAGAAGTGCAAAATCTTAATAATGCGCTGAACAACCGCAAAGAACAATTAGAAGAGCTAAAAACACAAAACGAAGAATTGAAACAGCAAGTTTCGGAACTCAATGCTAAAATGGCAGAAGTAGAAAAAATGTCGGTTAGCTCGGAAGTTATGGCTGAAATTCGCTCTCGTTTGGACGAAGAAGTTAAAAACAATGAAGAATTGTCGCAAAAATATCAGGCTTCAGAAGAAAAATTGCTGAATTTACAAACAACCATTGACGAAACAAGCGAAAATATTGATAGCATTGTTGCTAAATTAGAAAAGGTGTTGGAAGAAAATGGGACAAATAACAATAACGATTGATAAACGTGAATATGCCGTTGCTTGTGGCGATGGTCAGGAAGCGCATATTCTTCAGCTGTCTCGCATTTTAGATGAAAAAGCAAAAATGCTTGCGAAAAGTGTGGGATTGATAAATGAAAATATGAAATTAGCGTTAGTTGGTTTGCTTTTGGCCGATGAATTGCAGGAATTAAAAGAAAAAAACGCCAATAATAATTCGCAAAACTTAAATGAATTTGACTCACATGTGGCCCAAGCTGTAGAAACACAAACTCAACGCATACAAAATCTGATTAAAAGCATCAAAGAAGTTTGATTTTTTTATAGTATTTACTAAAAAGCTCTTGCAAAACGGCAATTTTTATATTATGATACATACATAAAGACAATGACTGTCTGGTGCGTAGCAACCGCATGTCTGGCGAGCCAACATTACTAATTCGGGAGCTGTCTCTGTCCAAATCGTGGTTTGGTTACATGGCGCCCACCTTAACAAAAGCGGTTCGACTTGAATGTTGAGATGAACGGTCAGACGGTCTTCTTTTTTGTGTTACGTGATAAATGTTCAGGGCTAAGCCCAAAAATTACGTGGATCATTTCAATTTGTATGATTTCTTAACTCCCTGATCGCCGTTTGGCGGTTTTTTAGTATTTAACATTTATGATTTAGGAGATAAAATTATAAGAAAATGTAATTTAGAAAATGAAACAGGACGTTCGCAAGTAGAGAGAATGCCGCTTGGTATTGATACGGCTACGGAATTATGTGATATTAGCGAGACAGTGGGAATCTTTATTCAAATTGACGGCACTAATACATATTGGGCTGAGTAATAATAATTTGTAAAATTTCAAAAATAGGGTAAATTTTTACAACAACTCAGAGTCATAGTCTAACACTTGACAAACTATATCATAATCAAAACCGGCGCGGATTAAGTAGCCCATATCTTTTTGCCGATATTCGCGCCGATTTTCTTGCGAGCGATAGGGGCCAATTTTTTTACGTTTGGCTAATTTGAGGGCCATAGACAGCGCATCATATTCCATGTTTGAGAGAACATCGGCAATAAGTTGTTCGTTTATACCTTTTTCGCGCAACTTGTTTTGAATATAGCGCGCCGGCTTGCCTGCATTCAAATAATTACGCACTTTCATTTCCGCAAAACGCGAATCATCCAAATAATGCAGTTTTTCAAATTCCATCAAAACATCTTCCACCCAAAGGTAGGCTTCCTCTTTGTTCCACTGTGGATTTTCTCGCGCATAAGCTTCTACCCTACGTTTTAACACTCCACGTAAATTATCTACGGATGATTCATATCGTTGCAAATAATATAAGCTGATATTTTTCAACCTTTGCAGCGTAATTTTTTTTTGCGGCCTACGTTTTTGTTGCGGTTTGTTAAAATATTCTTCATTATCTGCATCAAACACTTGAAAATTCTCCGTTAATACACTAAGTTCAAACTAAGTTTAACATATCAGAGGTTATTAAATAATGAACGATACCTGTATTTCTTTTAATTTAGATAATAACACTTTTCGCGGACGTATTGTGCGTTTGGATGGAGTTTTGCGCGATATTTTTACTCATAGTAAATATCCGGACAATATTGCCGTTGCGGTTGCCGAAAGCTCGGCTTTGGGTGTTATATTGGCCAGCCTGATGAAGTTTGACGGCATTTTTACTTTGCAGATGCAAGGAAGCGGACCGCTTTCGGTGCTGGTTACTGATGTTACTTCTGCCGGCAAGGTTCGTTCATGCGCTAAATATGACGATAAAGCCATTGCCGCCGCACAGGTTTTGCGCAAAACAGAGGGACAAATTGAACCGGCTCCGCATTGGTTGGAACAAGGTAGTTTGATTTTTACCATAGATCAGGGGAAAAATACTGACCTATACCAGGGAGTTGTAGATTTACAAGGTAAAAATTTGGCCGAATGCGCTATGCGATATTTCAAAAATTCCGAACAAATTGATACTCACTTGCGGTTGTTTTGGCAG
The DNA here is from genome assembly GCA_017480745.1 of Alphaproteobacteria bacterium. Taxonomy (GTDB): domain Bacteria; phylum Pseudomonadota; class Alphaproteobacteria; order RF32; family CAG-239; genus RUG410. The sequence goes on from JAFUSA010000008.1 coordinate 189,914, forward strand.
AAAAACGGTGATGATTGGCAGGCTGCCGGTATTTTGATTCAAAAAATGCCGACCGAAGGCGGAAAAGAAAATGCCGATACCGCTGATGAAGTTGCCGAGTTGTGGAATGAAAATAAAATACTAACCGATAGTTTGCGGCAGGAAGAAATTTTTGACCCCGCTCTTAGTTTGGAAGATGTTTTATTCCGTCTGTTTCACGAGCACAGCGTTAGAGTTACCAAGCAAAACGAATATCAATTCGGGTGTCGTTGCAGTCGGGAAAAATTACATGCCACATTGAGCTCAATGAAACCGGAAGATATTAACGATATGGTGGAAAACGGCAAAATTACGGCTACTTGTAACTTTTGCGGACAAGTTTATTCTTTTGATAAAGGCGAACTACTTAAACATTAAAACCGTATTAACGAGAACACTCCCTCAGGTGTGAATACTTAAAACAGTGTTTGCGGCGAAGATTTTTCTTTTTCGCGCTTTCTTTGTAAGGTTCGGTATAATGCCGGACGCATATTTTTGCCTTGCCATATACCGCGTTTGTGTTCGCGTGCCACTTTTTCCGTTTTGGTATAGTTGTTATCGCGATATGCTACCGCCCATCCGGCAGAAACAAGCGCTTCATTCAATGAAACTCCGTCCACAAAACATTCACAAAGTTCGCGTTCATAGCGATCTTTTTCCGGCAAGCATCGGCAATCGACGTATTTATCGGCAATAAAATCTTCTACATAATACATTGATTTTTTGCCGCAGGCGTAGGTTTTGCCGGCAGCGTTTTTGCATTTTTGCTTATATTCGGGCGCGTCAATACCGTTCAAACGTATACGCTTGCCGTCTATTTCAAGCGAATCTCCATCTACAACCTTTATGTTTTGTGCCGGTGCATTCAGCGCAAACAATACAAAAAACAACATAAAAAAATATTTTTTCATAGTAACCTCGATTTTTTTCTTTTAACATATAAAAAATTTTTAGGCAATATTTACTTTTCATTCATACAATCCTGTTATTGTAGCACAAGAACAATTAGTTTTCGAAGGTACCGATATGTTAAAAAATTTAGGATTATTAACTGTTGTTTGCACCGCTCTCGCGGGATGTTACTACGTTCAGAATGATTTGACGGTAGAAGAATTGCAAGCACAGCAGGAAACAGCGCCACAATTTCAACCTCGTGTTAAAATGCCGAGTTCAATTGTGGTTTGTCGAGCCAAACAATGTGCTCCGGCAAATCTTTCAATGTCTAAGGAATATGTGTATAACACATTGCTCCATATGCTTGATAGCAATGCTCGAGAGAAAGCTCTGCTATGCACAGCCAACCCTAACACACACTCTTGCACGGAAGAATATGTTTCAATTCCGGTTACCGTTGGCGTAACTCCGGCCTATATGTATTTGGATGATGTTAAGATTACCGATGTTGCCATCAGTCAACAAAATACCATGGCGCTTAATTTGATCTTGAATTGGGGGGTTACCTATAACGGGCAAACACCAACTTGTCGCCCGAGCAAAACATTGTTATATGCCAAAAATGTTAATAATATCATGATAGAAGACGGCGGATATACCTGCAAAATGACAACTGTTGGCACAACACAGATTAAAACAGTGTTTGCAATAGACTATATTGATGTTGATTATGGATATATCGGTGGCTTTTATTCCATCGGCTTATCCGGTCCGGCGTATGGTGGAGGATCAGGTTACATGATTATGCGTTTACCGCGCGATGTTACGTTAGACGCCATGGATTTTATCGTTCCGGCGACTGAACCGGCACAACCAGCTGGCGCTAAAAGAAAAGATACAATGACTGTGTATGAAACAACCGTTGCTGAGCCTAAGCCTGCTCCGGTTGTAGCGCCAAAACCGCAATCAACTCCGGCTGTTAAACCTGTTCCAGAGGTTAAAGAAGCGCCAAAACCGACGCCGCTTTTGACCAAACAAACGGTAAAACAGGAAAAAGCTTTGTTAAAAGAATTGCCACAGCCGGCTCCTCAGCCGACACCGCAACCGGTAGTTCAAGCGCAGCCGGCTCCTCAGCCGATGCCTCAACCGGTAGTTCAATCGCAACCGGCTCCTCAGCCGACACCGCAACCGGTAGTTCAATCGCAACCGGCTCCTCAGCCAGCGTATAATCAACGCGCAAATATGGCAAATCATACTCCTGCGCCTAACGTAAACACAATTATTCGCTACAATCACGCTGCACGCGATTTTGATGAGGCAAAAGCCGAACAAGAAAAACGTCGTCGTGAAGATGCAAAAGCTATTAACTACAATGGGGTTAAAGTATTTCCCTTGCCGGCTAAAAATACCGACAGAAGCAGAGTTGCTCCGCAGAATAAAAATACTTTAAGCGAGTATAATTATTAAATTTACTGAATAAACAAAAAGGGACCCGCCGGCTTAGCCGGCGGTTCTTATTAGACGCCTATAAGGCTCACATTACCAGCTATGACGCCTAAAGGGCGTTCGACAGTCTGACCGGGCGATTATTACTTGCTACCCGTAAACGGGTCTAAATCGAAT
>JAFUSA010000009.1 GCA_017480745.1 Alphaproteobacteria bacterium
CATTTTAAAACCTCCTTTATATTATTTTGTTACTCAGTGGTCAGACTGTCTAACTCTTTATATAAAGGAGGTTTTATGATGTAAAGCTGTAAGCTTTCCGGAACCCCCAGACTATCTGGGGGTTTTCTTTTTACAAAAATTCGGCAGATGCTTTAACGATAATATCTGCCGAAAACTTTTTTGTTACAGCTACGATTTTTTATTCAAGGCGCGCCACTCAAACCACTTGGCTATTTTCAAAAAACGAAAATAAGCATATGTTGTAGCCATCCAAAAACCACAGGTTCCATATAAAAAATAACGTTTTTTGAAATAATAAATCAAAAACTGCCGCGGAAACTCTGTATATAAACGTAAATGTGTGTAATAACGCCCTTGTTCAACCGCGGTTCTGACTAACTCATCGGTATACATATTGAGCTTAAACCAAATTTGTGTCAAAGAAATATACGAATAATGAAAAACAACTTCTTTTAACTGTTCAACCGTTGCCCCTTCACCCAACACAACACGATCATTAGTTAAATCATCGGGCATATTAGCTTTTTTTCGATTATATAAACGAATATTATTATATGTTTTAGCAAGCATACGCGGTTTTTTATCTCCCGGAAGCATATCGCGTATTTTCATTTTATAAGCATCGGCGGTCGGATTTTGCATTTTTTCTTTAATTTCAGCAATCAACGCAGGAGAAAGTACTTCATCGGCATCAAGCGATATAACCCAGTCATTATGACATAACTCTTGCCCGAAATGTTTTTGCGATGAAATATTTTTCCACTTATGAAACACAAATTCAGCACCGTAAGATTCGGCTATTTCTTTGGTTTTGTCCGTGCTGCCGCTATCTATCACAAAAATTTCATCAGCAACTTGTTTTACCGCCGCCAAAGTTTTTCCTAACCTTTGTTCTTCATTAAGTGTAACAATATAAGCAGATACCTTCATTATTCCCTCACTAACATAGTGTTGAATATACACCGCAGGCACAGTCATTGCAAACAAAAAATTTCTATCATTAACATAAAAAAACACCTATTATATGTTTTTGCACATAGCTGGAATTAAAAAATTTCACGAAAAATCAAAAATACATCCATGAGATTGCACAACGATTAGCGCGAGAATGAGAGCAATTACAAGCAATATTTGCCTGTGCTATGCTCAAAGGAACACGAACATTTCCATCCGGACAAGCAACTACCTCTCCGGAGCCGTCATCCACAGTTTTAACATATCCGCCGCAACCTATTTGACGATTTTCCAACGCTATCTGCGACGCATTCTCTTCCGAAGCATCCGAACCGCCGGCACTAAATAAAATAGAAACCAAACCGGACTGTGAACCCGAACCCCAATCGCTGGTGGCAATTAAAATACAAGCCTCGCGCGACAAACCGGTATAAGTAACTTCAAATGCCGCGTCCTTATCAACAGCTGTCGGTAACGGATTGGTCGGATTTATATATACATAACCTTTGAACGGATTTTGCAACACATGATTATTTTTTTGAATCAGCCCCTCCGGAACAACATCAAGTTCAATGGCTTGACTATTATTTAAGCCGGTATAATAATGGTCATGTGAAAACAAAGTGCGAATGTTAGTAACTAACATAGTCAGTTGATCCATCATCTTGTCTGTATGATACATATTCATTGCTTTGGAAAAACTCGAAATTCCAACCATGGTAATAATCGCAATAATCGTAAGCACTCCGAGCGTCTCAATCATGCTACGACCGGCTTGCAAATATTTTGCTTTGTTACACGCAAAACCGGCAAGAACTTTATTCCTGTTCAAAAAGTTGCTATTTGGCTTCAACATTTTCATTTTGTTGCTCCTAAATCATGTGCTCATTATACTCTCATAATAGTGTTAAAACAATATTAAAATTTATATATTACATTAGTGATATATTCATTTCGGCCTACTGACGGAGGGGTAAATATGTCGTATGAATTAATGTTTCAAAAGGCAGTGGAATTACAGCAAAACGGAGCCTTAAACGAAGCCGAGCAAATTTATCGCCAAATATTGGAAACAGCACCTGATAATGCCGACGTTTTAAATTTATTAGGCTTAATTGCGCAAGCCAAAGGCATTCATAATCAAGCCGTAGATTATTTTTATAAAGCGGTAAACTCTGCTCCGCACCATTTTCCAATTTTTTTTAATTTAGCGGTATCTCTCGGCGCTCTGGGCAAATATATAGAAGCAACAGAGGCCTATCACAATGCTTTACGGCTTAAACCGGATTGCAAAGAAGCACATTTAGGGCTCGGTAATTTATATTGGGCACAAAATAACATATCTGAGGCCATGGACGAATTTAAGGCCGCTCTGAAAATTGACAATAATTACATTGAAGCACAAACCAATTTAGCTGAAATCAGCAATGATGTAGATACTTTGCAGAAAATAAGCGCCGATAATCCGCAGGCATTGTATTATTTGGGGCGAAGAGCCTTTAATGAAAATAATTTCGCCGAAGCCGAACAATATTTTGCTGATGCCGATTCGCTGACCGCCGATGATGAAATCAAATCTTTGTTGGCTGAATCTTTGTTGGCGCAAGAAAAAAAAGAAGCGGCACAAGAAAAATTTTATCAGGCTTTGCAATTAAATCCTTATAACCTGTCGGCTTTATTAAATTTAGCCGATTTGGAAACCGAACAACGCAATTTTCGTGAAGCTGAAAAATTTTATAAAAAAGCCATTGAATTATCCCCCGATAATTTGCGCGCGCATACTAACTACGCCAATATGCTTTGCGCAAATAAGCGAACTTTGGAAGCTTTGGAAGAATATCGCGCCGCTGTAATTTTATCGCCGCAAACACCGGAAATAAGCTATAACCTATCGCTTATTTTAAAGAGTTTGGAAGAATACGAACAAGCGCTTGACTTGATGTTTCATGCTTTCTATCTGTCTCCGGAGCATACGGATTGGAGCTTAAATTTAGCCGAAACATTGATTTTGTTTAATGATAAAGCTCCGGAAAAAGCTCACAAAATCTGCGAAAATTGGTATGAAAAAATGCCGGAAAATATTGTAGCCAAACATTTATGGGCCACAATTAATGGTCAGCCGAGCGAAACAGAGAAAGAATATAATCAACTTTTGTTTGATAATTTTGCTGCCACTTATGAAAAAACTTTGAGCAACATAAATTACATAGTTGTTGATAAAATAGCCGAATTGTATGCGCCGTTAAAAGGCAAAATTCTTGACTTGGGATGTGGCACCGGTTTAGTGGCGCAAAAATTAAAAACAGCCGAAAATCAGTTTTTCGGAGTAGATATTTCCGCTAATATGCTAACATTGGCGCAACAAAAAAATGTATATACCGAATTGCATCAACAAGATATTTTAGCATATTTGCAAAACTCATCGGCTTTGGATTTTGACTGCATTATCGCCGCCGATGTCTTTTGTTACTTCTCTGATTTAGAGGCAATTATTACGGCTTGCCACGGTGTTCCGCTGATTTTTTCGGTAGAAATTAATCCTAAAGCGGAAAAATATTTATTGCAAGCGAACGGCCGCAGCCAGCATAACCCGAATTATATTATTCAGGTGCTGACTGCCGCCGGATATAATAATATCAGCTCCACCGAACTAACCTTGCGCCAAGAAAACGGTCAACCTGTCAGCGGAGTTATTTATAAGGCGGAGTAAAGATTAACAACCACCCTTAGATATAGAACAATTGGTTAATTTTGTACTCCAAAAAGTGCTTAACGGATCAACGTCAATATATAAATCAAAAAACATTGTTGTTACTTCCGGAGTCGTGCAGATTGTAACAGCTTCATCCAAGCTGAGCGGAGATTTTATACAATACTCGGTATCTGTTCCGTTTGGCGACACACATACTATTGTATTAGAAGCAACATTACTCCAATCTTGTGAAGCAAGCTCAATGCACGCTTCTACAGGTATCTCAACTAACTGCATTCTTATAGCATCACATCCACGTGAACAGCCAGTTAATCCTTTTGAACGGTCATTATCACCTTTTTGAAAACTATCTACAAAAAAACCACCGCCCCAAATATTGTTCAAAGATGTTTTATTACTATTCCACATCTCATCCGGCACCAATTTAGCCTTCTGAACAATTTTACGACCATCTGCACTAGATCCTAATCCAACATAATTTCCCTGCGAAACAAAAAACGAACGTATATTGCCGGCAATAAGAGTTATTTGTTCAATGGTTTTGTTAATACGATACTTCATCATGGCTTTGCTGTATCCGGCGATTCCACCAACCGACAGCACGCCAATGATAGCTAAAACACCCAACATCTCTATCATTGAACGTCCGGATTCTATATTTTTTATTTCAAAGTTATTCATATTTTTATCTCCTTTGCTAATAGTTGTATATTAAAAAATTGACCGCTAAATGGCGGTCGGGAGAGCTGAAAAATCATAGTGTTCGCATGATCTCCCCAACCTTTAGAACAACGTTCCTGAACATCCGTTAGGGACTCCCCAACCAAAGTCGGAGATATTATAATATCCAATCACGATGCCTAAGCACCGAAACACTAAGAGCTTTTCAGGGCTCCGAACCGAAGTTCTAAACTTATGGTAGCATAAATTAGGCAAAAGTCAAGCATGAAAACTGCAAAAATCAGCAAAAATTTTTACCTTAGATATTGTTAATTAAGCATCGCATATAATAGCAGCCGACAATTTATCAAATATGATGTTCATTTCAAGTTTTTTTTACTTTACTTTTGCCTAAAAAGGACGGATTATTGGTTTGTTTTTAGAATATAATCGAGGATATTATGCGAAAAGTTTTATGTGTGCTGATGGTGTTCATTTTGGCGGCTTGCGCTGAGCAAAAACAAAATATTGTTCCGGGGATTGTGCCTAATTCTGCCAAAGAACAGAAAATAATAAAGATATTGCCTAAAAACGTTATCGGAGAAGTGGAGCCTATTTATCTACCACCAATGAAATCGCCTTTTTTGTCACGCATAGATACCGGAGCGACTTCGTCTTCGTTTGATGCCTACGAGGTTAAGCGTTTTGAACGCGATGGTAAAGACTGGGTTTCATTTAAAGTTATCAATCGTGAAACCAAAGAAGAACACTCGTTTGAAAAACCGCTTATACGCCGGGTTCGTATCAAAAGAATTGGTGAGGAAGAGCACAGGGTAACTGTGGAGATGGATGTTAAAATGGGTGGCGAAAAATTCAAAGCCGATTTTACAATAGCCGAACGGCATGATTTTGAATATCAAACGTTAATCGGACGTAATATTTTAGGTGGTCGTTATGCGGTTGATGTTTCTCTGTCTAACACATTAAAATAATTAAAAAGGACTGTTTTTATGAAGAAAATTTTTTCCGTGCGTGGTATTTTAGGCATTTTGTTGGTTTGTTCGATTTTTTTTGCCAGCTATGCCACTTACTATAAAATCGAACATTGGGGTTTTAGCATAAATCCTAAGGAAAAAACAGATGTATGGACTGTTGATGCCCACATTTCTTTTATTCCAACAGGTGAACCGATTGAAGTATCGCTTTCTACCCCGAAAATAAGCGATGAATATAAAATTTTAAGTGAAGATGTTATTGCTAAGGGGTATGAGATATCCGAAGACGAAAAACACATGCGAGTTACGATGAAATCTAAGCCACGTAAAGGATTGCAAGATATTTATTATCGCATAATGCTATATGATAATGAAGATGTTACCGGCAAAGTGCGTGATTCTTCCGTGCAACAGGTGCAACAGCCGATTTTTGTTGATGAGCAACAGCAACAAATGGTAGAGGAAATTTGGGCTTTGGCCGATCAAAAGGAAGGAAAACCGGCAAAAAAAATTATTGAATTGCTTAATCAAAAACCTCTACCGGAAGAAGTTGATGCTTTTTTGCCGATTAAAAAATCACAACGCGTTATGGCTGAAAAGATAATGTTTTTGCTTGCGGTTAAAAATATTCCGTCTCGTATTGTGCGCGGAGTAAAATTAAAGGAAAAGAAGCGCTCTGCCTCTGCTGATTTAATGTTGGAAGTTTATGAGGGCAGCAAATGGATGATTTATAACATGGAAACAGGTGTAGCCGGCTTACCGAAAAACTTTGTTATTTTCCAACGAGGAGGTGTATCGTTGTTGGATGTTGCCGGCGGCAACAAATCCGAAGTAAAGTTTTCGGTTATGAAGTCGGCAATATCATCGTTTAAAATGGCTAACCGTCGCGCTAAATATGAAAACAGTAATTTGTTTGAATATTCAATATATAATTTGCCGATGTTAGAGCAAAATACCTTAAAATGGCTAATGATTTTTCCATTAGGTATTTTGATTGTTGTGCTGATGCGCAACGTAGTTGGTATATCCACCATGGGAACATTTACCCCTATGCTTATAGCCATGTCGCTTATTCGCACCGGATTTGTTGCCGGTATAATTTGTTTTGGCTTAATTGTATCGCTGGGGTTAATTATTCGCACTATGTTGACACGTCTTAATTTGTTGTTGGTTCCAAGAATTTCAGCTGTGGTAATTTTTGTTATTATCATTATGCAAATGTTGACTGTTTTGGGTTACCATTATGATTTTCGCATAGCTTCCTCGGCTGTTTTCTTCCCGATAATCATTACGGCATGGATTATTGAACGCGCCTCAATTACATGGGAAGAAGAGGGTGCACGTAACGCCACCAAACAGATAATAAATACTTCCATTGTTGCTGTGTTTACATATTTGATTATCAGTAATGACTACATACGTTATTTGATGTTTGCTTTCAATGAATGGAATTTGGTTATTTTGTTTATCGTGATGTTGCTTGGAACATATACGGGATACCGCATAACAGAGTTAAAACGTTTTGCTCCGCTGATTAAGGAAAAATAATATGTTTGAATATTTCAAAATATTTTCCGTGCCACGCAAACTTCGTGCTATTGGTGTTTTGGGAATGAATGCACGTAATCACGGAATTATAGCTCGATATAACAAACGCTCCCTGTATCCGTTGGTTGATGATAAGGTGCAAACAAAAAAATTAGCCAACAATATAGATATTAATACTCCGCGAATGATTGGAGTGATTGAACATCAATATCAGGTTAAAGATTTGATGCAGGTTGTCGGCAAACATAAGGAATTTGTGATTAAGCCGGCGCACGGCAGTCAGGGTAAAGGTGTGTTGGTAATAAAAAAATACAACAACGGAGAATTCATTACTGCTTCCGGTAAAAAACTGAGTTTTAATGATGTTTATCAGCATATTTCAAATCTGTTGAGCGGTCTTTACAGTTTGGGCGGACAGTATGATGTTGCCTTGATTGAAGAGTTAGTGCATTTTAGCGATGCTTTTAAGAATTTTAGCTATCAAGGAATACCTGATGTGCGGATTATTGTTTATAAGGGTTATCCGATTATGGCGATGATGCGGTTAGCAACAAAGGAGTCCGACGGACGTGCCAATTTGCATCAGGGAGCTGTCGGAGTTGGGTTGAATATGCAAACCGGTAAAGCCGTGCAAGCCGTCAGCCATAATGTGCCGATAGATTTTCATCCGGATACCGGAACTGATTTAATGACCTTGCAAGTTCCGTTTTGGCGTGAACATTTGATGATTGGCGCACAAGCCTATGAAATGACCGGTTTAGGCTATTTGGGTGCCGATATTGTTTTGGATAAAAAACGCGGACCAATGATGTTGGAGCTAAATGCAAGACCGGGATTGGCTGTGCAAATTGCTAACGGACGCGGACTTAAAGAGGCCATCAAAACGGTTGATAAATATTATCCGAAGAATTTGACGGCGCAAGAAAGAGTAGATTTTGTCTTGAATTATAAAAAATAACTTCCTAAATAAAATAACATAGACATTGAAAGGAAGATGAAATGAGTAATTTGTTAGGAAAAAACGAAACACAAAAAATCTCTAAGCCTGATACTAAAAATTTAGAAAATCAGGATACTAAGAAACTTGGTATGAGTGATAGTCGAGCAAAAAAAATCAAGCATTCATATAAAGTTAAAGATGCAGAAAACGCTATTTTGCTGAAAACAAAATACGGCGATGTGATTATTGAAATGTTTCCCGATGTTGCGCCGAATCATGTAGCGCGCATTAAAGAATTAGTGCGGCAAGAATTTTATAACGGATTAAAGTTCCATCGGGTAATTGACGGATTTATGGCACAAGCAGGATGTCCGCGTGGTGACGGAACAGGTGGTAGCGGTAAAAAATTAAAAGCCGAGTTTAACCGCATTCCGCATAAACGCGGTATTGCCTCAATGGCACGTTCTATGATGCCGGATTCGGCTGATAGTCAGTTCTTTATTTGTTATGGAGATTGTCCTTGGTTGGACGGGCAATATACTGTATGGGGCGAAGTAACATCCGGTATGGAATATATAGACATGCTGAAAAAAGGCAGCGGTGCCAACGGTATGGTTGATGATCCGGATGAAATTATATCTATGACAGTAGTTGCCGATATTTAACAAATCCGTTTTTATAACAATTATGCCGACGCTTGTAAGGAGCGTCGGCTATAATATTTATAACTATGGTTCATTTAATGAAACGCTAAATGTAATTCATTATTGTCAGCCGATGAGCAATATTCAATAGCTGTTTCCAGAGGCATACTTGCGGCACAATGCACATAATAATTAGATGGACCGACTGATGTTTTTTTAGTGATGCAATTGTTATGTCCTACTTTACCTCCGTATGCAACTCCGCTAAGATTACCTATTGCATATGCCGAAGTTGCGCTCCAATCGTGTGTTGCTAACTCAATACACGCTTCTTGGGGAAGACCGTAGAATATTATAATAAAATCATCTTTGGGCCCGCCATAAAAAAAAGCATAAATACTTGATAATCTTGCCGTTCCGCCATACACATTTTCCAAACCGTTTCCTGCTTCATTCCACATCTCATCGGGTACAAGTTTGGCTTTTTGTATTATTTTTCTACCATCATTAGTAACTGAATCTAATCCATCATAATTACCTTGACTGGCAAAAAATGTGCGCACATTACCGGCAACAAGGGTTATCTGTTCTATGGTTTTATTGATGCGATATTTAATCATGGCTTTGGAATATCCGGCAATACCACCAACAGATAGAACACCGATAATAGCTAAAACGCCAAGCATTTCTATCATCGAACGACCGTTTTGATTTTTAATTTCTAAATTATTCATAATTCTATCTCCTTAAATTAAAGATTGACACACAAATTTTTGACCGCCAAACGGCGGTCGGGAGAGCTGATAAATCATATTCTTGCAAATGATTTCCCTAACCTTTAGGTAAAAACCCTGAACATCCGTTAGAGACTCCCCAACCATGTCGGAGATAAATCATACACTGTAACGATGTTAAAAATTAACACCGACAAGAATAAGAGCCTATCAGAGCTCTCGAACCGAAGTTCTGATTTTATACTATCATAAAAGTGGCAAATGTCAAACATTTTTTCCTAAAATCAAAAAAATATTATGGCACAACTGATAAATATATTTGTATTTTTACCAAATATTTGCTATTCATACGATAAAATAAACAAAAAGGAAAACATGATGTCAGAGCAAAAAGTTTTAGTAATCGGCGGTGCAGGCTATATAGGTAGCCATGTTGTGCGTGCGCTGTTGCAGAGTGGTTTTGCCGTTACGGTTTATGATAATCTTTCCACAGGTCAAAAGATTAATTTGTTTGCTGATGCAGTTTTTGTTGAGGGGGATATTTTAGACACGGTAAAGTTGGAACAAGTGATGTCCGGCGGATTTGATGCTGTGGTTCATTTAGCCGCCAAAAAAGCCGTTGGTGAATCTATGGAAAATCCGCAACTTTATGCTCGTAACAATATTAACGGCGCGATAAATATTTTTAACGCCATGGTTAATAACGGAGTTAAAAATGTTGTATTTTCCTCAACTTCCGCCGTTTACGGTTTACCTCAATATTTGCCGCTTGATGAAAAACATCCGGATAATCCGATGAGTTTTTACGGCTTTACAAAAATTGAAATTGAACGGGTAATGAATTGGTTTTCTCGTCTTAAAGATTTTAATTATATTGCATTGCGTTATTTTAATGCTGTGGGATATGCAGCCGACGGTTCAATCAAAGGTAAAGAAATCAACTCGCAAAATCTGTTACCGATTGTAATGGATGTTATTTGCGGTCGGCGTGAAAAATTGCTCGTTTACGGCAATGATTATGATACACCGGACGGAACATGTATTCGCGATTATATCCACGTGGAAGATTTAGCAACCGCACATGTAGCAGCCATCAAAAAATTGCTGACCGAAAAGAAATCACATATTATTAATCTTGGTACCGGCAAGGGAACCTCTGTTTTGGAAATTATAAAATCAGTTGAACATGTAACCGGCAAAAAAGTTAAATATGAATTTGCGCCCCGTCGTGCCGGAGATCCATCGGTTGTGTATGCTAAAAGTGATTTAGCCGCACAAATTTTGGATTGGCGAGCAAAATATAAGGATATTGACGAAATAGTTAAAACAATTTGGAATATGGAAGAAAAATAATGGAAATGTTAAGCTCTTTTTTTACTCCGCATGAAACCCTTTCTCAGTTTTGGTTATGGGCTTGTTTCGGAGTAGTTGTTGTTTTGTTGTTAGCGGCCGACTTATTTTGGTTTAATCGTAAAAATGAGGAGCCACATTTTTGGCATACGCTGTGGATTTGTATAGCTTATGTAGTAGTAGCCTTGTTATTTGGTGTGTTTGTATGGATTGAAGATGGTGCCGATAAAGGTATGGACTATTTTACCGGTTATTTGCTTGAAAAAAGCTTATCCATGGACAATATTTTTGTTATGTCAATGATTTTTACTTCATTGGGTGTGCCGAAAATGTATCAGCATCGCGTATTATTTTGGGGAATTATGGGTGCCCTGATTATGCGCGGTATTTTAATCGGCATAGGTGATGTTTTGGTTGTAAAGTTTGATTGGATTTTATATCTGTTTTCGGCTTTTTTGATTTATACCGGTGTGAAGATGCTTTTCATGAAAAAAAGTGAAACCGGCGATATTCGCGACAGCCGGATTTATAAATTTTTGGCCAAAATATTCCATGTTACTCATGAAATTCGTGGCGAACATTTTTTTATTAAAGAAAACGGAAAACATTATATTACGCCGCTGTTTTTTGCGTTGTTGATTATTGAAACCATGGATGTTGTGTTTGCGCTCGACAGTATTCCGGCAATTTTTTTGGTAACCACAGATGTTTATGTGGTATATACCAGTAATATTTTTGCCATTTTAGGTTTGCGAGCTTTATATTTTCTGTTGGCGGCAATTATTGATAAGTTTGTGTATTTGAAACCGGCAATATCAATTATTTTGATATTTATAGGTGCCAAAATTTTCTTGAAAGATACAGCTTTTGAAGTACATGAATGGCAATCACTTACCGTAACGGTTAGTTTATTGGGTGGAGGAATTGTGCTCTCACTGCTAAAACCAAAAAAGAAAAACGAAAATGCCTGAGGTATATTTAAGTATAGGTCGCCACGAACGTTACGGATATGACACAGCAATAGAACGTATCGGTATGTTGGAGGCCTATTTAAGCGGGAAGTATTTGAAAAAGTTTTTGCCTAAATGTGAGACGATTTACCATTCGCCATTGGCACGAGCCGCGGAAACTGCGCGTTTTCAAGCGTTGGGAATGGAATGTTCACACATTTTGCAAATTGATGCGTTGGATGAAGATACGCCAAAATTTACGGTGCAAAAATTTTTGAACGGATTATTGCAAAATACCACAGACACTGTGCGGTATTATCATTGTGTAACCCACTTACCGGTGATAGAAAAGCTTGGATTACCTTTTTTGGCAGCAGGTGAGATTTGTTTGCTAACGGCACAAAATTGGCAAGAAATGCTATCGGAAAATTATAGTCTGCAAGTTATTAAAGTTCCGGTGATTCCGGTAGAATTATGGCAAAAATTAAAATTAATACCAGAATCTTTAGAGCGTTTGACGGCAAAAGAAATTTATAATCTTGTAAGTAATGCGAAAAATACAGAGTAAAAAAATTTTTATTTGACTTTTACTTTTTTTATGATATAGTGAAATCAGAACTTCGGTTCGGAGCTGTAGAAAGCTCTTATTGTTCTCGGTGGGTTACACCGTTACTAAATGTAATAATATCTCCGATTTGGTCGGGGAGTCCGTAGCGAATGTTCAGAGTGTTGACTTAAAGGTTACGGAAATCATTTAGAACAATATGATTTTCTACCTCTCCCGACCGCTGTTTAGCGGTCAAAAATTTGTGCGTAAATCTTTAATTTAAGGAGATAGAATTATGAAAAATTTAAATGTAAAAAATCAAAACGGTCGTTCGATGATAGAAATGCTTGGTGTTCTTGCTATCATCGGTGTTTTGTCTGTCGGTGGTATCGCCGGATATAGCAAGGCGATGACTAAATATCGCATTAACAAAACTATTGAGCAAATAACGTTAATTGCTGGAAATATAAGAGCATTTTTTGCCAATCAAGGAAATTATGCGGGATTATCTTCTTCTGATACAGGAAAAGCAATTATTAAAAAAGCCAAACTTGTGCCCGATGAAATGTTGGAGCTAAATACAGACGGAACAATAAAGCAAATTAATAACGCTTTTGGCGGAAGAGTTTCTTTATCTTTAATTGGCGGCAATAAGCAAGATTTCGAAATGTATTTAACGAATGTTCCGCAAGAAGCTTGTATTGAACTTTTGACTAAGGATTGGATAACTTCATCTGTATATGCCATATTCATGGCTGTAGATAATTCACATGGGGACATACCATTATCTATTGGTGGTTCGGGTAGCGCTAGCGATAATTTGAATTTGAGTTATAATAATTGTGAGAGTAGCTCTTATTCTGGTAAGAATGGTATTCCTGTATCAGTAAAGTTTGTTTGTTCCTCTACATTGCCTCTTGATACCGCTATAACTTGGTGTTCGTCAAGTGATAATAACGGATTCTCACTACTTTTCCATTGATTATGATGCTTCACAAAAAAGGAAATCGCCGGCGCAACAAAAAGCGCCGGCACATTCTTTTACGTAATCAACATTTATTTATTTTTTCAACACAATTTTACCGTTTTTAATAGTAGCTGTTCCACCCAGCGGAATAGTTATAATAGGAGTTGCGTGTCCAAAATCTACATTTGCCAAAACCGGAATATTCCTTAATTCAGGTTTACTCTTAATAATAAATTCCAACTGCTCACGGCTCATTTCCGATGATTTTTGGAAACGGCCTATTACCAACCCTTTAACATTTTTAAAGTCTTCCTGATAACACAATGCTTGTAACTGGCGGTCAAATTCCACCGGATTACCGGCTGATCCATCATCTTCAATAAACAATATGGTGTTAGGCTTAAATTGCGGACGGTAAGTTGTGCCCAAAAGCAAAATAAATGTGCATAAATTACCGCCGACAATAGTCCCTTCTGCTTCGCCGTCTTGAATATTCCAATAACCCTCATTTTTAATAAATTCGCGTTTTTCTTGGTCAATAAACCATAAATCATCGCTCCATTCCATCGCTGGTTCGAGTGCAACCGCTTCATCAGAAAACAGTATTTTTTGTAAATAATTTAGTGTGTATTCACAACCTTTTTGCATTCCGATAGAGCTGTAATGCGGACCGTAATAAACTTCTAATCCGGTTTTGGCGTTTATAGCGTTTAACAAAGACGTAATATCGGAAAATCCGCAAATGATTTTCGGATTTTGCTTAATCACATCATAATCCAAAAGTTCAATAATTTGGTTAGAGTTAAAACCGCCGATAACCGTAAAAATTGCCTTTACCGATTTATCCTTAAAAGCATACATCACATCGTCGGCTCTATCTTTGGCGTTCCATGAACCGAACATATCCCAATTTTCATCTTTGGTATTTGGGGCAAAAACAACTTCCAACCCCATGGCTTTGAAACGTTCAGTTGCAATCTTGCGGCAATCTTGACCGATTAATTTCAATCCGCGCGCCGGTGCAACAACCATAATTTTATCGCCTTTTTGCAATTTATTAGGAATAATTTTCTGCATTAGTTTTCTCCTTTATCATTAAAACGCGGCTTGCAACCGCAATAATCTTGATTATACAAATTCAATTCTTTTATTAAGTGTTGCCGCAAATCCTGCATACCGTTTTTACGCCCTTCAATTTCAACATACGGTATGGTAGTTTCGGCGGCGGCGGCAAAAGCCGCTTCATTCACTTGTGCCAAATTTTTCCAGCGTGATACGCCTAATACCGAAGCAACTGCGGTGAAGCCGTTATGTTTGGCGTATTCCATGGCGCGTTTAAGACGCATTTTAAAACAAACCGAACAGCGCTTGCCGCGTTCCGGTTCGTTTTCTAAACCTTTGGTTAACGCACACCAGCGCTCATTGTCATATTCTAATTCAACAAAATCAACCCCATATTGCCGACAAACACGTTCATTTTCATCTCGGCGCTTGGTGTATTCCGCATACGGGCGAATATTCGGATTATAAAACACAACGCTGAAATCTTTCTTTTGTTCCGCCAATGTTTTAATAACAGCGCAAGAACAAGGAGCACAGCAGGAAAGCAATAGTATTTTCTCGACCAATGTTAGCTTACCATCTTCATAAACAAATTCAAAAATCGCTCCGTTAGGCATCCCTTGAATAAAGTTACCAGCCATCCAATTCATCAAACGCGCGATGGCACTATGCGTAACCAACAAAATATTATCTGCTTTTTCGTTAGTACAAATATCTTGCAATGCGTTTAAAATACGCGCACGAATTTGAGTTTTACTTTCACCCTCATCATAATGCGCATCATCATATTTTGCCTCCGGACTGCACCATGCCGGATATATATTCCATGTTTTTACCTCCGACATTAATTGTCCTTCCGCTACGCCGAAATTTCCTTCTATTAAGCCTTCGTGCTCATGTATCGGTAAATTTAATGCTTCTGAGATAATTGCGGCCGTTTCGGCGGCGCGTTTGAGTGGACTTGAATATATAGCACCGATATTTTTATTTTGTAGATTCAGCTTAATTTCCTCAGCCTGCTTAATCCCCTGCAGATTAAGCCCGATGTTGCATTTCTGTCCCTGACATATACCTTTGGCATTATAATCTGTTTGCCCGTGACGTATAATAAATAAGCGCTTGCTCATGCTAACTTACCTTTCAAATATTTGCCGGTAAAACTGCGTTTATTTTTTGCCACTTCTTCCGGCGTGCCGGTAGCTACAATTTCTCCGCCACCATCGCCGCCTTCCGGCCCCACGTCAATAATATAATCGGCAACTTTTATAACATCTAAATTATGCTCAATAACTACAACCGTATTCCCCTGTTCCACTAACATTTGCAACACATCAAGCAGATGTTTTATATCTTCAAAATGCAAACCGGTAGTCGGCTCATCTAAAATATAAAGCGTTTTTCCGGTTGCTTTTTTGCTCAGCTCTTTTGAAAGTTTAATACGCTGGGCTTCACCGCCTGAAAGAGTCGGCGCCGGTTGTCCTAATTTAACATATCCCAAACCGACACGACGCAATAAATCCAGACGGCGTTTGATGGCCGGTATATTCTCAAAAAATTTATAGGCATCATCAATCGTCATATCCAAAACATCGGCTATTGATTTATCCTTAAATTTAACTTCAAGTGTTTCGCGGTTATAACGTGTTCCGTGACAAGCATCGCAAGGAACATACACATCAGGCAAAAAGTTCATTTCAATTTTCATCACGCCGTCACCCTTGCAGGCTTCGCAGCGTCCGCCCTGCACATTAAAGGAAAAATATCCCGAAGTATAGCCTCGCGCTTTGGCTTCCGGTAATTCGGCAAACCAATCACGAATGTTGGTAAATACACCGGTATAAGTTGCAGGATTAGAACGAGGCGTGCGTCCTATCGGCGACTGGTCAATATCAATAACTTTATCAATATTTTGCAAACCGATAAGTTTATCGTATGGTCCAGGTGGAACTCGGCTACCGTTCATCTCTTTATCAACTGCCTTAAACAATGTTTCTAAAATCAGTGATGATTTGCCGCTACCGGAAATACCGGTAACACAAGTTAAAGTTCCAAGAGGTATTTTGACATTTACATTTTTTAAATTATTAGTTCGAGCCCCCCGCAATTCCAAAAATTTTCCATTGCCTTTACGTCGTAGGTTTGGCACAGCTATATATTTTTCACCGTTCAAATATTTGGCTGTTAAACTGTTTGGATTTTTCAGCACTTCTTCAACGGTTCCGGCGGCAGTAACTTCTCCGCCTTTTGAACCGGCAAGAGGCCCCATATCAACCAAATAATCGGCCGCGCGCATAGCATCTTCGTCATGTTCTACCACAATTACTGTATTACCTATATCACGCAAACGATTTAAACTGGCGAGCAATTTATCATTATCGCGCTGATGCAAACCGATAGACGGCTCATCCAAAACATACATAACTCCGGTTAAGCCGGTGCCTATTTGCGAAGCCAAACGAATACGTTGCGCTTCGCCACCGGAAAGTGTCCCCGACTGGCGCGACAAAGTCAGATAATCCAAACCGACATTGTTCAAAAAGCTTAATCGCTCATAAATTTCTTTAACTATTTTGCGGGCAATTTCACGCTTTTGCGGAGTAAGCTGTTCCTCTATGGCGGCAAACCAAGGTAAAGCTTGCTTAATAGACATATTTGATGCTTCAATAATATCTTTGCCGCAAATTTTAACCGCTAAGGCTTCCGGTTTTAAACGTTTACCGTGACAAACTTCACACGGAGCCGCCGATTGATAATGCGAAAGTTCTTCGCGCACCACCGCTGAATCCGTTTCCATAAAACGACGTTCCATATTGGGAATAACCCCCTCAAAAGGTTTATCGGTTACCCATTTGGAATAAACCATTGGCACACATCGATTGCCTGAACCATATAAAATTGTTTCCTGCGCATAAGCCGGCAAGTCTTTCCACGGAGTTTTGTTTGATACTTCCAAAAAATCGCATAAAGAATTTAGTGTTTGCCGATAAAAAATTGAATGACTGCTGACAGACCACGGAGCTATTGCCCCTCCTGCTAAACTCAGGTTTTCATTAGGAACTACTAATTCCGGATCCATAAACAAACTTGCACCCAAACCACCACAACGCGGGCATGCTCCCTGCGGATTATTAAAGGAAAACAGACGCGGCTCAATTTCTTCAATCGTAAACCCTGAAACAGGACAAGCAAATTTAGAAGAAAAAGTAAGACGCGATTTATCGGCCATATTTTCCACATATAAAAGTCCGTCGCTCAATTTCAGAGCAGTTTCCACCGATTGTGCCAAACGTGTGGCAATACCGTCTTTAATTATGATTCTATCAACCACAACTTCAATGTTGTGCTTTATGTTTTTATTTAACTCCGGCAGATCATCTATGTTATATATTTCACCATCAATATCTAAGCGCTGAAAGCCTTTTTTTTGCAACTCGGCAAATTCTTTTTTGAACTCTCCTTTTTTGCCACGAGCGATCGGTGCCAACAAAACAATTTTACTACCCTGCGGTAATTCCAAAATTTTATCCACCATTTGCGAAGAAGACTGCGCTTCAATAGGTAATCCGGTTGCCGGAGAATAAGGAGTTCCCGCTCGTGCCCACAAAAGGCGCATATAATCATAAATTTCAGTAATAGTGCCAACGGTGGAACGCGGATTATGCGAAACTGTTTTTTGCTCAATAGAAATTGCCGGAGATAAACCTTCTATGGAATCAACATCAGGTTTGTTCATCAAATCTAAAAATTGGCGAGCATAAACCGATAAACTTTCCACATAGCGTCGTTGTCCTTCGGCATAAATTGTATCAAAAGCCAGCGATGATTTTCCGGAACCGGAAAGACCGGTAATAACCGTTAATTTGTTTTTGGGAATATTTACATTGATATTTTTTAAATTATGCTGTCGCGCACCTTTAATTTCTATAAATTTACTCTCGGCCATTTTTTTCTCCAATGGATACAGATATAAACTATTCCCCAAAAATAAGCAACCCATTAATAAGATATTGCAATTAATATTTTTTTGTTATATTGATAAGATGTTTAATAAGCAGAATAAAAGCTATGTGTCGTTTGTTAAAATACGTAGGCTTATGCCTGATATTACTTTTTGTCGCTCCGGTGCAGGCAAGGGTTAATATTGCGTTGGTGGCGCCAAAAGCGGGAGACTATCAAGAACAGGGTGAAGAGCTCATCAAGGGCGCAAAACGTGCGGTGGATGAGATTAATCAAAACGGTGGTTTGCTGGGGAAAAAAGTTAATCTGCTGACAGTTGATGATCAATGCAACAACAGTATAGCCATATCTACGGCGCAAATGTTGGCTATTCAAAAGGAAAATAAAATAAATTTGGTAATCGGACCGTATTGCGCCAATTCGTTTGACCAAGTAGCCGATGTTTATGCCAAAGCGCAAATATTTCAGATTATTCCGACAACCGTTAACTACACACAAGCCAAAACCATTAAAAAAGGGTTGGTAAAAATGTTGGGATATACCAACCAGCAAGCGCGAGATTTTTTTAATTTTTATAATCAAACCATGGCAGGACAATATGTGGCAGTTATCAGCAACCAAAATGATATAGAAAGTATGGATGAAGCCAACGCGATTATACAGGAATTTTCTAAGCATGGCAAATCATCGCTGATTAAACTTTATACGTATGATATGACCGACAAAGATTATGATTCTTTGGCACGCAAAATCTTCAAAGAAGGTTATCAAATGGCTTTTTTGTTGGGTTCAGCCAAAAATATACGTAAAATGGCGCGCGCCTTAAAAGAAGACAGGGAAGAATTTATTTTATTTACTAACCGCTATTCGGCAACCAAAGAATATTTTGACTATTTGGGCAATTTGGCGGAAGGAACTTATTTAATGGAATTGCGCGGTCGTAACGATGATCCCGATTTTGCCGAAACATTGGTAAAATTGCGTTTAAGCGGTTTTGAAACCAACGGATTATCTCTTTACGGCTATTCGGCAGTTAAATTATGGGAAAGTTTAGCAAAGAAAGCCGGTTCGTTTGACTATAACAAGCTTTCGGCGGTGACAAACGACAAAAACATCCGGACCGAATTCGGTAACCGGATGTTTCATAACGGCGCTCCCAAAGTCAGCGAAAGCTACGCTATTTATCGTTACGCCGACGAGGACTTTGAAAAGGTTTATTAGTATCGCGTATATGGCATGGTAAAGCTTGGTGTGCTTGGGTATTTGTAATAATAAATCATTTCACGCTCGTTGATTTTATTAGCATCGATAGCCGCTTCCGGAATGCCCCATACAATAGAAATAGGCCAGGTGAGAAGATTTAGGGCTCCATAAAGCCAATGCATACTATCTCCGCCATTACCGGCCGCTAAATAAAAATTACCAAACCCCGGCAATATGTTTAACACACCGGCGACGGCCGGACTTGCCGGACGATCAAAACTACCGGCATGGTCAACATCTATTCCGCGCATTTTTAATTGGTGTAAATCATCTTGTTCTTGTTTGGTTAAGTGTGTGCAAGCACTAATCGCAAATGCAAGTAAAACACAAAGAAGTTTTTTCATAATTTTATCTCCTAAAATTAAACATTAGCACATTAAAAATTTGACCGCCAGACGGCGGTCGGGAGAGTTGAACAATCATATAAAGCTAAATGATTCGCGCAATCTTTGAGTAAAACCCTGAACATCCATCACGCGCTCCCCGGCCAAGTCGGAGATAAATCAATGTTTACTTAACGATGCAATGCACCGAGCTTTATAAGAGCTGTTCAAAGCCCCGAACCGAAGTTCTGCGACCATAATATCATAAAATCGGCAAATGTAAAGAACTTTTATAAAATAAGTAAAAAAATACCGACGATTTTGCGCCGGTATTAAAAAATTACTTTTTAAACCTCTTATTTATGGAGTGTTCATAAGTATAGTTCTCTATTTTTTTAGCTGTTTCTTCCGCTGCCTTTTTCAACAATTTGCGAATCAAATTATCGGCTATTGTCTGTTCATCTTTGTCGGCGGCAAACAAAATAAAATGACTTTGCTTTTCGCTCAAAGGTTCAAAATCATCTAATGTTGAAGATAAAGTATCCATACTTATTTCAATGTGCATCTTATGATGTTT
Organism: Alphaproteobacteria bacterium; assembly: GCA_017480745.1. Taxonomy (GTDB): domain Bacteria; phylum Pseudomonadota; class Alphaproteobacteria; order RF32; family CAG-239; genus RUG410. The sequence continues at coordinate 20,206 of JAFUSA010000009.1, forward strand.
TTCATCTATTTCATCAACTTCCGAAGTAAGCAAACGCGGTTGCAACAAATAATCAGCCAAACTTTTGTCATCCGTAATATAAAAATATTTGTTATCGGCAAAAGCTTCTGTCAATATATCGCGATAATAATCGGACTCATCACCGTTCCAAAAACTCATTTTATCAATATACATGAGCTTGCGGTCATCAACTTTTTGCGGTTCATAAGTAATTTTTTGCTTAACTTCGTCAACAACAGCGCTTAATTCCTTATTTTCAACCGTATCACTATTTTTATATTCTTCCACTAAATGCGCCAATTCCTGAGGAGTAATTTCTATCATTGCTTGCAGATTAACACAAATCCGCGGGTCTTTATGAAAAGTAACTTTATGAATGGTATTCAACATATATTCATCAATAATACGATATGATATTATATCCAACGCACTGGTACTTAAATCAGGATAATATTTCTGAATGATCCCCGAAAGTTTAACCGCTTGCAGGCTTGCCTTATCAACGGCTCTGTTTTCAGCTGTTTGAGAGTCATCACTTTTCTGGCGTTCATCACACGCATCGGCTTTAACAAATTGCGTTATGGCAATATTATCTTCCGCGTATAAAGGTGATGAAAACTCATACAAAGCTCCTATTGCACACAGCAGCGAAAGGAAAATATGTTTAACTTTTACCACCAACTTCTATCTCCTTCGGCTTGATGAATAATCTCGCTCCACTCGCCTAAAATATGGTTGTTTTTGGTATTGAGGAACAAATCGTATTTTATTGCCGGAACGGTCTTTGTTGGCGTATCATACCAATCAACCACGCTATTTACCACAAAATCTGCTTGTTCTCTGTCTTCTACCACTGTAACATTTTCAATTTGAGCAAAGCGCTTTTTAAGGGTTTTTGTTCCCTGTTCATTTCCACCCGGCAAATCGGCAGATTTAGTAATTGTTTTATCTATATAAACATTTATGGCACCGGCTTGTTCAAAAAAGGCCGAAGTTTCCTGTTGCATAGAGTTTACCGTTCTGTTTGCCGATATAACATAAATTTCCGGTGCATCAGGCACATAAACTTTGTCTTCTTGTCCGGGCAACAAAGGCTCATCCGGACAACAACGGCGTTTGCGTTTTTGACTGAGTTTTTCGGTAACACGAGGTTTTAATACTGTTGGTTTATTTTTTTGTGCACAATCTTGCGTTTTGGTGCATGAATAGCTGCAAGGAACGGCTACTTCCGTTTGCACCACAACCGGCTCCATAGCGGCAATTTCCACAGGTTGCACAGCAATTTCAGCTTCTTTTTTCTGACATTTATTGCACGCACATCCGCTTAACAAAATAACAAAACCGAACAATGCAAAATTTTTCATTTTTTACTCCGTAAGAGATTCTTTTGTTCGCAATATAGAACAATTTAATTTAAAAATACCTTAATATTTATAAAGAAGTATTGAATTATTAAACAAAACGTTTTAAGCTCTGCCTGTATTAAGGAGTTTTATATGCTTATTACATTTTTGGCTCTTACGGCACCTTTGCTGATTTTGATTCGGCCGCTGCAAAAAAATATTTTTTTTGTGCTTTATTTTGCGGCAATGATTTTATCGGCTTATATAACAGAGAATTACTATTTTCGTGTTTCAACTTTTTCCCACAAAGCTTTATTGTTGTTTGTTGTTTATCACTTAACTATTATCAATGCGGTAACTTTTATTGCATACGGAGTTGATAAACGCGCGGCAATTAAACATTCATGGCGCGTTCCTGAGGTTAGATTGCACGCGTTGGAATTTTTAGGTGGTTGGATAGGAGCCTTTCTTGCGCAAAAATTTTTTCATCACAAAAACAAAAAACGCAGCTACCAAGCTATGTTTTGGTTTATGTTGGTGTTGCAAGGCGCTGCCATTTATATTATTTTACATTATCTGCGATTAATTCATTAGGAGGTTTTTAACATGCGTTACAGTTTGGTGTTTTTTTCTTTGAGTTTATTTATATCCGGTATGGCTCAGGCCGAACCGATTTTGTTGCAAAATAAAGATAACAACTTATCTTTGAGTATATATAATCAAAATTTGTCGCTAATCAAAGATATGCGTAAGGCCGATTTAAAAAGCGGACTGAATGAAATTATTTTTGATGGTGTGGCACAACGCATTCAGCCTGAAACAGCCATTATTTACGGCGATGGAATTAAAGTTATCGAACAAAATTATAGTTATAATTTAATGAACTACGCAAATTTTGTAAACCAATCAATCGGCGAAAATGTTACCACTGTGCGGATAAATCCGGAAAATGGTGAAAATATTTTGGAAAAAGCGCAAATTATCGGCTCTAATAATGGTCAGCCTATTTTGCGCTTTGATTATGGTATTGAAACAGATTATCCGGGACGTGTTGTTTTTAATAAAATTCCGGCAGGAATGAGCAATAAACCAACTTTGGCAACTAAATTGAATGTATCACAGGGCGGACTTAAAAATTTGCAATTAGCTTATTTAACCGATGGTATAAGCTGGAAAGCAGACTATGTGGCAAATGTTATCAACCGTAATAAGTTAGATTTAACAGGGTGGGTTACCATTAATAACGAATCCGGAGTTGATTATGAAAAAGCTAAAATTCAATTGGTAGCCGGAGATGTTAATATTGTGCGTCCGATGATGGCTCGCGGGCGAGGAGTAATGATGAAAGCGATGGCTTTTGCTACTAATGACTCCGTAGAAATGGGGGTTCCTGAACCTGAAAACATTAACAGCTACGAGCTATATACCTTGCCTAATATAACCACCATTAAAGATAAACAAACCAAACAAATTGCTTTAATAGAAAAGAAAGATGTTACATACATAAAAGAGTTTAATTTGCAATCTCCATTTTATTTTGGCAATGGTAATAATGAATTTGAAAAATATCATCCGTCTATAACCTATGTTATGGAAAATGTAGTGGCTTCTAATTTGGGTATTTCATTACCTGCCGGAACTATTCGTTTTTATGAAAACGATAAGAATGGTAATTTGCAATTCATCGGCTCGGCAAATATTAATAATACTGCAAAAGAAGATACCTTACGTCTTAATTTGGGAGATGCGTTTAATATTACACTGAGCGGAAAAATCAAACAAATCAAACAAGATGAAATAAGTCGCAGGCCTGAAAATAAATGCTTTATGGTAAAAACATTAAAAACATACGATGTTGAAATAAGTGTAAATAATGCCGAAGATGAAGATAACACGGTAATACTAACACAAAATATTCCGGCACAACATAAAATTGTGGAAGAAAATATTAAAAGCGAACTGAAAAACGCAACCGTTAGAAGATGGATAATCAGCACCGCTAAAAACAGTAAAACAACACTAAAATACAAAGTTGAAGTTACTTTCGATAATCGTATTTGTAATTAAAACATTGTGTTTTTTATGACTATGCCGGCAAGTATATCTATTGCCGGCATGTTGCTATATTCTGCAAAAAAACTCTTTACATTTGCCGATTTTGTGATATTATAGTCGCAGAACTTCGGTTCGGGGCCTTCATAAGCTCTTATTCATGTCGGCGTTTATACGTCGTTATTGATTGTGATAATATCTCCGATTTTGGTCGGGGAGCTTGCGGTGAATGTTCAGAGCTTTTAGCTTAAAGATTGCAAGGATCATTAGCATGAATATGATTTATGAACTCCCCCGCCGCCGTTTGGCGGTTAATTTTTTTAAATAAACAACTTTAACAGAGGAGATAAAATTATGAAAAGATCAGAAATTAAAAATAATGATTCTCTCTCCCTCAAGGGGCGAGGGATCCAGTCCGGTCGTTCAATGATAGAAATGTTGGGTGTATTGGCTATAATCGGTGTGTTGTCGGTAGGTGGTATCGCAGGATATAGCAAGGCGATGACTAAATATCGCATCAATAAAACTATTGAACAGATAACCCTCATTGCCGGTAATGTGCGAACATTTTTTGCTCCGCAAGGAAATTATGCGGGATTAGATTCGTCTTCTGATACAGGAAAAGCAATTATCAAAAAAGCCAAACTTGTGCCGGATGAGATGTGGGAGGGTGAAAGAATTGTAGGTTCATTAGGGCATGTAAACTTGATGAAATTTACAAATAAATACTTTCAGATAGATATTAATGTAGTGGATGAAGAAGAATGTATTGAACTGGCAACAAAGGATTGGAGTAGTGTGGAATCTGGTATTTCTTCATTGGTTATATATGATTCTGGAGAAGCTGGTACAATTGATGATTATGAATCAGATGATGGTTCATTCGATAATTGCGATGGAAGTGTATGGGATGATACTATACTGGCTTGTACTAACGGAAAAATATTATCTTTTCCAATACCTTTAAACATAGCCGTTGATATTTGCGGCGATAATTATGAATCTCATGACTTTGTATTCATATTTAGATAAAACAAATATCCGCCGGCGCTGTTAAGAGCGCCGGCAGATATTTTATAAAAGCAAAACTTAGTCTACTTTTTTGGCCTCAATGCGCATAGCATAGAATGAACGCCATACGAAAATTAAACCGATTACCAAGAAGACAACGGCAATGCCTTTTGCCAAACACGGATTGCTCGCCGATACTTTGGCTGACATTTCTGCTGCCAATAAACCGAACAAAGTAGTGAACTTAATAATCGGATTCAAGGCAACCGAAGCCGTATCTTTATACGGATCACCCACTGTATCACCTACCACCGAAGCAGCGTGCAACTCTGAACCTTTTTCATTTAAGTCAACTTCAACCACTTTTTTGGCGTTATCCCAAGCACCGCCGGCATTAGCCATATACAACGCTTGATATAAACCGAAAATAGCGATGGAAATTAAGTAGCTGGCAAACATTTCCGGCCCGAAGAAAGCAAACGAAATTGCAAACGAGAAAATAACAATAAAGATATTGAACATACCTTTTTGCGCATACTGAGTGCAAATTTTTACCACAGTTTTAGAATCTTCTACCGAAGCTGCTTTTCTGGTATCTAACTTAATGTGTTCCTTAATGTAATTTACCGCTCTATAAGCACCGGTAGAAACGGCTTGAATTGCCGCACCGGAGAACCAGTAAATTACCGCACCACCCAATAACAAACCAATCAACACACGGGCATCAATCAGGTTAAGCTCTAAGTTTAATAACAGAATGATTGAAAAAATCATGGTTGTTGCACCAATTACAGCCGTTCCGATTAATACCGGCTTGGAAGTGGCTTTAAAGGTATTACCGGCAGAATCGTTGGCTTCAAGCAAGTGTTTACCTTGTTCAAAATCCGGTTCAAAACCATAATCCTTTTTAATGGCTTTTTTAATACCGCGAATATTTTCAATTTGCGACAATTCAAACACAGATTGCGCATTATCGGTAACCGGACCGTAACTGTCCACGGCAATGGTAACCGGTCCCATACCTAACATACCGAATGCTACCAAACCAAAGGCAAATACTGTCGGATAAATCATTATCTGCCCTAAATCACCCTGCGATGTAACGTAAGCAACAGCCATTAAACCGGCCATCACTACGCCTTGCCAAAATCCGGAAAAATTACCGGCAACAATACCCGACAAAATATTCAGCGAAGCGCCCGCCTCACGACTGGCGTTAACAACTTCTTGAACATGCTGAGATTTTGATGAGGTAAATATTTTAGTAAATTCCGGAATAATAGCTGCTGCCAAAGTTCCGCAACTGATAATTACCGATAATTCCCACCATATATTATGACCGAATTGGGTTGCCGGCAACATATAGTAAGAAACAGCAAAGGTTACCAAAATAGAAATAATCGACGTAATCCAAATTAAACTGGTTAACGGTTTTTCAAAATCAAACGATTTTGATGCACCATATTTAGCTTTGGCTATTAAACCATTAATACCATAAGATACAACCGAAGTTATAATCATTAAAATACGCATAGCGAAAATCCATGTAATTAAGCGTGCTTGCAATTCAGGCGCAAACACACTCATAGAAATTCCGCCGTCTGTGCCGATATTCATACCAGCTGCTAAAACAATGAAACTGATAAGCGCTACACCGGTAACACCATATGTTTCAAAACCATCAGCTGTCGGACCGCAAGAGTCACCGGCATTATCACCTGTGCAATCGGCAATAACTCCCGGATTGCGCGCATCATCTTCATCAATTTTGAAAATAATTTTCATTAAATCGGCGCCAATGTCGGCAATTTTAGTGAATATACCTCCGCAAATACGCAAAGCCGAAGCGCCCAAAGATTCACCGATTGCAAATCCAATAAAGCAGGCTCCGGCAGTATCGCGCGGAACAAACACCAAAATATACATCATCATTATCAATTCAACGCAAATCAGCAACACACCAATAGACATACCGGAGCGAAGCGGTAAATGCATAACCGGATAAGCTTTACCTTCCAAAGAAGCAAACGATGTGCGCGAGTTTGCGTATGTATTAATACGCATACCAAACCAAGCCACCGTGAACGAACCTAAAATACCTAAAATTGACCATAACAAAATATAGGCAACTTTTCCCCAAGGTGTGCCATTTAATCCGGCAAAATAATAAACAATACATGCACCTATAAACACCTCTAAAACAAACAAAAGTTTAGCTTGTTGTTTCATATATGTTGTACAGGTTGCATAAATTGTTTCAGAAACTTTAAGCATCGATTCATGAGCCGGCATTTTTTTAATGCTGAAAAATTCCCACAAACCGAAAATCATTCCCAATAAGCAGATAAACATTCCGCCGACCAATAAACAATCACCGGATAATGTTATCCCCATAAAGCTGTAGGTTGCTTTGGAAAGTTCCGGAATTATCAAATCCAATTCCGAAGCATTCGCCGCTCCCATAGCAGAAAATATAAATGCAAAAGCCGACAAAGCAACTTTACATATTTTTGCTGTATTTAACATTTTTTATTCCTTTACTTATTTATTTTATCGACCGATGTAAGTTCTCCCTTACTGACCGTATTGTTTTTGTTTAAACATAATAATTATTTATATGAAAGAAAAGAGGATTTATTTTTTCAAATCCTGCTTATTAACATCCATATAAGTTAAACCGTCAAAATCTTTTATATCAGTATCGGCGCCGGCGGCCAACAGTTGCGAAATTATTTTGTTGCAATCATACGCCGCCGCATAAAACAGAGCCGTTTTACCACTGCGATCTTGTAAATTAACATCGGCGCCGGCTTTTATTAAAATTGCAATAATATCTTTGTTCCATTCATTGGTTACCGCAGCCATTAACGGTGTTCCGAATGGAGTTTCCTGATTTACATCTACATTATTTTTAATTAAAGAACGCAAAATTTTTATAGCACGACTCATTTTTAGTAAAACTTCTTTTTCTAATTTTTTGTCGCGCTCTTCCAATTCTTCCTCTGCAACTTCTTGCGCAGATTTTTTTAACATTTCCGCCTGTGCACGTTCAGCCGTTGTAACCACCCACAACATAGGTGTCATTCCCGTTACGGAAGATGGCGCATTAAGATCGGCACCGTGATAAATAAGTCTTTCGGCCGATTTATAACTTTCTTCATTTTGCAAAGCATATAGCAGTAATGTGTTGCCATCTTCATCGCGCATATTAATATCCAAGCCATCAGCAACCATTTTATCAAGAGAAACCGTATCACCGTTTTTAATTATTTTTTGCACAGAATTGATATCGGTAACTAATGAAGAAGCCGCAAAAGAAACACCTGCTGAAAACAAAAAACTCAAACAACTTAAAAATACAAACCTAAAACACTTCATAATAACCTCAATATGTTATTTTAGATAATGTTTAGCACCATATTTTTTACATTTCAAGTAAAATCGGCACAATTTTTACAAAAACAGTTTGACTTTTATCTCAATCCGCGTGAATTTTCTTTCATATCCTCTTTTGTGCGCTCCCGCAAATCTTTTATTTTCAGATTAAGAGATTTATTAAGAGTATTCTGCTCGGCATTTTCTAAAAGGCGTAATACGGTTTCTAAATTATCTTGCGAATAATTAAACTCAGCCGCCGCATAATAAGAATAAGCCTTATCTCCTTTCATATCATACGCTCGCGCCAAAAGCTGCCATATAAAACCATTATTTTGCTTAATCAAAGCTTGTTGCAACAAATCAATCGCTCTTTGTATTTGCAATTTGTCTGGAGAACTTTCTAAAATTGCCTGTGCCAAACTTGTTTGCAACAAAGGGTTATCTGCCAAAAAATTCAGCGCTTGTTCGTATGCTTTAATAGCAACTTTGGTTTGTCCGCTTTCAAACAAAATTTGCCCTTTTAACTCATAAAAATAAGGATTGTTCGGTTGAGATTGCAAAAGACTATCCATTATTGCCAAAGATTCTTTTATTCTGCCTTCTCTAAAATATAAAATTGCATGTGCATATTGTGCATCAGAACTTTTTTTATATTTAGGATATTGGCGCCATGCTTTTGAAGTATCCGTCAAAAAAGCCGTTAATTTGGCTTTAATCATAAGCAGTTCGGAATCCAGAGGATTTTCTGTGCCGAAATGATTGTTTTTACCAACTTCCGTAAAATGAGCGATACGTTCAGATGTCAACGGGTGAGTGCGAAAATAACCATTTTCATCAATTCCGCTCAAAGCATTATTACGTTTTATTTTGTTCATAAACTTACGCAAACCGTCAGTAGATTGTTTAGTAGCGGTTAATAATTTAACGGCACTTTCATCAGCACTTCGCTCTTCCTGCATTTGATATTGCAACATATTATTCAAAACAGAACTTTGCGAACCTAAAATAACCGCCATTGCAGCATCGCCTCGCCCGGTTGAAACAGCGGTTGCACCGGCTGCAATCATAGAACCAAGCATAATATACTGCATTTTTTCAAGTTTTAATTTCTGCCGAACAATATGTCCTCCCATAATATGACCGGTTTCATGTGCCAATATTCCGGCTAATTCATTGGTATTTTCCGCTTCGGTTAATGTTCCAGTATGAATAAACAAATAGTTGCCATCGCTTACAAAAGCGTTAAGAGAATTATCTTTAATAATAAATATTTTTTGCGGATTAAACGCCACATTACCTGCTTTAAAAAGAGGTTGCACAATTTTTGCCAAATAATTCTGCGTTTGTGCGTCGGTAATAACCGATAATCCGGTTGCGGCAACTGCCGGTTGCACCAAACAACCGGCAGTCAATGCTATTAAAAATAAGAGTATATAAACTAACCTATTAATTTTTTCCACCACGATTTTTTCTCCGGTTTAGGCTCTTCCGTCGGTGCCGGTTCTTCAACTTTTACACGCCGCTCATAATTATTACGCATATTGCGGTTATTACGACGATTTCGGCCATTACGGCGGAAACGAAAACGTTTATCTGTTCCTTCTTTTTCCGTTTCATTTACAGATGTTGTTACTTCATCAGCAGTATATTCTTCTTCCTCCGATAAATCATCCTCAACATTTTCTGAATCATAGCAAGAAGTTGCACTGTCGGCACAATCTTTTGCTTGTTTTACTCTTTCCCGATATATTTTGAATTCGGAAGCATCTTTCATACTTGTATCGGCAGCAATAATTATTTGCGCTTGATAATTTTCTTCTAAGTCAGCAAGTTGCTTACGTTTTTGATTGAGCAAATAAACAGCCAAATCAGCCGGAACATTGGTTGTAAACTTAAATTTGCGATTGCGCACACACTCACCTTCTAAGGCGCGCAAAATCAAAGTTGCACCGGATTCTATAGTGCGTGTAACACCACGCCCGTTACAATAAGGACATGTTTCATAATTACTCTCTATAAAAGATGAATGCATACGTTGACGTGATATCTCTAACAAACCGAAAATACTCATCTTAGCTATTTGAATACGTGCGCGATCATCTTTCATCGCTTCTTTCATTCGTTTTTCAACAGCAATATTATTTTGCGGCTCATACATATCTATAAAATCAACCACTATCAAACCGGCCAAATCTCTCATTTTAAGCTGTTTAGCAATTTCATCAGCGGCCTCTAAATTAGTTTTCAAGGCTGTTTCCTCAATATCTTTTTCCTTAGTGGCGCGACCGGAGTTAACATCTATGGAAACAAGAGCTTCTGTCGGGTTAATTACCAAATATCCGCCGGATTCCAACTGGACAATTGGATCATGCAGGCGATCCAATTGCGCTTCAACTTGAAAACGTTGAAAAACAGGTGCATCTCCTTGTCGGCGGCAACGAATTTGTTTAAGACTATGTGGCGATAAAATCTTAACAAAATTGCGGGCAGTATGATACGCTTCATTACCATCAATAATAACTTCATCAATATCCTTGGTATACATGTCACGCAAAGCTCGCTTGATTAAATTACCCTCCTCGTAAATCATCGCCGGTGCCGGATTTTTCAACGCGCCGTAACGAATAGCGTTCCATGTGCGGATTAAATAATTATAATCACGCACTATTTCTGCTTTGGTTTTATCTTCACCCGCAGTGCGAATAATAAGCGACATATCCGGACTCATCGGTAAATTTTTCATTATACCTTTTAAGCGCCTACGATCATTGGCATTACCTATTTTACGTGATACACCACCGCTTTTTATTCTGTTTGGCATCAACACACAATAACGACCGGCTAATGATATGTATGTAGTGCAGGCGGCACCTTTATTTCCGCGTTCTTCTTTAACTACTTGGATTAAAAGCACCTGCCCTTCGCGAATTACATCTTGAATTGTGCAATTATGATACAATTTACGCGCTCTTATCAATCTGCGTTGAGCATCAAAATTATATTCATTGGTATCATCAGACAATTCTATATCATCATCGTCATCATCATCAAAATCTTCTTCATTACTATCATCTTGCAACATTTCATCTTGCAAACCGGTAGAATCTGCAAGTGTTTTGGTTGTTTTTTTTCTATCACGAGGTCGGCGAGTAGTGCGACGATGTTTTTTTGGTTTATTTTCTGTTTCAGATTCTGGTTTTATTTCTTCTTCAACAGCAATCTCTTCTTCTTCCACCGTTTCTACAGATTCTTTCGAAGAGTTTACTTCTGTATCAGTTCCTTCCTCTTCCGAACTTTCGTCATTTAAAGACATTTCTTCGTTACTTAAATATTCCTCATTTAAAACATCATTCGGCAACGGTTCCAACATAGAATCTTCAATTTCTGCGGCTTGCTCTGCTTCCAGGCGACGTTTGGCTTCCAATGCTTCTTTTTCCGCTTTATGGCGAGCACGATTCTCTTCGCGTTCTTTCAAATATTTTATTTTATTTTCAATAATTTCTTCAACTTCGGCATCTACCTGTTGCAATACTTCTTCGGATACATTATAGTAATCAGGATGAATCTCATTAAAAGCCAAAAATCCGTGCCGATTCCCACCATAGTCAATAAAAGCGGCTTGCAAAGAAGGTTCTATCCTTATTACTTTTGCTAAATAAATATTACCTTTTATTTGTTTACGAGAAGAAGATTCGTATTCAACATCTTCAACTTTGTTTCCATCTACAATAACAACCCGAGTTTCTTCCGGTTGCGTAGCATCAATTAACATTCTTTTTGTCATTATAATTCCCCAAAAAACACTCTATGTAAAAACATAAAGTAATTATTTACAGGGCAAAGATAAGCACTAAAACACAACATAAACACGGCAAACATGTGCCATTATAATAAGTCTTTCATAATTTATTTCGGCCGTCTTTGCTATTTTTCTTCTTATTTATTGAAAAACGGCGGAAATTGTTTATCTTTTACCCGAATTAACATTCTCTATCACAATACATTGCTTTGCTCTGTCACCTTTATACATAACTCTCAATCAAAAACAACATAATGCCGATAATTCGCTACTCATAATACAGAATAAAAATAAAAATACAATAAATAATTTTATACAAGTGCAAAAAATATTCATTAAAACCATTATGATAACTCTATTTACAGAGCTTTTTTATAAAATAATATTGTAAAAACAATACATTAAACAAGATACAAAAATAATTTATTTTTTTTTAAAATAATTATTGACAAAATTATCGGAAAGTGTTACAAATGTAATTACAAAATTTATAATTTATATATTGTTTAACTTAAACTCTTAAAGCTTATGAAATTACAAAAAGTTTTAACCGGGACATCTATTGTTTCTCTCGTTTTCATTCCTCAGTCCTTTGCAGGCACACTTATGGTCCCGAAGTTTGGTGACTATGAGAATCAGAACATCACTCGCATCGTGCCATGTGAACAGGTTGGTAACAGGTTCTTCGATATCCGCACCGGAAAGCAGGTTGAGACTGACGAAAACACACAGATCTGGCGTGCCCATACCGGAACGGTATTCACCTACCAAGATGGAACAGAGTTGCTTATATCCAGACGCTATGCTGACAACAAGCTCCTCTGCTACCGGCTCGAAGACAACACGGATTTCCACGAACAGACGATGCTCCGCCGCAGTGTGAAAGGATGACATTTTTCATCTGCGAAACAAGTAAGCTTAATGCGAAAGACTCCCAAAGGTTAAACACCTTTCGGAGTCTTTTCTTAAAAGAAAAATACTCATTTGAATATTTTTAATCTTTAATACAAAACCATATTATAATAAGGCTCGGTAAACTCATACAAGCAGACACCACAAAAAACAATTTCCATCCTAAAAAAGAAGCAACTATCCCGCTGGTGGAAGAAAATATATCTCTTGAAGCACCCATTACCGATGATAATAAAGCATATTGCGTAGCAGTATATGATTTATTACATAAAGAAGAAACATAGGCCACCAAAGCCGTTGTAGCCAAACCGGAAATAAAGTTTTCTATCGTAACTACCATTATAAACAACGGCATATTATGTCCATAGCATGCTTGCAACGAAAATAATATGGTGGAAACACACTGTAAAAATCCAAAATAAAGCAACCCTTTTTTTAATCCTATTTTGTTAATAATCATACCTCCGACAATACCACCGCTGATAGCTGCTACCATTCCATACAATTTCATAACATTAGCAATTTCAATTTTAGTAAATCCCATATCATCATAAAAAGGATTTATTACAGGATTAAAATAAGCATTACTCAAATGATAAGTGAATATAAGCACTAAAATTAAATACCAATTTTTATTTTTTATAAAATCTTTGAAAGGTTCCACTACTGAGGTATTTAAAAAATCTTTGATACTTCTTTTGTATTTTTTATATTCAAATTTAATTGCCTCATCGGCCCATAAAATTGCTGCCAACCCTATTACAATTCCAAAAGCCATAATTTTATAAGCAGTATTCCAATCAAAAATTGCCGCCAAATATAAAGCTCCAGCTCCTGAATATATCAATCCCAAACGATAACCTAAAACAAATATTGCCACTCCGTTCGCTTGTTTTTCAGGTTTATTACTAAAACATTCCACACGATAAGCGTCTAAAACTATATCTTGCGATGCAGATAAAAAAGCAGTTATAAAGGCAAAAATTGCCATTAAACTCATATAAGAAATTGTTATGGAAAAAAAATTATTTGCCACAGATATATTTAGTATAACACCATCATCCGCCGGATTAATACATGACATAGCAATTATTGCTGTAAACAACAATATTTGAATAACAACAGCCCATGAACGACGACGTCCTAATCTATTAAGAAATGGTAATTTAATATTATCTATAATAGGTGACCATAACCATTTTACTGAATAAGGTATTTTAACCAAAGAAAAACCGGCAATTAAAGCTATAGGTATTCCCGCTTGTTTAAGCCATAATGTTAATGTTCCGAAAACCAGTAAAAAAGGAAAACCACTTGAAAAACCCAAAGCCATCAATATAAGCATTTGCTTATTTATATAAATATCGTATATGTTTTTAAAAAATTTAATCATCCTTTTTTATTTCATCTCTCATCCAAATAGGATTATTTATATTTTTTTCCAAAAAATCACGATGTTCTTGCAAAACATCTTTCGATAATTCATAAGAACGATTTAATATTTCTACTTTTTTAATATTATCGCGGCGAATTTCTTCGGAGCCGACAAATTTTATACTTGGTTCATCTCCACCTAATAGTTGTAAATACACTTCGGCTAACAACTCAGCATCAAGCAAAGCTCCGTGATATATGCGCGCCGAATTATCTATATTAAAACGCCGACACAAAGCATCTAAGTTATTTCGAGCCCCTGGAAATTCATTTTTTGCAATAGCCAAAGTATCAACAACTCTATCCCATTTATATGTAGGAAAACCACATCGCTCAAGTTCAAAATTTATAAATCTCATATCAAATTCAGCATTATGAGCTACAAAAATTCCATCATCTCCAACAAAATCAACCCATTTTTGCGCAATTTCATAAAACTTAGGCTTATCTGCCAAAAATTCTGTGGTTATACCGTGAACTTTTACCACCTCATCAGGTACTTCACGTTCAGGATTTATATATTCGTGAAAAATTTTACCTGTCGGAATATGGTTTATTAATTCCAAAGCACCTATTTCTATAAGTCTGTCTCCATTATTTACATTTAATCCTGTTGTTTCTGTATCAAAACAAATTTCTCTCATTAAACAATCTCTTCCATAAATTTTATAATTTGAACTTTATTTATTCCGTCAGGCATAGTTGTATCAATAACATAATCTGCTAATTCTTTTTTGTGTTGTTGCGGAATTTGTATGGCTGTTATTTTTGCAAAATCTTCTTCTGAAACATTATCACGTTTCATAACTCTTTGTTTTTGAGTTTGTTCGTCAGCATCTGCCACAATAACATAATCACAATATTTATGCCACTCCATTTCAAACAGCAAAGCCACATCTAAAAATAAAAAATCATTTTTTTGCGCATATTGATGCACAATACTTTTTAATTTTTGTTTTAAAAAAGGATGAATAAGACTTTCTAATTTTTGCAATTGTTTATTATTACCAAAAACACAATTTCTCAATATTCTTTTATTAAAAACCCCATTTTCAAAGGATTTTGGAAAATTTTTTTCAATAACTTTAAGAAAAGAACTTTTTGTGTATAACTCATGCACCCATACATCTGGATTATATACACTAAACCCTAAACTTTTTATCATATTTGCTAAATAAGTTTTACCGCAACCGATTGAACCTGTAATACCAATAATTATCATTTTTTACCTTTTTTCAATATATTACAAACATTATACACACAAACCTATCCAAAATGTGTATAACTTTCACCTATTGAAAATTCTAACAAATTATATACATATTGTAAAAATTTTATACAAAGTTATTAACATGTTGATAACTTTATACACATATTGTGGAAAGTGGGGATAACTTTATTAACCATTTATTAAATAATTGAATCATTAATAAATTATTAACTTCGTAATATTTCCTAAAAATTAATAACCTGTTAATATTTACATTATGCACATTTTTAACAAAGTTTACTACGTACAATAATATTTTATTTAAATAAAATAGGCGTTAAAAATTGTGGAAAAATAATTGACATAAACAAATAACTCATATATAAGCAAGCAAAATAATTCTAAAATTCAATTAAACAAAATCTTAAAAGGTAATCAATGCATTTAAAAGAGTTAAAGGATAAGTCTCCTACGGAGCTTTTGAATAAAGCTGAAGATATGGGGATTGAAGACGCATCATCTATGCGTGTGCAAGATTTAATTTTTGCGATAATGAAAAAATTAGCGGAAAATGATCAGGTAATTAATGGTGATGGCGTTATTGAAGTTATGCAAGACGGTTTTGGTTTTTTGCGCTCGGCAAAATCAAATTATTTAGCCAGTGCCGATGATATATATGTTTCTCCGCAACAAGTTAAAAAATATGGTTTGCGCACAGGTGATTCGGTTGAAGGCGAAATCAGAGCTCCTAAGGAAAATGAACGTTATTTTGCTTTAACAAAAATAAATACTATAAATTTTGATGATCCGGAAAAATCTAAATTGAGAGTTAATTTTGATAATTTAACTCCGTTATATCCTACTAAAAAGCTCAATTTTGATATAATATGCGGTGATAAGGATTATACTACTCGGGTTATAGATTTAATTTCTCCGCAAGGTAAAGGGCAACGCGGGCTTATTGTGGCTCCTCCGCGAACAGGTAAAACAGTTATGTTGCAAAATATAGCGCATGCTATTGCTTGTAATCATCCGGAAGTTTTTTTAATGGTTTTACTTATTGATGAGCGACCGGAAGAAGTTACCGATATGACACGTTCAGTTAAAGGAGAAGTTATATCTTCTACATTTGATGAACCGGCCAGCCGCCATGTTCAAGTTGCAGAAATGTGTATTGAAAAAGCTAAACGTTTAGTGGAAAATAAAAAAGACGTAGTTATATTACTTGATTCTATAACTCGTTTAGGAAGAGCATATAATGCTGTTATTCCGTCTTCTGGAAAAGTTTTAACCGGAGGTGTTGATGCTAACGCCTTACAGCGTCCGAAACGTTTGTTAGGTGCGGCTCGTAATGTTGAAGAAGGAGGTTCTTTGACAATTATTGCCACTGCATTAATTGATACGGGTTCACGAATGGATGAGGTTATTTTTGAAGAATTTAAAGGAACAGGTAATTCGGAAATTATATTAGATCGTAAGTTAACCGATAAGCGTTTGTTCCCTACTATCGATATTACACGTTCTGGCACACGTAAGGAAGAGCTTTTGGTTGATAAAGCAACTCTTACCAAAATGTGGGTTTTGCGCCGTGTGTTAATGCAAATGGGTATGACTGACGGTATGGAATTTTTATTGGAAAAATTACGACAAACAAAAAATAATGAAGATTTCTTTCAAAATATGAACTCTTAATTTAACTTTTTTATAATTAAAAGACTCTCAATTTTTAAAAGTTGAGAGTTTTTTATATTGTTATAAAAATAAATTGACATTTGAAATAATTATGCTATTATAAAGACAGAACTTCGGTTCGGAGCCTTAAACAGCTCTTGTTATCTGCGGTGTTATTGTAATAGCATCGTTAATTGATATGATAAATATCTCCGATTTTGGTTGGGGAGCGTTTTACGAATGTTCAGGGCGTTAGTCTAAAGGTAAAGCGGATCATTTCAGATAGCATGATTGTTTAACTCTCCCGACCGCCGTTTGGCGGTCAAAAATTTGTGTGTAAATTTTAGGAGATAATATTATGAAAAAATTAAAAAATCAAAACGGTCGTTCAATGATAGAAATGTTGGGCGTTTTAGCCATTATCGGCGTATTGTCTGTTGGCGGAATTGCAGGTTATTCCAAAGCGACGATGAAGTATAGGGTAAACAAAACTATTGAGCAAATAACTTTAATTGCCGGTAATGTGCGCACATTTTTTGCAAACCAGAGAAATTATGATGGAGTGAATGATAGAAATATCATTAAAAAAGCAAAGCTTGTACCGGATGAAATGATTGAATATTGCACTACCGGAGGTTCTAATGAATGTCCAAAAGTAGGAGATATACATGGTATATCCAACGAATTTGGACCAGTATCATTAACTTCAGCAGGTAAATCATCTTCAAGTGGAAAAGATGCTTTTTCTATTTCTTTTAGCGGTATGCCTGCAGAAGCTTGTATTGAGATTTGTTCTCACGATTGGAGAGATGTTAATTTAGGAGCAATGGAAATTTATATTGGTGGTGGACAAGTTTCTGTTAAAAAAATACCTATGGATGTAGATGCTGCTGTAAATTTTTGTTTAGATAGAGAACCTATTACTCTTTATTTTGATATAGACGTTAACTCAACCTATTGGAGCAGTAAATTTAACTAAACTTTTTTTATTAGTTGCTGTGCAGACTACCCATATTAAAATAGGGGTAGTCTGTAAGGCATTAAAAATAAAACCTCCGGCTAATAACCGGAGGTTTTGCAATTAGCTTGGATTTAACTTGTTCCTCCAATATGTAGAATTAGTATCTATATCAAAATAGAAATTAAGAGTAAAATATTTGTTGCACAGATTAACGGCTGTTTCTACATCAACAGGTATTTTTTTATAAACCTCTTGTTCATTACTGTTAACAATCATTATTGCATCTACATTAGCATTAGTCCAATCTTGACTAATTAATTCTATACATGCTTCGTCTGGTATTCCTCCTTCTAAATTACTTCCATTAAAAGACATGCTAAATGCTTTATTATCGCCATCTGTTGCTTTTGTAAATGAATAAACACTAATTGACTCACCAAAGGCACCAGTGATATTGTCGATCATCTTACCACATGTTTCATGATGTGATGTTGTAAGCATTTCATCAGGTATTAGTTTAGCCTTTGTTATAATACAATTTATGGCATCATCAGTAGAAGTTGAATCTAAACCAGCGTAACTTCTTTGCGGTGCAAAAAATGCTCTTACATTACCGGCAATTAAAGTTATTTGCTCAATAGTTTTATTTATGCGATATTTCATCATCGCTTTTGAATATCCGGCTATACCACCGACAGAGAGAACGCCTATTATGGCCAAAACGCCTAACATCTCAATCATTGAACGACCGGCTTCATTTTTATAATCAAAGTTTTTCATAGTATACTTCCTTTCAATTAATTAAATAACTAATAAAAACAATACCACCTCTATTGAGGCGGCTGGAAGCTCATAACTACCATAAACAATAGCGTTACATATTTATTATTTTTACATAACTTATTTTGCAACCTTCCAACCATAAAGTCGGAACTATTTAACGTCATTAAAGACGGTTTATGAGAGGCTATGAGACCTCAGACAAGTTACCTCATCTTGCATAAATATACCACAAAGAATTTAAAAGTCAAACATTTTTTGATAAAAATTAGGTGTTTATATTTTTATATAATTTATTTTTATCAATAAATGGGGGTATATCTTGCAATAATTGTTGCTTATTACAAAATTACAGTTATAATTTTTGCTATGAAAATACTAAACAGATATATTGTAAAACAAATATTTATCGGCTTTTTGCTGATTTCATTTTCGCTTTTAGCGATGTTATGGTTAACACAATCTCTCCGTTTTGTTGAAATGGTAACTCGTCAGGGGTTGCCGGTTTACCTATTTGCTGAAATGACATCTTTGCTTATGCCGCGCATTTTTAATGTTTTATCACCGATAGCTTTGTTTGTGGCGGTGTTGTTTGTTTATAACAGAATGATAACCGATCGAGAATTAGTGGTTATGCAGTCAGCCGGTATAAGCCCTTGGAATAATGCAAATGCGGCAGTATTTATGGGTATATTGCTTTCATTTTTTAATATTTTTGTTATGAATTGGGTGATTCCGGCTTCGGAGAGTAAATTTAGAGATTTGGAATGGCAAGTTCGTAATAATATGACACAAATGATTTTTCGTGAAGGAGAATTTACAACCGTAAAAAAAGGAATAACGGTCTTTATAGATAAGCATGAAGAAGATGGTTCTGTCAGTGGAATTTTTGTCAGCGATGAAAGCAAGCCAGATGTAAAAATTACTTTAACAGCAGAAAAAGGAAGAATGATTCAAAGTGAAAAAGGTCCGCGAATATTATTTATAAATGGTGTCAGACAAGAAATAAACAAACAGACTTTCCAATTTAATACCCTTTCTTTCAAACGTTATTCTGCCGAATTTGTAAGTAATGAAAGCAGTGAACGTCGCGAACAATCAGTGCGTGAACGAAATATTTTTGATTTGTTAAATTCAGACAAAGATCCTTCCTTAACTCCGCAAGAACAACGTAAAAATATTGTTGAGGGACATCGTCGCATAATATATCCGTTTTATAATATTGTTTTTGCCTTATTTGCTTGTGTGGGGTTATTGATAAGTAATTTTAATCGCCGCGGACAGGCGCATATTATTGTAGCAGAAGTTATTTGTATGATGATTGTTAGTGCCTTAGATTTAACTTTAACTAATTTAAGCGGACGCTCACTTTATTTTTTACCTTTATTATATTTGAATTGTTTATTGCCGCTTTTGGTTTGTATATACTTACTCAATTTTTATAATCCTTTTATTTTCCGTCGTAGTCGCGCTTTTATCGGAGCCTTAAATGAGAAATAAATTTTCAAAATATATATGTTTTATATTGTTTTTTTTGAGTATAAGTTCTACTTCTTATGCTGTTAAGGAAGCAGGAGAGTTTCGTAAAAAAGAAAGTAAAACACCGCACGCTAATTTTTTTGTTACCAATGACATTACAAATATTAAAACTCCGGAAGATAATCCTGATAATTCTGTTGAGGAAATAGTATTCAGCGCTGATGAAATGACTTCTGATGATAAACAAGGAATTGTTACGGCAAAAGGAAATGTAGAAATTGAATATAATAATATGCGGCTTAAAACCGATAAACTTATTTATAATCAAAAGAGTGATATAGTTACGGCAGTCGGTAATGTAAAAATGCACACATCTGACGGAGCTATAATATACAGCGATGAAGTTTCACTTTCTGATAATATGTCTGTTGGAGAAATGCATAATATAAAAATGCTTATGCGCGATAAATCACATGTTATTGCCGGAACTTTTCGTAAAAAAGATAATCAAACAAAAGTTTTAACAGATGCCACATATACCGCTTGCGATTTATGTGAGGGTAAACTTCCTCTGTGGGAAGTTAGCGCTCGCAAGGTTCAACATGATGAACGAACAAAAAACGTTAATTATAACAACGCCATATTAAAATTTAAGGGTGTTCCGGCATTTTATACTCCCTTTTTAACCCATCCTGACCCTACGGTTAAACGTCGTTCAGGTTTATTACCTCCTACATTCGGTAGTTCGTCTTATTTAGGAACATTATTTCAGCCTCGTTATTTTTGGGCGGTAAATGACCAAACAAATGTTATTTTTTCACCGATATTTTCCAATAAAAAAGATCCTGTGTGGGGTGGTGCATATAAGCAATATTTTTATAATTCTTTCATAGATATATCAGGTTCATATTTGAAAGATAATGAAGAAAATCGTCCTACAAACCGCGGCAATTTGTTTGTAAAAGGTATTTATGATATTAACGACTATTGGCGTATGAAATATGATTGGAAATATGTCAGCGATTATATTTATTTGAAAGATTTAAATCTGCCTTATGATAGTGATGCTTGGCTTACTTCAAATATTGCTTTTGAACGTTTCTCCGGTCGTGATTATACTTCGGTAGAAGCTTATTATTATAAAATGCTCAGTTATAATTTACATCAGTATAATCAGCAACAATTCCGCGAGATAAACAATCATAAACCGATAGTTGCTCCGCTTATTGACGCTGAATTTTATAGTGATCCGGATTCATACGGTTCTTACTTTAAGAATGAATTTAACGGTGCTTCAATTTATCATCGTAGCGGTTCACAAACTCAACGCCTGACATCAATAAATTCTTGGGAATTACCGCTGACATCTACTTTTGGAGAAAAATATCGTTTTGTCGCTTCCTTAAAATCTGATGCATATTATGTAAAAAAATATGACTATTTACCTAATGATCGTTATACGGGAACAACTACCCGCTTTTTTCCGCAAGCAGGTGTTGAATGGCGTTTACCTTTTGTCAGAGCCAGTGAAGATTCCCGACAAATTATAGAGCCTGTAATTGTGGCAGTATTAGCGCCTGATGGTGGAAATAAAATAAATAAAATACCTAATGAAGACAGTGAAGATGTTTATTTTGATGATACAAACGTTTTAGATTTGAATCGTTATGCCGGATATGATAGGAATGACAGCGGTAGCCGAATCAGTTATGGTTTGCGTTGGAATTCTTACGGAGATATTTTCGGCAGAACATCAGCATTTGTTGCCCAAAGTTTGGAAAGAAACAAAGATTCAAGTTTTATGGAAAGTTTGGATAATAAAGATAAAAAGAATTTAAGCGATTTTGTAGGTCGTATAAATGCCCAGCCTAATAAATATTTGGATTTAAATTACCGTTTTAGGTTGGATAATAAAACAATGAAAGCCAAATATAACGAACTTAATACTTCTTTTGGTCCTTCTTTCTTAAAAGCAAATGTTTCATATATTTTTTTACAAGGCAATACACATTATAACAATTTGTATTCCGAGCGAAAAGAATTATATACATCTTTGAGTTCAGATATTTCGCAATATTGGTCGGTTAGTGTTTACAACTTGCGCGACCTTACTTCAAACAGTCGCGGAAATTTGGAACATGGCGGAACACTTTCATATAATGATGAGTGTTTCGGCTGGAACTTGGTAGTAAGAAAATATAACAGCAGTAATCCGAACTTAGAAAATGACTATGAATTTACCATGACTTTTTATCTTAAAACTATTGGTAGTTTTGGTTCTTGATAATAGGAAAATAAAATGAAAAAACAAATATTTATTTTACTTAGTTTATGTTTTTGCACTTTTGAAGCAAACTCAGCAGAAGTTAATTTGCAGCAAATTGATACGGATTCGCGTATTATGCAGCCGGCAAGTAATTCTATAATGTTTCGTCGCAATGCCGAGCAATATCAACAATTAAGCGATGAAGAAAGGGCAGAAATAGAGCGTCAACGCGAAATTAATCGTCAACAAATGGAAGAATATGAACGGCAAAAAGCTGAATATGAGCGTCAGCAGGCAATTATTGCCGAACAACAACGAGCCATGGAAGAGGAAGCTCGCCGCCGAGCAGAAGCCTTAAAGCCGATTACTCTTTACGAAAACAAACTGAAAATATATGCGCTTGTAAATGGAGAAATTATTACTAGTAATGATATGCAAAGCCGTATTAATGCTTTTATTTTAACTACCGGAATACCTTATAATAATCAAACCAAGGCAATGATTACCGAAAAGGTTTTGCAGGCGGCTATTGATGAAAAGCTAAAATTGCAGGAAGCCAAGAAAAATAAAGTATCTGTTTCGCGGGCAGAACTTAATAAAGCCGTTCGTGAATTTGAACAAGCCAACGGAATGCAAGCAGGTCAACTTAAACAAGAGTTAGAGGCCAACAAGGTCAGTATGAATGTGTGGACTACGCAAATTGAAGCCGATATCGCATGGAAAAAGCTTATTTCTCAAAAAGGTTATTCTAATATTCGTATTAGTGAAAGTGAAATAAAACGGGCGATGTCTGATGTGCAAAAAGATATGAAAACGCAAAAAATCATGCTTTTGGAAATAGTTATAAATAAGAAAGATGCCAAAGAAATAAGTAAGTTGTCGGAAACTTTACGTCAGGATCCGCGTTTTGAATTGTATGCCATGCAGTTTTCACAAAGTCCGAGTGCGGTTAATGGCGGACGTTTGGGGTGGATAACCAAAGGAAAATTACCAAAGCTTTTGGAACAAAAAGCTTTTGCTCTGAAAGAGGGAGCAGTATCTGATCCGATAGCCTATGGTAACGATTACTATATTTATAAGTTGGAGAAAATATTTAATCCGGCTACCGATGCGCAAAAATTACCAACCAAAAAAGAAGTTCAAACATATTTGGAAAATAAAAAATTAGAAGAACTTGCAGCAAAATATATGAAAGATCTGCGCAGTAAAGCTTTAATTGAAAAGAAAGTATAAAATGCAGTTACCTACTTTGCGAGAGACGGTTGAAAAATACGAATTGCTGGCTAAAAAATCTTTAGGGCAAAATTTTTTACTGGATATGAATATTACCGAAAAAATAATCCGTCAATCACTAAGTATACAGAATTTAGAAAGTTTTGCCGGAACCTATGTTTATGAGGTTGGTCCGGGACCGGGAGGATTAACGCGCGCTATTTTAAAAAATAATCCGCAACGCTTGACGGTAATAGAAATGGATTCGCGCTGTATAGATATAATGAATGATATAAAAAATGTCGTAGGCGAGCAGTTGCAAATAATAGAAGGTGATGCTCTTAAATATAATTTTGCCGCCGAAAATGTTGCACCAAAACATATTGTAAGCAATTTACCATACAATATATCTGTTCCTCTTTTGGTTGGATGGCTCAAAAATATGGCGCAATACAGCAGTTTAACATTGATGTTTCAAAAAGAAGTTGCCGAACGCATCATAGCCGAAACTAATAACAAAAGTTACGGCAGAATATCGGTTTTAGCACAGTTAACTTGCCATATAAAAGTATTGATGAATTTAAATCCTAATTGTTTTGTTCCGGCACCGAAAATATGGTCAACCGTATTGTTATTCCAACCGCGAGAGATAATTCCTTCGGCGGAAATATTACAAAAAGTTTCAAACCTGACGGAATTAGCATTCGGTCAGCGCCGTAAAATGATTCGCCAAAGTTTAAAATCAATCAAAAATTTAGCGGAAATTTGCTCCGGTTTGAATATTCCACTAACCGCACGTGCGGAAAATCTATCACCGGAGCAATATTTAGAGTTAGCCAAAACAATTATTTAAATGCCGCTACCTTTATAAATATTATTAGATGGATCTATATCAAAATAAAAACGTATAGTATCTTCAAAAAATCGTCCGCTACATGCTGAGATGGCGTCATTTATATCAACCGGAGTAGATAAATAACGTATCTCATGAGTATTTGAATTATCAATATAAATAAGTTGTGCTCCAATATTTGACCAATCTTGTGAAACTATTTCAATACAAGCTTCATCAGGTATATTTCCGGCAGTATTTTGTGTATAACCAAATTGGATATAAAATCCTTTTTTATCATCTTTGTAATTTTTATCAACTGCTTTTAATGTTACACCTTCACCAAATGCACCTTGTAAAATATTTTCAAAACCATAATGGGATTTAATCCACATTTCATCAGGCACAAGCTTTGCTTTCTTAATAATAATTGGACTATCAGAGGAGCAACCTATTCCTGTTGATAATCCTTTATAATTACCTTGATTGGCGAAAAATGTGCGCACATTACCGGCAATGAGAGTTATTTGTTCAATAGTTTTATTAATGCGATATTTCATCATGGCTTTGGAATATCCGGCGATTCCGCCAACACTCAAAACACCGATTATTGCTAATACGCCCAACATTTCTATCATTGAGCGTCCGTTTTGATTTTTTAATTTTTTCATAATTTTATCTCCTAAAATTAAAGGTTGAATACTAAAAAACCGCCAAACGGCGGCAGGGGAGTTAACAAATCATAGCGTTTAATGATCACCACAATCTTTAAGCTAAAAGCTCTGAACATCCATTGCAGTCTCCCCGACCCAATCGGAGACATCATCATATTTATTAACGATGCTAAGCACCGAAACGCTAAGAGCTTGTTAAGGCCCCGAACCGAAGTTCTATACTCATAATATCAGAAAAAAATAAAATGTCAAATAAAAAAATACCGGCGAATAATTTATTCGCCGGTAAACACTAAATAAACAGTTGTTTAGGCATTATTTTCCAACACAGGAGCCATATTGCCTTCGGCTGTTGCTTGTTCGCGCAACTCTAAGATTTCCTTATCATTTTGCGCGGCTACACGACGTAACGAACGTAATACACTACCTGTACCTGCCGGAATTAAACGACCAACAATAACGTTTTCTTTCAGGCCTTTCAAGTCATCTACTTTGCCTTCAACGGCTGCTTCTGTTAACACACGAGTTGTTTCTTGGAATGAAGCAGCTGAAATAAAGGACTTAGTCTGCAATGAAGCTTTGGTAATACCTAACAAAACAGGATCACATTGAGCCGGCAAACCTCCCTCGGCAATAACTTTTTCGTTTTCCTGCTCAAAGATATCTCGGTCAACCTGTTCTCCAACTAAGAATGTTGTATCACCCGGAGCGGTAATTTCAACTTTCTTCAACATTTGAGATACAATAACTTCAATGTGTTTATCGTTAATATTAACACCTTGCAGACGGTAAACGTCTTGAACTTCTTGCACCAAATACTCAGCTAATTTTTCTACGCCTAACACGCGTAAAATATCATGCGGAGCCGGTGTTCCGTCAACTAACAAGTCGCCTTTCTTAACCATATCACCGTCTTGAACTACCAAACGACGTCCCTTTGGAATTAAATATTCAACCGGATTACCATTATCAGGCACAACCATAATACGTTGTTTTGCCTTATAATCCTTGCCATATTCTACCATACCGTCAATATCGGAAATAACAGCCGGATCCTTTGGTTTACGTGCTTCAAACAATTCAGCCACACGTGGCAAACCACCGGTAATATCTTTTGTTTTAGTACCTTCTCTCGGAATACGTGCAATAACATCGCCGACTTTGATTTCATCACCGTTGTCAACATTTAAAACCGCATCCGGAGACAAATAATAACGAACTTCTTTTCCGTTATCAAATGTTACTGGTTTTCCTTTGGCATCTTTCAAAGTAATGCTCGGTTTAAGGTTAACATTTGCGGTAGGTCCTAAATGCCAGTCAATAACCACCTTAGAGCTGATACCGGTTACATCATCTGTGTTTTCTTTTACCGAAACATTCGGAATTAAGTCAACCAACTGTGCCTGACCGGCTTTTTCAGAAATTACAGGGGTCATAAACGGATCCCACTCGGCAACTTTCTGTCCTTTACTTACCACTTGACCCTCTTGAACCAAGATTTTTGCACCATAAGGAACATGGTGACGCGATTTTTCACGTCCTTCTTCATCAGAAATTACAATGTTGCAGTTACGTGATAAAATAATCAAGTTACCTTCTGAGTTAGTAATATAGTGAGTATTTTCTAACTTCAAAACACCACCGAACGGAACTTCAATTGTGGCTTGTTCGGCAGATTGTGAAGCCGCACCACCGATGTGGAATGTACGCAAGGTTAATTGGGTACCCGGTTCACCGATTGACTGTGCTGCGATAACACCAACAGCCTCACCAATGCTTACAGGAGTTCCGCGAGCCAAGTCACGACCATAACAAGCTGCGCAGACACCGTTTTCGCTTTCACAGGTCAATACAGAACGAATTTTAACTTGTTCGACTTTGGCTTCTTCAACCTTTTTAACATCGTCTTCGTCTATTAATTTACCTTTTTCAACCAAAACCTCACCGGTTTCCGGATTCAATATATCTTCCTGCGCCGTGCGTCCTAAAATACGTTCGCCGATAGAGGCAATTACGTTACCACCGTCAACTACCGGACGAACAATAATTCCACGCTCCGTTCCGCAGTCTG
Source organism: Alphaproteobacteria bacterium (assembly GCA_017480745.1). Lineage (GTDB taxonomy): Bacteria > Pseudomonadota > Alphaproteobacteria > RF32 > CAG-239 > RUG410. The sequence continues at coordinate 47,291 of JAFUSA010000009.1, forward strand.
TTTCCGTAATAACCACATCTTGTCCAACATCAACCAAACGACGTGTTAAATAACCGGCGTTAGCGGTTTTCAAAGCCGTATCAGCCAAACCTTTACGAGCACCGTGGGTTGAGTTGAAGTATTCCGACACCGTCAAACCTTCTTTAAAGTTAGAGATAATCGGTTGTTCAATAATTTCACCCGACGGTTTAGCCATCAATCCGCGCATACCGGCAAGCTGACGCATTTGCGCTGCACTACCACGAGCTCCGGAATCTGCCATCATATAAACGGAGTTATATGTGCCATTTTCAGGCTTAGCAATGTTTTGCATCATTTCATCGGCAACTTTATCTGTGCAGGCTGCCCAAATATCAACTACTTTGTTGTATTTTTCACCTTTGGTGATTAAACCGTTTTGATATTGTTGCTCAAACTCTTTAACTTGTGCCGAAGTTTCTTCAATCAATTTCTTTTTGGCACCCGGAACAATCAAATCATCTTTACCGAAAGAAATACCGGATAAGCAAGCGTATCTGTAACCCAAACTCATAATAGCATCGGCCATGATACAGGTTTCTTTACCGCCACATACACGATATACTTCATCAATGATTTCAGAAATTTGTTTTTTCTTAACCAAACGATTTACCAACTTAAAAGGAACGCCTTCACGCTTCGGTAATATATCAGAAACGATAATACGTCCAGGAGTTGTTTCAACAATTCCTTTGGTAAATTTACCATCATCACCGACATATTCCATACGACATTTGATTTTAGAGTGTAAATCAACGGCTTTTGCATTTAAAGCCAACATACATTCTTCCGGACTGGAATATACACTGCCCTCACCTATCAATCCAGGCATTTCGTATGTAAGGTAATAAATACCCAATACCATATCTTGTGAAGGAACGATAATAGGTTTACCTGATGCCGGAGATAATACATTGTTAGAAGACATCATTAAAACGCGGGCTTCTAATTGAGATTCAATCGAAAGCGGAACATGTACTGCCATTTGGTCACCATCGAAGTCGGCGTTGAAAGCGGTACAAGCCAGCGGGTGAAGGTGAATTGCTTTACCTTCAACCAACACCGGTTCATAGGCTTGAATACCAAGTCTGTGCAATGTTGGCGCACGGTTCAATAATACCGGATGTTCGCGAATTACTTCTTCCAAAATATCCCATACTTCCGGACGCTCTTTTTCTACCATGCGTCTGGCGGCTTTTATGGTTGTTGCCATACCATAAAGTTCCAATTTAGCATAAACAAACGGCTTAAACAGTTCCAAAGCCATCTTTTTAGGCAAACCGCATTGGTGCATTTTAAGTTCCGGACCAACAGTAATAACTGAACGACCTGAGTAGTCAACACGTTTACCTAACAAGTTTTGACGGAAACGACCTTGTTTACCTTTAAGCATATCTGCCAAAGATTTTAACGGACGTTTGTTGGTGCCTGTAATTGCACGACCGCGACGACCGTTATCAAACAAAGCATCAACGGATTCTTGCAACATTCTTTTTTCGTTACGGATAATAATATCCGGAGCATGCAATTCAATCAATCTCTTCAAACGGTTGTTACGGTTAATTACACGACGATATAAATCGTTCAAATCCGAAGTGGCAAAACGACCACCATCCAATGGAACAAGCGGACGCAAATCAGGTGGAATAACAGGTAATACGGTTAAAATCATCCACTCCGGTTTGGTGTTGGAAGCAATGAAAGCTTCTACTAACTTCAACCGTTTTACTAATTTTTTGCGTTTTGCTTCCGAATTTGTTTCTTTCAAATCAGCACGCATAATTGCGCGTTCTGCTTCTAAATCAATACCTGCTAAAATTTCACGCAAAGCTTCGGCACCAATACCGGCTCTGAATGCATCTTCACCATATCTGTCAATAGCATCCTGATATTCATCTTCTGTCAATAACTGATGCATAGCCAAATCGGTTAAACCAGGTTCAATAACCACATAACTTTCAAAATACAAAACACGTTCCAACGCCTTTTCCTGCATATCGGTCAGGGTTGCAATTCTGGACGGTAAAGATTTCAAAAACCAAATATGCGCTACCGGAGCGGCCAACTCAATGTGGCCCATTCTTTCACGACGAACTTTGGATAGTGTAACTTCAACACCGCACTTTTCGCAAACAATACCACGGTATTTCATTCTTTTATATTTACCGCACAAGCACTCGTAATCTTTTACCGGACCAAAAATTCGCGCACAGAACAAACCGTCTTTTTCCGGCTTAAATGTGCGGTAGTTAATTGTTTCCGGTTTTTTAACTTCACCGTAAGACCACGAACGGATTTGTTCCGGAGAAGCAATCGAGATTTTAATTGAGTTAAAAGTCTCGGCTACTAATTGTTGCGGGTCTAAAACATTCATTAATTCGTTATTCATTATCTAATTTCCTCCGACTTAAGCTTCTTCATTTAACATTTCCACATTCAATCCCAAAGATTTGATTTCTTTGGTCAATACATTGAATGATTCCGGAATGCCTGTGTCAAAGCTGTCTTCGCCACGAACAATGGCTTCATAAACTCTTGTTCTGCCGTTAACATCATCTGATTTAATGGTAAGCATTTCTTGCAATGTATAGGCTGCGCCGTATGCCTGCAAAGCCCAAACTTCCATTTCACCAAAACGTTGTCCGCCGAATTGAGCCTTACCGCCCAACGGTTGTTGAGTAACCAAACCATAAGGACCAACAGAACGAGCGTGCATTTTTTCATCAACAATGTGGTGAAGTTTAATCATATACATAACGCCTACGGTCACTTTACGATCAAACTTTTCACCGGTACGACCGTCATATAAATCAATTTGTCCGGATGTAGGCAAACCGGCCATCGATAACATATTGTTAATGTCATCACCGGTAGCACCATCAAATACCGGAGTAGCCATCGGCACACCGTTTTTCAAATTAGAAACCATTTCTAATTTTTCATCTTGTGTTAAATCAGCCACTTCTTGTTTGTATTGTTTCTCACCGTAAATTTCTTTCAAACGGTTATTCAAGTCTTTTAAGCTCTTTTCGCCACGTTTGTATTGTTCGCACAATTCATTAAGTTGTTTACCTAATTCTCTGGCAGCCCAACCTAAGTGAGTTTCCAAAATTTGTCCCACATTCATACGTGAAGGCACACCCAACGGATTAAGCACTACATCAACCGGAGTTCCGTCTTCCGTATAAGGCATGTCAGCGAGTGGTAATACGCGTGATACAGTACCTTTGTTACCATGGCGTCCGGCCATTTTATCACCTGTTTGCATTTTTCTCTTGGTAGCGATAAACACTTTAACCAATTTCAAAACGCCAGGTAATAAATCATCACCGCGTTGAACTTTTTCAACTTTATCTTCAAAACGTTTTTGAATATTTTTCAAACGTTCGTCAAATGCAACCGAAAACTCTTCCAACTTAGACATAACATCTTCGTCTTTTACTACAATTTTACGCCACTGTGAAGAAGGAATATTTTCTAACATTTCTGCGGTTATGGTAGATTTTTTAGCAATACCCTTCGGTGCATCAACCACTTTTTGATCAATTAACATTGTTCTCAAACGTGTTTCATAGTTACGACGAATAATAGCTATCTCATCATCTCTATCTTTGGCCAAAGCGGTAATTTCTTCCTGTTCAATAGCCAAGGCACGCTCATCTTTTTCAACACCGCGACGGGAGAAAATACGAACATCTACCACAATTCCGTCAACACCAGGTTGCGCACGCATAGATGTATCGCGAACATCACTTGCCTTTTCACCAAAAATAGCGCGTAACAATTTTTCTTCCGGTGTAATCAGAGATTCACCTTTCGGTGTTACTTTACCAACTAAAATATCACCGGCTTTAACATGTGCGCCAACATATACTATACCTGCTTCATCCAAATTACGCAAAGCATCTTCACCAACGTTTGGAATATCACGGGTAATTTCTTCTTGGCCCAATTTTGTATCACGAGCCATAACTTCAAATTCCTCAATGTGTAATGAAGTCAGAACATCATCGCGTGAAATTCTTTCCGAAAGCAAAATAGCATCTTCGTAGTTTAAACCATTCCACGGCATAAAGGCAACAAGCAAGTTTTTACCCAAAGCCAATTCGCCTAAGTTTGTGCATGGACCATCGGCAATAATATCACCTTTCTTGATATGATCGCCAACTTTAACAAGCGGAACTTGGTTTATACAGGTGTTTTGGTTAGAACGACGGAATTTAGACAGTTTGTAGATTTCCACACCAACATCGCGAGCATCGTCTGCATCACTGCGAATAACGATACGATTTGAGTCAACGGCATCTACCACACCGTCATATTTTGCTACCAGAGTTGCACCGGAATCTTTGGCAACGGTTGCTTCAATACCGGTACCTACCAACGGAGCTTCCGAACGCAACAAAGGCACACCTTGACGTTGCATGTTTGAACCCATCAACGCACGGTTAGCGTCATCGTTTTCCAAAAATGGAATCAAAGCCGCAGCTACCGAAACTAATTGTTTTGGAGAAACGTCAATGTAATTAATATCTTCCGGCTTATCAAACTCAACTTCACCGCCGCGACGGCAGGTAATTAAGTCATTTTCAAAATGACCGTCTTCTTTAACTTTTGCATTTGCCTCGGCAATTACTACTTTACCTTCATCATCTGCTGACAAATAAACAACTTCGTTTGTTACAACACCGTTAACAACCTTGCGATACGGGCATTCAATGAAACCATATTTGTTTACACGAGCATAAGTTGAAAGCGAGTTAATCAAACCGATGTTAGGACCTTCCGGAGATTCAATCGGGCAAATACGTCCATAGTGAGTTGGGTGCACATCGCGCACTTCAAAACCGGCTCTTTCACGGCTCAAACCTCCCGGTCCCAAAGCCGATAAACGACGTTTGTGGGTAATTTCCGACAATGGATTGTTTTGATCCATAAATTGTGAAAGTTGGGAAGAACCGAAAAATTCGCGAATAACAGAGGCAATCGGCTTAGCATTAACCAAATCTTGCGGTTTAACGTTGTTCAAAACCTCAGCACCCATCTTTTCACGAATGGCTCTTTCCATTCTAAGCAATCCCATACGATATTGATTTTCCATCAATTCGCCTACCGAACGCACACGACGGTTACCTAAGTGATCAATATCATCAACACTGCCTTTGCCGTCACGGATATCAACCAATTTTTTAACAATGCGCAAAATATCATCTTTGCGGACAACGCGTTCCGTATCCGGAGCATCTTCCATACTGATATCAAGGGATGCATTCATTTTTACACGACCAACGGCTGATAAATCATAGCGTTCTTCGTCAAAGAAAAGTTGTTTGAACAAAGCATCGGCGGCTTCATATGTGGCAGGTTCACCCGGACGCATAACACGATAAATATCAAACAAAGCTTCCTGACGGTTATGGTTTTTATCGGCGGCCAAGGTGTTGCGAATATACGGACCAACATTTGTGCCGTCAATAAACAATGTTTCAACTGATTTTATTTTATTTTCAGACAATTTACCCAAAATTTCTTCGTTGATTTCATCACCGGCTTCGGCAATTATTTCGCCGCTTTTGGTTATTATGTCTTTGGCTAAAAATTTACCAAACATTTGGTTAGTGGAAACAGCATAATATTCCAAACCTTCATCAGCCAATTTTTGAGCCATTCTTGGTGCCAATTTTTTACCGGCATCCCAAACAGTTTCTCCTGTTTTGGCATTTACAAGCGGAAAGTCAAACTTAACACCTTTCATACGGCTCGGTTCAAACTTCATTTTCCACGCTTTTTTGTCAGCAGTATAAATTTCGGTATCATAGAAGTAATTTAAGATTTCTTCCTTATCCATACCTTTAATATCTTCTAAGGCAATTTCTTTACCTTCTTTTGCCAATTCGGCAACTTTGGCTTCTGTTTCTTTGGAATACAAAGAATAGAAAATAGAAGTTACCGGCAATTTACGACGTTTATCAATGCGGGCATAAACCAAATCTTTGGCATCAAATTCAAAATCTAACCATGAACCGCGATACGGAATAATGCGTGCAGAGAACAGTTTTTTACCGGTAGAGATGGTTTTACCACCGTCACTGTCAAAGAAAACACCAGGTGAACGGTGCATTTGTGATACTACAACACGCTCGGTTCCGTTAAAAATAAAGGTTCCTTTATCTGTCATCAATGGAATATCACCCATATACACGTCTTGTTCCTTAACATCGTGAATGGATTTAGTGCCGGTTGATTCATCAACATCATACACAACAAGACGTAAAGTTGCTCTGATTGGAGCAGCATAGGTCATGTCGCGCTTCATGCACTCTTCAACATCGTATTTAGGTTCTTCCAAAACATATTTAACAAATTCCAACTCGCCTGTTCCGGAAAAATCTTTAATCGGAAAAACAGAGTTGAAAACCTCTTCCAAACCAAATTCACAACGCTCCCCGTTAGGATCCTTGTTATTAATAAAACTTTCGTATGAATCTGTTTGAACATTAATCAAATTAGGCATTTCCATTACGGAATCGATTCGCCCAAAATTTTTTCTTACACGCTTTTTGCCCGTATAAGATTCTGTCATTTGTTTTATCCTCTAATATCTTGATTCTGCGACAATTCTTATGAAAAAACTTCAATCCCGCCCGCAGAAGGTTAATCTTATGTTTAAGTTAAAATGAATATTGCTACACCACTGGCAAACCCGCCTCCTTAGCCATATTCACCGAATAATAACCGCCGTATTTTTTACAAACCCGACTTCAAACTGGCGCGATTATAATACAACTTTTTATTTTTGCAACATTTTTTTGCAAATTTGTGCATTTTTTTGTAAAAAAATAAATTTTTATAAAAACCGCCGATGTGGTTATATTTTTTGTGTGTATCGGCGGTTTCAATTTACATATTTTTATTTTTTGAATTTCATCACAATCGTGCTATTATCTTCACAAGCATCGGTTGCAATATCCAAAGGAACCGGAATACCGATTTCAGAACCACCTACACAGGCTACAAATAAGCGAGAACTTCTAGTTTCATCACAACTATCTCCATCAACAAAAAAAGAATCAATAGTTGATCCGGCAATACCGACAAAACCACCGGATACAATAAATTACCACTTTTGCAGATAAAAGAAAAATTTTTTGCAAAATGCTTAAAAATTTGTTGATTTTTTGTCAAAAGCATGTTATGGTATGGCATATTTAATGGAGTAATCGAATATGCCTACCGAACAACTGCTGGTAAAAACCAAAGATGAACGTGTTGCCGTCTGCACTATCAACTATAATGATGCGGCGGAAAAGGCACAAATTGTCGGGCAATGTGAGCAATTTTTTGCTACAACCGGTATTATAGGGTTCAATACCGCTAATTTTCCGGTTGGCGGTGCACAGGTTGATGTTGACAATACGGAATTTATCAATCGGGAAATTTCGGGATATCGTTATCGCAAACAGCCAAACGAATTTAATAACGGCTTGCAAGCTAATAATTATCCGGCAAATGTTTGCCAGCCGGATACATTGCACTTTGATAATATTATCGCTGACAATATGTTTCCGTTGGTTATTCAAAACATAGGTTACAAAATAGAGCCGGTTGATAAGATTTATGATGTTGTATTAAATCCGGCAACCAATGAATATGAGGTGCCAAATAAGGAAAATACATGTGCCACGGTTTATAAACACAATAAACGTATGGAAATTGTACGTAATCATTTTCAGTTTCCTCCGGCGGAATATGTGCGCATTCGTTCTATGATAACGCAGTTTGAACAGGCAAAGCAAGCTAATCCTAAATTAGATATTATAGAATATGCTTCCAACAAATATCCAAACCGCAAAGACTATAGCTTGTTTAATGTTTATATGCAAGAATATTTACGCCTGCAACATATTGATAAAACTATCGGTCACGAATGTGATCATGTGATTGACGGTATTTTTTATGACGGTTTGGAACTTAAAGACGACTGCAAACGAATGACAGTTGAAAATTGCTATAAAGCAGCGGTGGATTTGGAACGTAAAGCCTATTTTGGGCAGCTAATTCGCTCACTTAATACTTATTTGCAAAAAGGCGATTTAAGCGATTATACAATGTTTGATAACGAGAGTCGTCCGTTCGCTGAGCGGCTGAAAGCTCTGCCAAATGATGCTGCACGCCTAAGTTATGCCACTAACTATCCGCTTTTGATGCAAGAAATGTTTGAGCAATTCAAACAAGAACATAAACCGGATTATGATGCCAATCAATTTCCTGTTTATGTTGATGAAATGATAAAAAAATTGCCGTTAAGTGTGCCGGAAGAGAATAATGACGAGCAATATCTGCGCTTGCGTCGTTTATATTATCAGTTTGACGTTTATAATCCGACGAGTGGGCGTATGGAGAGAATGAGCTTTGCTGATAATATTACCCCGAATATGGAAGTTGAAATAACTCCACAAATACAAACAGCCGTAATAGATGTGCAAAAACAAAATTTGCAAAATTATTTGACAGATTTCACAGCCAAAAAAAATAGCGGGCGAATTAATGTCGGTTTGGTGGGGCCAGCCAAGGCAATGTTGCGTCAAAATTTACAAAGCACGGAATATGTTAACGAAATTAATAATCTACGAGTGGCAGATTTGCTGGAAGAGCCGCAGAATAATCCAAATATTCCCAACAATAATGCCGGTTGGAGCGATAATTTGCAACAATATTGGAGCGGGGTTAACGGTTATCAAGAAATCGCCAAAAATAATTTGGAATATAGTTTTAAGATAAATGACGCATCAGTGCGCTATACAGCAGAAAATAAAGTGGAAATCAGTAATAACGCGGATTTTGCTCTTTATGTTAAGCTATTGCAGGAGCCTTCAAATGCCAATAAGCCGGTTGAATTTTTAGATACCTTAACTCCGGAACAAGCCTTGACATTATATATTGCTTGCGTTAATTATGGACGTCAGCCGGTGGGTAATATCCCGCAAGATTTATCAGGCATTGCTAATTTGCAAGGTATTCCTCCGGCGGAACTGAATCGTTTTCGACACAGAACCGGTGGTGGCAACAATACAGGAAACAATGGCAACGGAGGCAATAACGGTGGAGGAGCTCCACAAAGAACAATTCCTCTTCCGCGAGGTCGTTCAGGCAGAGGTGGATACTCTTAAAAGTTGTCCTCCATAAATCGTCGCAGAGGCTATGTTTCTTAAAAAAATGAGTTGCATATCGCAAAAAGTATAATTGATTCTCTACGGGCTTAAAAACGACCATAAAATTGATTTGATGTTTTTGGAGAGATTATGGACAATAAAACAATATATGCTCTTTCAACTTTGTTTGGTAAGTCAGGAATAGCTGTAATTCGTGTATCCGGAAAAAATGCGTTTGCGGTTATTGAAAAGATGACGGAGATTGATGCGGCAAATTTAATAAGTCGCAAAATGTATTTTACTCAAATTTTTGATGCTGTTTCACGTGAAACATTAGATAATGCACTGGTGGTTGCTTTTAAAAATCCGCAGTCATTTACCGGAGAAGATACGGTGGAGATTAATTGTCATGGCTCTAAGGCGGTAATTCGCAGTGTGCTTGCTTCGCTTGCCAAATTGCCGGATTTTCGCTTGGCAGAAGCCGGTGAGTTTTCGCGCCGTGCTTTTTATAACGGTAAAATGGATTTAACCAAAGCCGAGGGTTTGGCCGACTTAATTGATGCTGAAACAGCATTGCAGCGCAAAGTTGCTTTGCAACAAATGGGTGGAACATTGCTCAATTTATATGAAAATTGGCGTGAGCGGTTGCTTTCTACTCTTTCATATATTGAAGCATATATTGATTTTCCGGAAGAAAATATTCCGCACAACACAGTGGTGAAAATTGAAAACAGTGTATTTAAAATAATGGATGAGATTGAACGTCATATTACGGATAACAATATTGAAGAGCGGTTGCGAGATGGGTTTAGAGTGGTTATTGCCGGAGAGCCTAATGCCGGTAAATCAAGCTTGATTAATGCTATTGTTAAACGCAATGTAGCGATTGTTTCTGATGTTGCCGGCACCACCAGAGATGTTATTGATGCGTATGTTGATTTGCGCGGTTTTCCGGTAGTGTTTTCTGATACTGCCGGTTTGCGTGACGGTGGAGATGAAGTTGAAAGAATTGGTATTGAGTTAGCCAAAGAAAAAATTATGTCCGCCGATTTCAAAATTTTTATTTTTGATGCCAAAAAAGGTTGTCCGCATGGTATAACACCGTATTTAAATGACAATGAATATTTATTGGTGGCTAATAAATCAGATACTCTTTCAGAAGATGAAATAGAAGAGCTTAGCCACTATGATTATGTTTTGGCTTCTGCCAAAAAGAATGTTAACATCGATATTATTACTGATAAAATATACGAGCATTTCAAAGAGTTATATGTGCAAGGTTCATCGGGTGTTATAACTCGTCAACGCTATAAAGAAGCATTGCAGGAATGTGTGGAAAATTTGCAACGTTTTAATTTGCGTAAAGAAATAGAGTTAGCGGCAGAGGATATTCGTTTGGCTTGTCGTGCCATTGGTAAAATAACCGGCAAGGTGGAAGTAAACGAAGTTTTGGATAAAATTTTCAGTAACTTTTGTATTGGTAAATAGTTTTTTGAATCACTGTATTTAAACTGCACGGATTTTTGTTTGTAAATTCAAATATTTTTGAGATTATATTGAATCAAAGCATCAATCCGTGCAGTTTATATGAACGATGTTTTTGTAGATATAAATTTGAATGCTAAGCATTCTGTTTAGCATCTTTCATTACTTTTTGATAGAAAGCATAGCTTGTTTTACCTTTTTGTTGAGAAAGATTCTGACTGTTCATTTGTTCATCATACTTTTTTGAAATGTTACACTTCAGATCGAAGTCTTTTTTATCTTTAAGATTTCTTTTTACTCCATTTATTCCCCAGTTGTCAAATTTATCTCTTTCTGCATAATCTAATACAGTTGCACCATCATTATCTTTAAGAAGCAAATTTGCTCCATTTTCCATAAGGTAATTAGTTATATCATGATAATTCATGCCGTCCTTAAAACTAAACTTAGTATGAACAGCATTTTCTGCGGCAATCATAACAGGTGTTTGCCCTTTATAATTTGTTGCGTTAATATCAGCGCCATCTTTGATAGCCAATTTAATTTTTTCTAAGTCGCCATCTTCTAATGCTTTAAAAAGAGATTCATTTAATTTCTTCTGTTTAATTTGATTAGAAGAAACAACTTCTGTTTTATCTTTCGTATCATCAAATTTTTCCGCAACAGCAGTCGATACCTTTGGTGCGGCCAAACCAAGCAGAACACCGCCTGCCAATAAGGCTATTCTGTCTTTAAGCATTTTATTCTTAATATCCATAACACTACTCTTTCAGTGAAAAATATAAAACCAATCAACCACCTAAACGAGGTGGCTGGAAGTTGAAGACTATCAAATAGAAATAGTGTTGTGTATTTATGTTTAGCTTATTCCACAACCTTCCAACCAAAGTGGGAAGTGTTTTGACGTCTTTACTGACGCTATTTGAGGGTCTTCACACCCAGATAAGTTACCTCATCTGATATTAGAATATCACAAGAAAACACAGAAGTCAAACATTTTTTGCAAAAGATGATTGATTTTTAATAAAAGATATGTTTTATTGGTGCTAAATTTAGTGAGGTTAAGATGAATAAATCGTTTGATGTGATTGTGGTTGGTGGTGGGCATGCTGGTTGTGAGGCATGTGCGGCGGCTGCGCGAATGGGGGCAAATACTGCTTTAATTACCCATAAAATTACCACTATCGGTGAAATGTCTTGCAATCCTGCCATCGGTGGTTTGGGTAAAGGGCATTTAGTGCGAGAAATTGATGCACTTGATGGTTTGATGGCGCGTGTTATTGACAAAGCTGGTATTCAATTCAGGATGTTAAATCTTTCCAAAGGTCCGGCGGTTCGTGGACCACGTGCACAAGCTGATAGAGATTTATATAAAAAATATATGCTAAAAGCCTTACGTGAAACGGAAAATCTTAGTTTGGTGGAAGGGGCGGTTGAAGAGCTTTTATTTAATGGCGATAAAATATGTGGTGTGCGTTTAGCCAACGGCGAAGAATATAAAGCACAAGCCGTTGTATTAACTACCGGAACATTTTTAAATGGCGTTATGTTTACCGGTCATCAAACTACGGTTGGTGGCCGTGTTGGGGATATTGCTTGTGTCGGTATAACACCGTATTTAAAAGAAAAAGGGTTGAAAATTGGCCGTCTTAAAACCGGAACACCGGCGCGTTTGAATGGTAAAACTATTCGCTGGAATGTGTTGGAACATCAATCCGGTGATGATAATCCGCAAGCATTTTCTTTTTTAAGCGAAAAAATCACCAATAAACAAATAGATTGCGGTATAACTTACACCAATGAGGCAACTCATAAAGTAATTCGCGATAACTTTGATAAATGTGCGCTTTTTTCCGGTTTGATTACCGGTCGTGGACCGCGCTATTGCCCGAGTATTGAAGATAAATTGGTGCGTTTTGCCGATCGCACTTCACATCAAATATTTTTAGAGCCTGAGGGTTATAACACTAATGTTGTATATCCAAACGGAATTTCCACTTCGCTGCCAGCCGATGTGCAAAACATTTTTATCCATACCATGAAAGGTTTGGAAAATGTTGAAATTTTGCGCTATGCTTACGCTATTGAGTATGATTATGTTGATCCGCGTGAGTTAGATCATTGTTTGCAGGTTAAAAAAATACCGGCACTGTTTTTGGCCGGACAAATTAACGGCACAACCGGTTATGAGGAAGCAGCTGCACAAGGCTTAATTGCCGGTGTGAACGCCGCTCTTGTTGCACAGAATGGCGGAAAAGAATTTTATGTTGATCGCAGTCAAGGCTATATTGGAGTTATGATTGACGATTTGATTACCAAAGGAGTTGATGAGCCGTATAGAATGTTTACTTCGCGCTCGGAATATCGTTTAGTTTTACGTGCCGATAACGCTGATGCGCGTTTGACTGAATTGGGTCATGAAATAGGTTGTGTGAGTGAAGCTCGATACGGTGTATTTAAACGCAAAATGGAACAAATCCGCCGCTTTGATGATTATTGCCAAGCACAAATTGTGCCATATAGTGAAATTGAAAAAGCAGGGCTTGCTATTCGTCAACACGGTAAAAAAAGCTTAAAAGATGTTATGGGATACCCTAATGTTTCACGTGAAACAATATCTGTTTTAGGATATAATATCCAGGATATAGACGATAAAATTTATGAACAGGTGGAAATTGATGCCAAGTATGCCGGCTACTTGAAACGCGAATGTGAAGATATAGCCATATTTAAGCGTGATGAAAATCTGAAAATTCGCGAAGATGTTGATTACAGCAAAATCGGCGGACTTTCTACCGAAATGGTGCAGCGTTTTACGGCGGTTAGACCTAAAACTATCGGTGAGGCCTCGCGAATAACCGGTGTGACACCTGCTGCCATAACAGCAATTTTAGGATATATAAAAAATGCCTGATATACAAAATTTTACGTATCACTGCCACACAAATTTTTCCGATGGCCGCAATTCTATTGGGGAAATGCTTTTGTGTGCCAAAGATTTAGGTTTTAGCGAAATCGGTGTTAGTGATCATTTGATGGTTCATAAAAATATGCAGCAGAGTAAGTCGGCTGAATTTTGGCGTCAACAACAACATGCTTGGATTTTTTATGATGATTTTCAAAAAATATTGCCGATGTATCAGCGGCATTGTGAAAATTTGCGCCGTAAAGCCAAAGAGTTAAACATAAAACTTTATGTTGGTTTTGAGGTTGATTTTTTTACCTATGATGGCTGGTTGGAAGAGTTTAAGGAATTTATTACTCAGCTTGACTACGATTATTTAATAAGCGGAAATCATATGTTTTTTGATGAAAGCGGCGAAGATTTATTTGATATTAACTATTTCAGATATATGAATCCTGACGCAGAGATGGCAAAAGATTATTTGCATAGGCACTTTCAAACTATTGAAAAAGCTGTTCAGAGCGGTGTATTTAAATTTTTGGCGCATTTGGATTATGCGCGTAAATTGGGTGAGGCTGTTTGCTCGGCAGATTCATTTAAAGGTGAAAAAACAGCCATTCTTGAAGCGTTGCAAAATCAAAACGTCGGTATGGAAATCAGCACTAAGGGACTGCGTAAAATAGGTGATTTTTATCCATGCGGATGGATTTTGGACGAGGCGGCAAAAAGAAATATTAAAATGGTCATCAGTGATGATGCGCACAAAATTGAAGAATTGGGTATGGATTTTGCAAAAGCTGAATCCGCGCTGTTGGCGCATAATATAAAAAATCGTATGAAATTTTAAAATACTTCTTTACATTTGCAAATATTATGATATCATAATGTTAGAACTTCGGTTCGGGGCCTTAAACAGCTCTTACCTTAGTCGGTGCTTTTGCATCGTTGTTGAATATGATAAATATCTCCGATTTGGTCGGGGAGCTCGTAGTGGATGTTCAGAGCTGTTAGCTTAAAGATTATGAGGATCGTTCTAAGGTATGATTGTTTAACTCCCCTGCCGCCGTTTGGCGGTTTTTTAATTTGTGTATATTTAATTTGAGGAGATAAAATTATGATAAACTTAAAGAATCAAAACGGGCGCTCAATGATAGAGATGCTTGGCGTGTTAGCCATTATTGGTGTTTTGTCGGTTGGCGGAATCGCCGGATATTCAAAAGCTATGATGAAATACAGAGTTAATAAAACCATTGAACAAATAACACTAATAGCCGGAAATATACGAGCATTCTTCGGACCGCAGAAGAATTATGTTGGGGTGTTGTGTGGTTTTACTTGCGGTACCGCTTGCTATGGGAGTGATGGCGGTGTTGGTAGCAACGGCTCTCCTACCTATGCTGAAAATGGCTGTCCGATAATTAAAAAAGCCAAGATATTACCCGATGAAATGCTTACTGTTAATGTGGATGGTAAAATTACCGCTATTAGCAATCCCTTTGGTATTTCTGTTCGGTTAGATTCATCGAATAAAGCACAAAGCAGTGGTAGTGATAATCAAGCGTTTAGTATTACGTACTATATAAATAACGAAGAAGCTTGTATAGAATTGGTCACACATGATTGGACAGCAGCTAATGCAAGAATCATAATGTTTGGAAATGTTGCAGGCCCAGGAGATTCTAGTAAAAAATATTTTACGCTACCAATGGATATTGATACAGCTGTTGAAAGATGTTCAACACTTTTTGCAAGGAGTAAACGATATGGAGGTAATTCTATAAGTCTTAATTTCTATTTCGACATTGACGGCAATTCTACCTATTGGCAAAATCAATTAAACTAAAATCTGGTTAATAACCTTTTAAATATGTTGCAAGAAAATCAATTATCCGTCATACTCCAAAAGCAGAGGGTGTGATGGATATTGATTTAGAGTTACAAAAATACTATGTTTCACGTGAAACAATTAATAATTTTTCCGCTTTTATCAATATATTAGAGGAGTGGAACAGCAAAATCAATTTAGTGAGTAAAAACTCGCTGGCTGAGGTTTGGTCGCGCCATGTTTTGGACTCTTTGCAGCTCATCAATTATATTCCGTCAACCGCCGTTAATATTGTCGATATAGGCAGCGGAGGCGGATTTCCGGCAATCATTCTGGCAATTGCCTTAAAGGAAAAAAATCCGGCGGCTAAAATTACTATGGTGGAAAGTATTACTAAAAAAACGCTGTATTTAAACGATGTATGCACGCGTCTGCAACTTGATAATGTACAGGTTATCAATGATCGGGTGGAAAATTTGCATCTGCATAATGTTGATATTATCACCGCACGCGCGGTTGCTGCGCTTGATGTATTGTGCGGGTATGCTCATAAAATCGGCGGTAAAAATACGGAACTTCTGCTTTTAAAAGGAAAATCTTTTGCCGAAGAACAAAGAGAAGCAATGCAAAACTGGAACTTTGAATGTCAAACATTTGCTAACCATTACAGCGAAGATGGTGTTGTTGTTAAAATCAATAATTTGAGGAAGCGTAAATGAAAATAATTTCCATTGCCAACCGCAAAGGCGGTGTTGGAAAAACTACAACAGCGATTAACATGGCAACCGCCCTTTCAGCGGCAAATAAGAAGGTGTTGGTTATTGACTTTGATCCGCAGGGAAATGCTACGACATCTTTGGGAGTGGCAAAACAAAAAGGTCGCCCGTCATCATATGAATTGATAATCGGTAAGTGTTCTGTAAATGAGACTATTGTGCATACGGAGCTTCCTCGTTTTGATTTAATTCCGTCTTCGCCAGACTTGGCAGCGGCAGAAATTGAGTTGGTTGAGGTGGAACATCGTGAGTATATGCTTAAAAACGCTTTTTCCTCTCTTTCTTCGGTTTATGACTATATAATTATTGATTGTCCGCCGTCGCTCAATTTAATAACCATTAATTCGCTTGTAGCCTCAAATTCGGTAATTGTTCCGTTGCAATGCGAATTTTTAGCGTTGGAAGGGCTTGCGGATTTAATGAAAAATATCAATGCAATTAAACGCAATTTTAATGCCGGATTATCTTTGCACGGTATATTACTGACAATGTTTAGCAAGCAGAATAATTTAAGCAAGATGATAGAAGAAGATGTGCGAAAATACTTTGGCAGCAAGGTCTATAACACGGTTATTCCACGTTGTGTGCGAGCGGCGGAAGCACCTTCATTTGGCAAGCCAATTTTGGTATATGATTTTAAAAGCACGGCTGCGCAAGCATATGTGAATATGGCTAAAGAATTTTTAAACAAAGAAAAGGAATTATAGATGAGTGCAACAAATAAAAGATTTGCTTTGGGACGTGGTTTGGAAGCTCTTTTAGGAGATGACGAAGTTACTTTTGAGCTTTCGAGTAATAATGATGTTGACGAATTTGTTAAAAACACTGTTTTTAATGGTGAAATGTCAGAAGAGCTGCCAATAGAAGATATAGAGCCTTGCCGCTTTCAGCCACGCACAGAGTTTAACTCGGAGGCGTTGCAGTCATTAGCAGATTCTATTAAGGAAAAAGGTGTTTTACAACCGCTTTTAGTTCGTCGCAAAGGCAAAAAATACGAAATAATTGCCGGAGAGCGTCGTTGGCGTGCCTCAAAAATTGTTGGTTTGAAGACTGTTCCGGCATTGGTGCGCAAGTTGTCGGATCAAGAAACATTGGAAATAGCTTTAATTGAAAATTTGCAACGTGAAAATTTATCGGCTATTGAAGAAGCTGAGGGGTTAAATCGCTTAGTAAATGATTATGCTTATACCCAAGATAACTTAGGTAAGGTTATCGGTAAATCTCGCAGTTATGTTGCTAACAGCATTCGTTTATTAAGTTTACCGAAAGAAGTGCAGGCGTTGGTGCGGGAAAGTAAACTTTCTGCCGGTCATGCTCGCACATTGGTTGGTCATCCGCAAGCTAAAGAATTGGCGCAGAAAATTATTGCCAAAGATTTGAGTGTGCGAGAAACCGAAAAACTTATAGCCAACTATAAGAATAAAATTGCCATTCCGCGTGTGCCTCGGGTTATGGATTTTGACTTAAAAAAAATTATGGCTGATTTGGAGAAAAAACTAAATCTTAAAGTCAAAATTACTGCTGACAAAAGCGGAAAAGGTAATGTAACATTAAAATATAACAATCCGGCGGAGCTTAGTGCAATTCTGGATATTCTTGAACAACGTTAAAGGAGAAATAATATGCCTACAATATTGGAAATGATGCTTGAAAACTGTAAAAACGCCGGATATTACCCGACACAAAATATTGAAAAAATTGCCAAAGCAAAAAATATGATGTTTGGTGAAAATGAATGGCGCCGTTGTCCGTGCGATGGGCAAAATGATAAGAGATATTGCATCTCTGATCTATGCCGTAGTGATATTGAGCGTGATGGTATTTGTCATTGTCGTTGTTACCAAAAGGTTGGAACTGATAATAAATAATATCCTTTTTGGAGTGTGAATGCTTGATCCGAAGTTTGTTCATTTAAGGGTACATACAGCATATTCTTTGGCGTTGGGAGCAATTTCCGTGCCAAAGTTATTGCATAAATTGCACGAGCTTAATGTTCCGGCGGTTGCAATAACCGATCGCGGCAATTTATTCGGAGGCAAATGTTTTTCACAATATGCTGCTACCGAAGGGATAAAACCAATATTAGGTTCTGAACTTAGCTTGCATGATGATGATTCGGAAAATTTGAGTATTTCCAAAGGGGTAGAAATTGAGCCGAAGCGAATTATTTTGTTAGTTCAAAACGCTGCCGGCTATGCCTCTTTGATGAAGCTTTTTCGTCGTTATTATTTAGATAATACGCAAAAAAGCCAATATCCGCAGATAACTATGCAAAATTTGCGAGAGTTTAACGAAGGATTGATTTGCTTAACCGGTGGTTTTGATGGCCCTATCGGTAATTTAGTTTTGCAAAATCGCGTAGACGATGCCGAGAAAAAATTGTTGGAGCTGAAAGATATTTTCGGCGACAGACTATATGTTGAAATTTCACGCGTCGGTTATGATGATGAAGCCCGCACTGAGCCATATTTTTTAGAATTGGCGTATAAACACAATATACCATTAGTTGCCACTAATGACGTTTTCTTTTTTGATGAAGATATGTATGAGGCACACGATGCGTTGGTGTGTATAGCCGAAGGCGAATATGTGGCAAACGAAAATCGCCATAAATACCAATTAGGTAACCATTGGCGAAGCGAAGATGAGATGATCCAACTCTTTAATGATATTCCGGAAGCGGTTGAAAATACCGTAAATATTGCAAAACGTTGCAATTATCTTTCTAAAAAAGTTGATGCTTTATTGCCGATATTTATTTGTCCGGACGGTAAAACTCAGGACGAGTTTATCAGTGAAGAGTCATATCTTGGTTTGCACGAACGCATGGTGGCGCAGGTTTATACTTCCGATATGACACAAGAACAGCGTTTACAAACAGATAAAATATATTATGCGCGTTTGGAATATGAACTTAGCGTTATTAAAAAAATGGGCTTTCCCGGATATTTTCTGATTGTGTCGGATTTTATTCGCTGGTCCAAAACTCACGGAGTACCGATAGGACCGGGACGTGGTTCGGGTGCCGGATCCATTGTGGCTTGGGCTTTGAAAGTTACAGACTTGGATCCGATTCGATTGGATTTGTTGTTTGAGCGTTTTCTTAATCCTGAACGTGTAAATATGCCGGATTTTGATGTGGATTTGTGTCAGGAAAATCGTCATAAAACTATTGAATATGTGCAGGAAAAATACGGATATGATCATGTTGCCCAAATTATAACTTACGGTAAATTACAGTCAAAAGCGGTAATACGAGATGTTGCTCGGGTTTTGCAAATGCCGTATAGTCAGGCGGATAGAATATCTAAAATGATTCCTGCCGGACAGGGTGGAAAAAATCCTACGTTACAGGAAGCTCTTGATCAGGTTGCCGAATTGCGAACCATGCGTGAGGAAGATCCACAAATAAATAAATTATTTGATATAGCGATGAAATTGGAGGGGTTGTATCGCAACTCCGGAATGCATGCTGCTGGTGTGGTTATCGGCGATCGTCCGCTTGATCAGCTTGTGCCGCTTTATAAAGATCCGCGCGCAGAAATGCCGGTAACTCAATATGATATGAAATACGTTGAGGAAACCGGTTTAATTAAGTTTGACTTTTTGGGCTTAAAAACTCTAACAGTGATTAAAAGAGCCGTTGATTGGGTGAAAAAAATTCATGGTGTTGATATAAATGTTGCAGAACTTCCGCTTGATGATAAGCCGACATATGAGCTTATGCAGCAGGGTAATACCAGTGCCGTATTCCAATTTGAATCCGCCGGAATGCGCGATGTTATGAAACAAATAAAGCCTGACCGATTTGAAGATTTGATTGCGGTTATTTCTCTTTATCGTCCTGGACCTATGGCCAGTATTCCAACCTATATAAACCGAAAACACGGAGTGGAAAAAATTGAATATTTGCACCCTGATTTAGCGCCGATTTTAGATGAAACCTATGGTATTATGGTGTATCAGGAGCAAGTAATGAAAATTGCGCAAGTGTTGGGTGGGTATACCTTGGGCGGAGCCGATAAACTGCGTAAAGTTATGGGTAAAAAACTGCGAGACCAGATACCTCATCAGCGTGAAATGTTCACAAACGGTGCTATTGCTCGCGGTATTGATGCAAATGTTGCCGGTATGGTATTTGACCAAATGGCAAAATTTGCCGAATACGGATTTAACAAATCACATGCGGCCGCATACTCTCTTATCTCATACCAAACAGCGTATTTAAAGGCGCACTATCCGGTGGAATTTATGTGCGCAATTATGGATTTTGATATTACTAATACTGAAAAAATAGCTTTTTATACCGAAGAAGTTAAAAAAATGGGATTCAAGGTTTTGCCGCCTGATATTAATCACTCAAATGCCTTGTTTAAGGTGGAAAACGGGAATATACGTTTTGCCTTGGCCGGAATTAAAGGTGTGGGCGAAGCAAATATGAATGCCATTGTGGAAGAACGTGAAAAAAACGGTGTATTTAAAAGTGTGTCTGACTTTATTCATCGCACTGACATAAAACAAATTAACCGTAAGCAGTTGGAACAATTAATTCATGCCGGAGCATTTGATTGTTTGGATAAAAACCGCGGTAAACTTTTTGCCAATATTGATAATATCTTACGTCATATTGCCACGGATAGTGAAACTAAGGCAAGTTCACAAACTTCTCTGTTTGGCACAGAAGAACTTAATTCGGAAGTTAAGTTGGCGGATAAACCGGATTTTCCTGAGCTGGAGCGTTTGCAAAACGAAGCAGATGCCATAGGCTTTTATTTATCGGCACATCCTTTGGATGTTTATGCTGACAGTATGGAGCGTTTGGGGGTTAAATCATATAGCGAAGTAATAAAAGGTATTCGCTTAGGTGATAAAATAATGGTCAATTTAGCCGGGTGTATGCAGGCTTTTCAAAAGCGTCTTTCCAAAAGCGGTAATCCTTTTGCTTTTGTTAAATTAACGGATACTTCGGCCGCCTACGAGGGAGTTATTTTTAAGGATGGTCTCAGTAAATATGAAGATGCGCTTAAAAGCGGCTTACCTTTGTTTATTCAGGCAAAAATAGAAAAAACGGATGAAGAGCTTCCGCCTAAAATGATGATAAATACCGTTAAAACTCTTGATGAAGCAATTACGGAAAATTCACGGGGATTAATTATTGAAATAAGCGATGTTGCTGCTGTTCGTCCGCTCAAAAATCTTCTTATTCACGAACACTACGGTCCGAATAAAATTTTTATTAAACCAATGTTGGATGAATGGGATGTGCGAATGGAGCTCAAAAACGGCTATGCGCTTGATAACGGCAATTTATTAACTGCCATCCGCGCGATTGCCGGTGTTTCTTTAGTAAAGGAATTATAAAATGCAAAACAATATCAAAAACAAAAACTTTTCTTTTTTTAAGGTTGCCGGCAGAACAACACGTTTGTTTTATAAGGTGTTAAGTGCTTGGAAAATAATGTTCATTTATGGTGGTATATTAACTGCTTTAAGTGTTTTGTTCGGTCGTTATGAATATAGTTGTCACGGTTCTAAAACAAATATTTGGTGCCATTCCGGACCACAATTTGTTCAAAGCTACAGCGGGCAAGTGATGTATTTAACACTGTTCTTTTTGCTGGTGGCTTATTTGACATTTTCATTTTTATGCGATGTTCATAATACAGTCTTTAAGAACGATGTATTTAAAACTATGGGCATTATAAAGCCAAACAAAGATAAACTGAAACAGATGGGTTTTTTATTCGGTAGTTTTATAGGATTTATTTTGTTGTTTGTTGTTGCTTGGTTAATTGTTTTGAAGCCGGCAAATCCTGATTGGCGAATAGAATTTATATACTTTACAACAGCGTTTGTTTGCGCTTTTACACCATTGGTATTTTTGCGACTTTCGGCGGTTATCGGATATTATTTACAAAATTTGCATTTACCGTCTTTTGATATGTTGTTTAAGCAAACTTCCGGACGCTCATACGTTGGTGTAGTTGGTTTTATTTTCTGTTTGATGCTTGTTTGCACCGTGAATTTACGACTTATGGGAGAGTTTAATTCTCTAAACAGTGGAGATAATTTTTTTGTTATGGCTGTTGGATTAGAGTTCGTAGACTACGTGATAAAATTATACCTTATAACGTTGTTTATGTGTTTCTTCCGCGCTGAATACGAGGTAATGGAAATGGCGGTTATTTCTCAAAACGGTCAGAGTAAAACCGAAGATATAAAGCCGGCAATAAGCGTTAGCAAAAAGGTTTTTGCCGTGGCGGATAAACATAAAAACAATTCTAAAACAAATAAAAATACCCCGACAAAAAAAGTCGCTAAGAAAAAGACCGCTACTACACCAAAAAAGTCTAAATCTTCGCGCAAAAAATCTGCCGACTAAAATATATCTGTCGGCAGATACAATACAAAATAGATGATATTAATAAAATTTTATCAGCACATCGTTCTCATCACCACTATCGCATAGTTGCACAGCTTTGTCTATACTTACAGGCAGATCTTTATTGCATGTTATCTGACCGGAGGTTGTGCATTTATCTATAAATCCTCCATCTGCTTCATCAACGGTTGCTGGATTTATAACAACTGACAATATCCGATTTCCGGTCGAAGACCAATCCATGGTTGCAATTTCAATACAAGCCTCAGTAGGTAGATTCAAAGTGTCTATTATAAATGATTTCCGAGCATCTACATCGCGGTTGTCATCATAAAGTGGATAAGCAGATAAAGCCATTGAGCCAAGCGCCGATTCAAGACGAAAGTAACCACTTTCGTCTGTGCTCCACATTTCTATGGGAGCCAATTTGGCTTTTTTAATTACTTTTTCTGATGATAGTGTTAAACCTTGATAATTGTTTTGTGGCGCAAAAAATGTGCGCACATTACCAGCAATGAGAGTTATTTGCTCAATAGTTTTATTTATGCGATATTTCATCATCGCTTTTGAATATCCGGCGATACCGCCAACCGACAAAACACCGATTATGGCAAGCACGCCCAGCATCTCAATCATTGAGCGACCGTTTTGATTCTTGAAGTTTATCATAATTTTATCTCCTAATATTAATACATTAAAAAAATGACCGCCAAACGGCGGCCGGAGAGTTAAGAAATCATACTAAACGGACTGATCCCTGTAACCTTTAGACTAAAGTCCTGAACATCCGTTACAGGCTCTCCGACCATATCGGAGATATCTTTAGATTCTTTAACGATGTAAAACACCGCGTTTAGTAAGAGCTTCTTAAGGCTCCGAACCGAAGTTCTATGTTTACCATAACATAAATAATTTAAAAGTCAAACATTTTTTGCAAAACAAACAAAATCCTTGCCGATATTGTAATCAGCGATTCCTTGTTTCTAAATTCCACACTATTTTATCCTATTTTCTTATCCAATTCTTCGAGCTCATCTATGTAGGAAGATATCAAAGATAGACCGTATTCCCAAAAGTCCTCACTGTTTGGATTAAGTCCAAACGGTTTAAGGATTTTGTCATAATCTTCCAAAGCAGTTAATGAAAGCATATTCAGATATTTATCGGCAAAATTTTCTACTTCGCCTGATTGGCTGACTTTGTAAAGCGAATTAACAAAGCAATCGGCAAACGAATACGCATATACATAAAACGGCAAAAAGAAAAAGTGCCCGACCATGGACCATATATGCGCACTGTCCTCGTCTATCACTACCGAATCCCCCAAGCTTGCTTGCATTTCTTCTACCCAAATTTGGCTCAAACGTTCCTCAGATACTTCGCCGTTTTTACGCTCGTTATGCGCACGTGTTTCAAAACAGTGAAAAGCTATTTGACGAATAGCGGTGTTTATCATATCTCCCACTTTGGAGGCGATTAATGCTAATTTTGCTTTATCATCCTTAGTGTTGCGCAACATTGACTGAAAAACAATCATCTCACCGAATACGGAAGCAACTTCTTCCGAAGTCATACGTGAATGCTCGTTCAATTCACCGTTTTTAATGCGAAGCTGATGATGACAACCATGCCCTAATTCATGCGCCAAAGTCAAAACATCGTTCTGTTTACCTGTAAAATTAAGCATTAAATACGGATGCTTAGTTGCCAAAGGTCCGCTGCAAAATGCGCCACTACGTTTACCGTCTCGTGGCGGGACATCTACCCAATTATTAGCAAAAAAGTCTTTGGCTATATCATATAATTTAGGCGAAAATTCTTTATAAGCATCAAGCACAATTTTAACCGCCTCATCCCAAGTATAGTTAACATCATTACTAAACGGCAATGGTGCGTTTCTGTCCCAATAATTAATTTTATCAACCCCCAACCATTTGGCTTTTAGTTTATAAAAACGATGTGCAATATCTTTGTAGTGTTTTTTAACTGCTGCTGTTAAAACTTCTACGCTTTTATCGCTGACATCTTCACTCATATTGCGAGAGGAAACCGGTGTTTTAAATCCGCGCTTTTCATCTTCAATTGCTTTATCTTTCATCACCATGTTATAAATAAAAGTGAACAGATGGCTGTTTTTCAGCAACACGCGATTAATTTCCTTACCGGCTTTTATTCTGATTTGAGCATTTTTATCCAACAAAAGTTTGGAAATTTCCGCATCGTTATATTCTTTGCCGTCTACCGTATAAACAAGGCGTGAAGATGTTTCTTCATACAAGCGCACCCACGCGTCACCGGAAGTCAGAGATTTT
Organism: Alphaproteobacteria bacterium; assembly: GCA_017480745.1. Taxonomy (GTDB): domain Bacteria; phylum Pseudomonadota; class Alphaproteobacteria; order RF32; family CAG-239; genus RUG410. The sequence continues at coordinate 72,146 of JAFUSA010000009.1, forward strand.
TCCACCAAAATTTCTTCTTCCTTTTCGCTCAATTCATAATCTTTGAATTTGCGCACTCTCTTTATCCAATATTTATGCGCTTTAACTTTATCATTTTTCAGCCATTCGTTGATTTTTTGTTGTGGTAATTTATTAAATTCAAGGCTGAAAAAAATTGTCGGCTTAACATAATCCGTAAGTTTTTCTTCAATGTTTTGATAAAAAGCTACTGCTTCTTGATTTTTCATTTGCGTAACCATATTGAGATAAGCAAATCCTCCCAAGCGAGAGGCGATTTTTGAACGCTTTTCAATATCTTGCAGAACTTTGGCAAACTCTTCACTGTTTAATCCCGTCAACTTACCTTTGTAATCTTTGGCAAATTTAATGGCACTTTTGCGATATGTTTCCAAATCTTTTGCAATTTGCGGATCATTAATTCCGTTATAAAAATCGGATAAATCCCATGCCGGCATATTATTTTTTTTCATTATTTTCCTTCTCCTCTTTTTGCTCATTTTCTGGTGTCTTTTGTGGCTCCATATCGCCGATATAGGTTTCATCGTCAATATTACCAAGTTCACCTTCAATTAACGTATCTTCCTTAAATATATATTCTCTTTCCTCATCTTTATCAGGATCAGAAAGCAGTACATCTTCTTTAAGATTCAGACTGCGATTTTTTGCAGCATCTAATTCCTGTTGTTTTTGTTCAATGAAAGCACGCTGTTCCTCTAATTCTTGCATATCATCATAAGAATTTCCCTCATACGGATTCAGGTCATCTATTTCCGCTTCCGTAACCGGTGTAAACAAATATGTTTCCCACGGGCTTGATTGTTTACCCTTTACCCATGCGCCGAAACCGTCCAAAACAACAACCGTATTGCACTTTATATCCGTCAATAGGTGTTTCAGCGGACAAGATATGCTACCGCGCTTGCATTCGCTTATATCATTTACCAGCTGTTCAGTGCAAGGAATAAACCCACGTTTGAGAGCATCTTGACGTGGTGACATAAACATTACGGTTACTAAATATACCACAAAAAATACAAATATCCCCAAACCGTAATAATAAAGTAATTTAAAAAATTTTTCCATCAGCCAGCCTTTTTACAATAGATTTCAAGTTGAGCTAATTCTTCCAATGTGTTAGCGCTTGCAACTTCTTCGGCATCTCCCTCAAAAGCCGTGCATTTTAATCCCATTTTTTGAGCCGTAGCTACCGCATCGGTTAAATAAAACTCTCCGGAAGCATTATTGTTGCCTATTTGTGCTAAAATTTGAAATAAATAACGCCCGTCAAAGGCCATAACACCGGAGTTGCAAAAACCGATGGCACGTTCTTCTTCACTGGCATCTTTATATTCAACAATACGTTCCAACTCCTGACCATTCATTACCAAACGACCGTAACGCGCCGGATCTTGCGGACGAAAACCCAAAACCACAACAGCAAAACCGTCTTCCACCTTTTCGGCCGAGCGTTGAAAAGTTTCGCGACTTATCAGCGGTGTATCACCGAACACAACTAAAACCGTGCCACTAAAATCTTTTAGCATTTCTTTGGTGCAATTAACGGCATGTCCGGTGCCCAATTGTTGTTCTTGCACACAAGTTTTATATGGAGCGACTGTCTTGGCTACTTCTTGCCCGTCAGCAGAAATAACCGTAATAATTTCATCCGCAGGCAAAGTTTTGAGAGTATCAATAATGTGAGAAATCATCGGTTTACCACATACCGGCATTAAAACTTTCGGTTTATCTGACTTCATACGAGTTCCCTTTCCGGCTCCCAAAATAACTGCTGCAATTTTATTTTTCATATAATCTCTCCTTATAACTTTTTTAATATTTTGAGTGTAAAATATTATAAAGTTATAGGTTTGTAAACAACGGGACGTCTGTTATGAAAAAACTTTTTTTTACAATATGTTTCACTTTTTCTTTTTTGCTGTTCGGTAGTGCCGGAGCAGAGATTTCATCAATTACTAATATGCCAAAACGGTCGCAGCCTCGTCCACTGACTTTGGGAGATATTTTACCAGACAATATGCCTGATCCGAATAATGAAGAAGAAGTTCGCGCCTTTTTTAAAAAACGTTTTGAAGAAGCCGCACAAACAGTAATGGATGATAAAACAGATTGGAATAATGCTTCCTCCGTTGATGTGGCTTATCCGCCGGAATATTATCAGGCGCAGGAAGAAGCCCAAAAAACACTGTTTCAAAAAATGTATGATCAGGCAGTAGCCGCCGTAACACAAAGTGAAAATGCTCCGGCACAAGGGGAATTTGCCGATAGACAGGTGGCTCAAAGTGCAACTCGTTTTTTCACTATTGCCGACGATTCTCCAAAAGCACAAATTGCCCGTCCGGAAATTCCGACTGTTGCTCTTTCGTTGCCAAGCGGTCGTAAAATTTTGGCGCCGGCACGTGAGCATATTCCTTATTTTTTGAGTTACATCGATATTCAGTCAAACGGTTATATAAAAGTAGAAGATACTGTAACCATTGTGGCAGACGGAAAAAAATTTGCTCACGGTTTAACACGCATATTTCCTAAATATGCCAAAAATTCACAACGTATAGAATTATTGTTGGAAAGTGTGGTGGTAAACAATACCAAAATTCCTTATACTCTCGAAGAAATCGGCGATAATATTGTAATGAAACCAAAATATAATCAAAAATTGGAATCCGGTGTTTATACATATAAATTTAATTATTTGGTAGATAATAAACTTTGGCGAACAGATGATGCTGTTCGTATGGATTGGAACATTACCGGACAACCTCTTAACACTTTTATTACTTCGGCAAACGCTATTGTATCATTGCCGATGGGATATAATTTTAAAAACATTATTCCTTTGGTTGGAAACAACGGAAAATATACCAATCAGCGCACAAATGTTTATAATTTGGCAGAAAATGTGGTTGCGTTTTCTAATAGCACTCCACTGTTAAACGGCGAAGATATGCGAATTATTGCTGATATGAACAGCAATATGTTTATTGATGGATTTGACGGCAATTTTAATACTTTTCTCACAAACTGGGGAAATATTTTATATGCCTCATTGGGTTTAACAGCCATAATTGTTTCGTTCATATTATCCTTGCTTACGCTAAACAGAGAGCGCAAACACAAGTTCACCCCTTCCTATAATGGCGCATTAATGCGTAGCATTGCGGTAAATAAATATGACAAAGTGGCATTTGTGGCACAAATTTTAGACCTTTATCGTAAAAAAGTTTTAGATATTAAAAATGATAATAATCGTTTGTATTTATCTAAAATTGGTAAAAATAATGCCAAACTAAACAATATGGAGCGTAAGGCTTTAAAGTGCCTGTTCAATAAAAAACATTCCGAAACGGAAGTTAATACGACAAATAATTTAATATTCAAAAAAGCTCATAAAATTTTTGAAAATAGTGCCATGAAACAAATAAAAAAATATCGCTTAGTGCATAATCTCAGTTATATTATTTTCAGTAGTGCCATGTTATTAATAACCGAGGTATTCATCGCTATGCTCAGCATAAATACGGCACAAAGTTTAGTGATTTTGCTTGCTACAACGTTGCTATATGCTTTTTATGTATGGATTTTGCGCCATAAATTTAAGAATAAAATAATTTCTGTTTTAATAAAGATGTTTACCTTGTTTGCCATTTTCATCGTTTGGATTTTCAGCAGTATTTATGTGGGCAGCATTACAAGCTTGTTGATTTTGGCAATGGTCGCTGTTATTTTTGCCTTTCTACGCATTTTCGGCGAATATAATAACTTTATTAACGATGCGAAAACTGCTATAGACAATTATAAGGAATATTTGATAAGCAGCGCGGATGCTATTAATCTAAGTCGTGATTTTATCAACCAGCAAGCTAATATTTATGCTTTGAACATTACGGAATACTTTCCGCGCAATCAGGTAAATGAAAGAGTTTATCAGTTGGATAACGCAGATGTTTTAAAGCAAAAATTAACCGGAATTATTTAAGGAAAAATATGCTCGGTGCTTTTCATTAGCACCAGCATAGTTTGTTGGGTAAATAAAAGTTAATAATTTTAATTCTGCCAGCTATATGTTTTTTTAGCTTTAGCATTCCAATAAGAACCATTTAAATCTATATCAAAGTAAAAACTAATATATGGACGACCTTTAACTTTATCAGCATCTGTTGTGGAAGCTATTATTTCTGAACATTTTGCTGCGGCTAAATCAATTGATATCGGTGTTTTGAAATATATATCTGATTTCTCATTGAGTAATCCAATAGCATTTACATTTGCATTGCTCCAATCTTGTGTCATAAGCTCAATGCAAGCTTCTACATTATCTCCTGTATAGTAAGAAATTCCAAATGCCTTATTATCACCTTCAACAGATTTAGGAAAAACACTTAATGAAGTAGGATAACCAAACGGATTGGTTATACCCATAATTTTTTTACCATCATCACTTAAAGTCAGCATTTCCTCGGGAAATATTTTAGCTTTTTTTATAATTGGGCAACCATTATAAGTTTCGACATAATTTCCGGAACTATTGATGCCGTGCCCCGTGCATCCGCTACTACTATTACATTCCCAAGCAGAACAACGAACACCTAAATAATTATTTTGAGGTCCCCAAAAGGCGCGAATATTGCCAGAAATTAAAGTAATCTGTTCAATAGTTTTGTTGATTCTATATTTTTGCATGGCTTTGGAATATCCGGCGATTCCTCCAACACTTAATACGCCGATAATTGCCAACACTCCCAACATCTCAATCATACTGCGACCAGACTGCGGTACATCTGCATCACCCTCCGGAAGAAGTGAACGCCAGTTTTCATTTGTAATACTTTTCATATTTTATCTCCTTAAATTAAAGATTAACACAAAAAAATGCCGCATCAAAAACGGCGGTCAGAGAGTTAGCAAACCATATCATACAAAATGATTCTTGTAATCTTTAGGCAAAAGCCCTGAACATCCATTACAAGCTCTCCGACCCAATCGGAGATATTTAAACCCAATTACGATACAAAAATGTACCGTGTATGATAAGAGCTTGCTAAAGCCCCGAACCGAAGTTCTGTTTTTACTATATCATAAAAAAGGTAAAAGTCAAATATTTTTTGCTTAATTTACGAAAAACTACAAAGAGCCGGTAGTAAACAGCTTAAAATATTTATAAACTGATCCGTTTGGTGAAGACCAGCTAAAATCATCTTGCATGGCGCGGCATTGCATATTGCGCATAATATCGGGTGCCACATAATAACAACGCAAAGCTTTTTCCAAAACAGCCTCGTATGCGTTAAGATTATTCTTTAATCTTTGAGCCATTAAATTTGTGCCGTAAATACGTTCCCCGTCAGCAAAAAATGCCTCTGTGCGAAAACCATCAATTCCATCAGAGATGGTATCTACCAAACCGCCGGTGGATGTGGCAATCGGCAATGAACCTTTCGCCATGGCTTCCATTTGCGTTAAGCCGCACGGCTCAAAATAAGATGGCATCATATAAAAATCTGCCGCTAATTGCACAGAATAAGCAAATTGATCTTTATAACCTCGAAAAACAAATATCCGTTTGGCAAATTCGCGGTCAATTTGTCGCGCTGTATCTTTTAAGGTCATTAAATCGGAATATAAATCCTTATTACCGGCACCCCCTAAAATAAAAATAGGGAACCCATCCGGAGAATTGCGATATTTGTCAATCATTTTCAAAACAGCATTGATAGCAATATCATAACCTTTTTGTTCAACCATTCGGCTGGTCATACAAATTACCGGTATTTTATCGGCATCGGCAGCAAGCTGAGATATATCATCAAACTTATATAAATCAATTAACGGAATGACTTTTTGTTTATATTTCTCATCGGTTGCCAAACGTGAAAGCAATTTAATGCACTCCACTTTGTTTAAACGTTTAACATTCAAGTCATTTTCATCATACATCTTGAAATTGGTTATTTTAAAATATTCGTTAATCTCAGCAATTTTTTTGGCGTTTGGAGATATGAGTTTTTTTTCATATCCGTTGATAATACCGTAAAAATTGCGATAGTTTTTGCGAATTTTTAAAATATCACGAAAATCGAAACCGAAGCTTTTTTCAGAAGAAACTTCTTCTAAGTAATTTTTGGAAACCGTGATGATTCTGTCAGCTAAATGCATGTTGCCGGAAGCCTGATTATAAGTATCTTCCACAATCAGAGTGTTATATGTGCGCGGATTACTGTTTTTCATGGCTTTGGCATTTTTCAAAACCAAAGTCGCCAGATCTTCGTATAGAGAGTTAAGTATTTTTGAAGTATTCTTATAGTCCCATCCCTGATATCCCATGTGATGCACAATATGAATTATCGGAATATTTTTAAGCTTATTAACCTGTTCTTGTTCCATGCGTCCGGCATAAAGTTTGGCCAACGTTCCATATTTAGTAAGACCTGAAAGAGCTCCGCTGTGCCAATCATTAGCCAACAAAATATTCGGGAGTTCAACATTTTTATCATCCTTGGCGGTTAAATTTTCTAACAAGCAATAAACAGCTTTGGAGAAAAAGGCAAAACGTTCCACCTCATCAATTCCGTTTTCATTAAATACATAACAGCCTGTTTGTCCGGAAGGATTATTTTGTGCCGGAAAGATGCTGAAAAAATTTAAGTTGTGCAAAAAATAATAGTCAACTCCGCGCAATTCTCCTTTATATACATCAACGTTAAAATTGCGCAGTTTGTTTTGTTTGCCGGCAAAAACAACTTTCAGTGTTTTAATTTTTTTTACTTTAACGGCGTTACCTTCCGCACCTTCATAAACATTGTTTTTTAGCTCGGCTTTTTTCTTGCCGGTATCGCCCAAATACATAGGAGTAACAATTCTCATTTTATGCTTATGGGCACCAAATACCTGATTAAAGTTTTCAGGCAATTCTGAGGCAACCATTCCCAAGCCTCCGCATTTCATAAAAGTTGCAGTTTCGGCGCTTATCATCCATGCATTAACAATATCTATTTGGGGCCAATTTTGGTTATTTGTGCATTGTTGCCGAGCTAAATTCTGCATTTTTATCAATATTTCGTTACGCGGAATGGTATAGTTTACGCGAAATTTGCGCTTATTGAAGTTATTGGGTAACAATTTAAAATCGCGATTAGGTGCGGAACCGATGATAATTGCAGACATATTTGCCCTTTCATAATACATATTTAAGCATTTTTTGCATTATACTTTAAGATAGAATAAAAATCAATAACAAAAATCAACTCTTGACTTGTGAAAGATTAATTACTAAGTTCTATTTATATATTAAATGTTTTGCAAACTTTAAAGAGGGCATTATGGATAAAGAAAATAAGGAAAATACGGAAGATACAGAACAGATTTGCGAAGAAGAAAGCGCTCCGGTGAGTCTTGATTTGGTAGATGAGGAAGAACCGGCTCCGCAAAAAGATGTGCATAAACCGGAAGGTGAGGATTCCGAAAACAAGGAAATAGAGCAATTAAAAGCTGAAAATGCCAAATTGAAAGACGCTTTTTTGCGCACTTACGCCGAAGCGGAGAATGTTAAGAAACGTTGTCAACAAGAAATTGAAAAGAATTCTAAGTTTGCAATAGCCGATTTTGCCAAGGAGCTTTTGGGTGTGGCGGATAATTTACAACGTGCCATCGATTCGGTGAGTGACGAAAACAAGGAACAGTGCGCCAGTTTATTAAAAGGCGTGGAAATGACTCAAAACGAGCTAACCAAAGTTTTTGCCAAATTCGGTGTTAAAAAAATTGAAAGTATGGGGCGTGTGTTTGATCCTAATTTTGAGCGCGTTGTGCAAGAAGTGGAGGATAAAACTAAGCCGGCTGGCACAGTAATCGCCGAATTGCAATCTGCTTATACTATTAACGAAAGAATTTTGCGCGAAGCAATGGTTGTGGTGAGTAAAGGCGGAAAATAAGATAATATTAAACAGAGAAAAAAAGAGCTTCAACGGGAGCTCTTTTTTCGTTGCTGTAAAAAATAGTTGACATTTGATTACTTTAATGATAGCGTAAACCCAAGATGAGGTAAAAATCATCTGGGGTCTGTAAGCCTCTCTAAAAGCGTCCAATGGACGTTAAATTTCCGACTGTATGGTTGGAAGGTCGCAAAATAGGTTATGTTGTGTTAATATGCGACACTATTCTTTTAGGTAGTTTACAGCTTCCAGCCGCTCTTATCGGGCGGCAATTTTAACATTGAATCAGTAATTAAATGAAAGGAAGTTTACTATGAGAAACTTAGAAATTAAAAATCAAAACGGACGCTCGATGATAGAGATGCTTGGTGTGCTTGCTATCATCGGTGTTTTATCGGTTGGAGGAATAGCCGGATATAGCAAAGCTATGCATAGATATCGGATAAATAAATATATTGAACAAGTAACTTTGACTGCCGGTAATGTGCGTGCTTTCTTTGCGCCGCAAAGAAATTATGAGGGATTAGATATTAATGTTATAAAAAAAGCTAAGCTAGTACCTGATGAAATGTGGGATGGTAATAGTATTAAAGATGTGTTTGGTTTTCGTTTTAGTCTAGTGGCAGGTTGTTATACTGGTTCCCTTTGCAAAGATGAAAAATCTTTTGCGATATATTCATATGGCAAAGTTGATGACGAGACTTTTATTGATATTGCCAGCTATGATTGGTCTGTTGTCGGTTGCAGAATTATCGGTGGTTATGGCATGCATTCAGGTTTTATGGAGATGCCGGCGGATTTGGATAGTATTATAACATTTCGGGAAAAGTTAAAAAGCTCTGACTATGATGCTACTGATGGTATGATATTTATTTGTGATCTTGATCCGAAATCAACAGACGGGCAAACTCTTTTAGCTTATTAAAAGATAAGGGATGCCGTTTAAATTACTCCAAAATATCCGCATCAAGGTGTTTTTCTTCAATTCCATACGGATCTTGGTGGATAATTACCTGCGCATGCGGATATTGTGCGATGATGTTATTTTCCACCGCTTCGGCAATATCATGTGTTTTATAGAGGGTTAAAAAGCCGTCTATCTCAATGTGTATTTCTACAAACACACGGCTTCCCGAAACGCGTGAACGAAAATCGTGATATCCGCGCACTCCTTTAACGGAAAGAGCAATTTTAATAATGTCGCGTTTAATGTTTTCATCAAGCTCTTTGTCGGTTAATTCTTCCAACGACGAACGCGCCAACTGCATTGCGTTATATAACAAATAAACCGCAATTAAAACGGCAACAATAATATCAGCCCATTCCATATTGAAATATTTTACCACTACCAATGAAAGAACAACGGATCCGTTGGAAAGTAAATCTACTACATAATGCAAACTGTCGGCAGAAATTGCTCGTGATTTAGTGCGATAAACAACATATTTTTGTAATCCGATTAAAAGCAAGGTGAATAAAATACACACCAACATAATGTTAATACCCAATTCGGCTTGTTTTATTGCTATCGGATGCAAAAAACGGTAAATTGCGTCATATAAAATAAATCCGGCTGAACACATAATAAATGCCGCTTGAAACAGGGCACTCACTGATTCGGCCTTACCGTAACCGTAGCGATGTTGAGATGTCAACGGTTTGTCTGAATAACGCACGGCTATAAAAGTAATCAGTGAAGAAACCATATCGGACAAACTGTCTATCATAGACGAAGTTATGGAAAGTGAACCTGTCAAAAATACTGCCAACATTTTAACATTAAGCAACAAAAATGCCGTGGCAATACTGGCAACAGCCGCCAAATATTTGAGTTTGGCTGTTTCATCGATATTATTTTCGGCTAAGCTCAATTATTTTCTCCATTTTTTCGGCATCAATTTCTACGGCTTTATTTTGCAGATATTTTTGCAATAAGTCAAGATGATGATTTTGTTTCGGCAGATTAAATTTGTATAGTGCGTAGGCCTTATCTCCTTGTTTGTAAAAATAAATGTCAACATAATTGCCGTCTTCTATGAAAAAGGAAAGAATGTGTATAGGCTCAGTTAATTTAATCTCTGCCACATCAATAATCGGAGTATTAAGCAATAGTTTCATTATATGAGCATATTTATCTTCGGCGTTTGTTTGTAACGATTTACTTCCATCGATTCTTCCATAGCGCAAATCCCACAAATTGCTGTATGTCCACTTATGCCAGTCTAAATCCATATCTACAAAATCAGCACTTATTTCCCAAACTTGAAACTGATTTTCAAAATTAATGTAAGCCGCTTTGGCTCCACGTCCGATATCAATATTTATATCGCCAAGATTAAATGTTTCTAACAATCCCGTATCGCTGTATAAACTTACTTTTACGGCACGAGATTTTTCATCTTCAATCGGTAACAAATTAAACATGGCCAAGTTTTCTGCTTTATCAGACTTGCGGGCAAAATAACTTGCGTTTGCCAAAGTAGTTAATAAATGGCGTATTCTTTCCTGATACAACGGAAGTTTATCAAATTCCGATAAAATCCACATATTTTCTTTTTTAACAAAAGTAAGTGTTTGTTCATGATTTTTGAGTTCTATTTTCTGCACATCATTAAGACGATTCGCTAATTGCGGAAAAACAATCTTGTTTTCATAATTATCAATACTGCTCAGATTTGTTAAGTGTGCGGAAATACATCCGATAGCTAACAACAAAAGACAAACAGCACTGAGTTGAAACAGCTTTTTATCTGCTCTTATGATATGCGGAAGGCTTAAATTTTTGCGTTTACGCCATAATGTGCAAACAAGCAAAATAAGCAATATTGTTGCCGGTATCGTGGCAATGTTAAACACGGCAATTTTATCGGCAATGGATTTTATATCCTTAAACGCCTGATAGCGCAAGTCACTCAGTTCCTGTCGAGCTTTATCCAACTCACCACGTATTTTGGAAATTGCAGCCAATTCATCGGGAGTAAAGTTTTCCCGTTCTTCAAAATTCTTTTTACTCCACACTTCCTGCAAGGCTTGCTTAGCTTTATCGGTTTTTGCAAACAGAGCCATTTCCTGTTGTTTATAATTCAGAGAATTGATACGGCGTAGTATTTCAATATCATCAAACCGACGAATTGTCGCCCGTTTCCCGCGCAAGGCAATTAAGGTATTGTCACCGCTCAAATAGTCAATGGCATTAAGCAACAAATTTGCATTGTCAAATATATTACGGACATATTCATTTTCCAACAAAATTTCTTTATTCATCCAAAACGAATCATAAAGAAAATCGCTATCATTTATAACAATCAAATCAAACGGATTATCTTTTGTTTTTCCAATAACTTCCGCAGCGATTATTTTTTGATTGTTATCGGCTCTGAAATATTCCAAAATTTCCTGCGGATTTAAGCCGTCAATAACAACATCTGAAGTCATAACAGATGAGATGTCACTGGCTTTTAAGAGTGGAGTAAATTCTATTTTTCCTTGTTCGTACGCCTCTTTTTCAGGCATAACAACCGAGGCGGAAGCCAACATTATTTCATGCAAAGATGAGGTTATCGGATGAAAAGGATTCATATCATCTTTGCCAAGTCTAAATTGAATAACATCCTGAGTGAATGTCGGGTTTGTATTATAATCAACCGTTGCATCAACCGTAATGGAATTTTTTAAATCGGCTACTACATATTGCGGATAAAGTTTTATGTGCCAAAATTGTTCAAGTTCACCCAAATCAGAACTTTTTAAAGCACCTGTTGTGATAGTATATGAACGTGAAGCCTCATTTGCCGGATCTAATAAAACAATAATTTTTCCATTGTTTTGCGAATATTTTTTAATGGCTTCGATTATTTTAGGCGATAAATTTTGCGGATAGAGTAAAATTAAAACATCAAAATTATTATCGGCAAAATCTTGTTCGTTTTTGAGGCGGATTACATTATAATTTTCTTCCAAAACGCGCACTATTTCCCACGGACTGTTAATTATTCCGTCATCGCCGGAAGAACCGAAAATTGACAGGTTTGTAAAAATACCGATATTTTTTTTCTGGAGCTCTAATTGGTAAATTTTACTGCTGATATCTTGTTCAAGCGAACCGAAGTTATTTTGTGCAAAATACGGTATTACGGCTTTGTTTTGTAAACTGTCCTCCAAAGTCAGCCCGAATAACGCATTTTGATTTAAATCAATCAAAGGGATTGCCTGCACTCCGTTGGCCAAAGCTACATCTTCTTGTGTACTTAAAAATTTAGGATAGTAAACTTTATATTCAAAATTGCCGTTTGAAGCAGCTTTGTATTTTTGTAATAATATGCGTATGTTATCAAATTTTTCGCGTAAGAGAGAATTACGTTTTTCCAAAACAGGCGAAAAATATAATTTCGCAACCACCGGTTCCGGCAACGATTGCAGTATCTTAACCGTATTCTCGCTTAGGGTATAAAGTTTCTCTTGTGTAAAATCAAGCTGTTTATCTTTGGTTAAGTTGTTTGCCAAAATATTAATTCCGAAAAATCCCAATAACAACATAATCCAAGCACATACAGTATATGTTTTGTCGGTTGATTTTAGCCATCCGGAAGTGCCCGCCGTTTTAAAATTGACGATAAGTGTTGTTGTATAGTTGCAAAAAGCAATCAAAGAAATAAAAAAGATAAGATTGTTAAGTCCAAACAAACCCTTGCTTAATGTGTTAAAATGCCGCAAAAAGCTAAATGAAGCAATAGTATCAACGAATGTGTCGTTTAAAAATAAACGAAAGAAACTTAAAATATATTCTACTCCGCTCCAAAAGAAAAATAAATTGGCAATAACCGCAAGCACTACGGCTATTACCTGACTTTTGGTTAATGCCGAAACTGTTTGTGCCACTGCCAACATACATCCTGAAAGCATAAATCCGCCGATGTATCCGAGTAAAATGACCATGTTATCCGGATTGCCCAATATATTTACACTCAACCAAAGCGGAAAAGTTAATATCAGCGCCAAACCGCAAAACAGCCAAGCGGCAAAAAACTTACCTAAAACCAAAGAGCTGATATCAATAGGCATGGTAGCAATTTGCACAATAGTTTTGTTATGAAATTCTTCTGCCCACAAACGCGAAGCTATGCCCGAAACAAACAACAGATAAAGCCACGGCAAAAATGTAAACATAGATAATAAATCTGCTTGTCCTCGATTGAAAAAATCACCGAAATAGATGGCAAAAGAGGCGTTCAACAATAAAAAACTAATTAAATAAACATACGCCAGCGGAGAAATAAAGTAACGTTTCAATTCATTTTTGCAAACTGTCCATATTTTTTTCATTTTATTTTTCCTTTCCGGTTAAAATGCGAAAAGCTTCTGCCAAGTTTTTAGTTTTAGTTTGTTTCAGAATATCTTTCATGGTTCCGTCTGCCTTAATTTTTCCCGCATCCAAAACAATTATGCGATTGCAAACATTTTCAGCTTCTTCCAAAAGATGGGTTGAAATTATGACTGTTTTATCGGCAGCCATTTGTTTAATCAGGTTGCGGATATAGTCTTTTTGGTTGGGGTCAAGGCCGTCTGTCGGTTCATCGAGCAATAAAATCGGCGGATTATGCAAAATACTCTGCGCAAAACCTACACGGCGCTGATAACCTTTGGAAAGTGTTTCGTTTTTTTGCTCTGCCACATTACCGATATTTGCCGTGTCAATGGCTTTTAGCACCGCTTGTTTATTTAATCCTCGCAATTCAGCCATATATTGCAAAAACATTTTAACGCTCATATCATAATAAAGTGGCGAACCCTCTGGTAAAAAGCCGATATTTTTTTTGGCAAAAACAGGATGTTCGGCAATGTTTTTACCCATAATTTTAATACTACCGGAAGATGGTGCCAAAAATCCGGCAATCATATTCATTAAAGTTGATTTACCGGCACCGTTCGGACCCAACAAAGCAATAATATCACCTTTTTTTGCACAAAAGGAAATATTTGCGGAAGCTTGCAATGTTCCGTAATTTTTGCACAAATTTTTTACTTCTACGGTATTATTTTCGTTTGTTTTCATAAAACTCTCCTCCGGTTAAAGGTTCTGCCACTCCTGTTGTAGACGGAAAAGTTATAGGTAATCCGTATGTTCGACGAATGGCATTAAATGCGGTATATATGGCACCAACGTGCTCAAAACCGGTATTAAAGCAAGTTATATTCTGCAAATTTCTCGGGGCAAAACATTGTTTGATAAAACGAACCAACGATGGATTTTTTGTTCCTTCGCCGGCCAAAAAAATATTGTGCGGAATTGCAGGTAAAAAATTTAGAGCGGCCTGATATATTGCCTCTGCAATAAAATTGGTGGCGGTGGCCGCTCCATCTTCCAATGTAAGACCTTCTAAATGTTCTTTTTTATCGCTGAAACACAAAATATCCAAGGCTTTGGGCGGACGTTTGCGCAAGATTTTATGGTGTAACATTGTTTCAACTATTTGTTTATGAACCTTGCCGGTGATGGCTAATTTACCATTATAATCCGTTTGCATGTTGGCATGGCGAAAAGTCCAGTCTTCAATCATTGCCAAACAAGGAGCGCAGTCAAAAGCCAATAATTCACCGGTTTCATTCACATAAATCAAACTGCACACCGTTTCTAAATCAATAAACAACGCCGGTTTTTCTATTTTTTGTCCCAAATAATTAAAAAAAGTCGGAGAAAGTGGAGCCGCCTGTCCGCAACAAAGTAAATCGGCTTTGTGAAAATGAGTTATAATTTGCCGTTGCAATCCGTCGGCGATATTACTTCCGTCCTCTATTTGATAAGAACAGCGATTTTCAGCATCACAAAAAACGGTTAATCCGTCAACGCCTATTATATCTGCTTGATTTTCGTTTAAAAACTCTTTAATAACTTCAACATAAAAATCGCTCACTTCTTTGCGAACTTTTTGCACTTCAATATTATTTTCCAATTCGGCAAAACTCCGGTTACGTTGATTGATTAACGCGCGTATTTTTAAAGCCAAATTTTCCGGATAGTGGACAACAGATGTTTTTATGATTTGCGAAATATCTATTCCATCGCTGTTAATCAGAGCAATTTCCACCGAATTTAGCGATGCACTGCCAAAAACACCTAATGAATTTAAATTTTTTATCATCATAAGCAAAATATCCTGTTGCAATTATCCCGAATTATGATATTCTACCACCGGTTAAAATTTGGTATAGACAGCAAAAGGATTAAAAATAACTATGACAAAATTTAAATCGGAATTCTTAAATATAATGCAAGAGCGTGGCTTTTATAATCAATGCACTAACGAAGAAGGTTTTGACGCCTATCTCTATGAATGCGAAAGCAAAGGTAAGCCTGCTGTTGGCTATTTAGGTTCCGATCCGACAGGAGATAGTTTACATGTTGGGCATATTGTGCCGCTGATGATGTTACGTTGGTTTCAAAAGTGCGGTCATAAACCTATAACTTTGGTTGGTGGTGCTACTGCGCGTATCGGCGATCCATCAGGTAAAGATAAATTGCGTCCGTTTTTGGATGAAGAAACGTTGCAACACAATGTTGTCGGCTTAAAAGAATCATTTTCCAAATTTTTACGTTTCGGAGATGGTCCGACAGATGCTTTTATGGTTGATAACTGGGATTGGTTTAAGGACATAAATTATTTATCTTTTTTGCGCGACATAGGTACTTGCTATTCGGTCAATCGTATGCTGACTATGGACAGTGTAAAGAGCCGTTTGGAGCGTGAGCAACCAATGTCATTCTTAGAATTTAACTACATGCTGTTGCAGGGGTATGATTTTTGTGTTTTGTTACAAAAATATGGTTGCCGTGCGCAAATAGCCGGAGCCGATCAATGGGGTAACATAACTTCGGGAACAGAATTGGGGCGTCGTCGTTATGATACTGAGTTATTCGGTTTCACCAGCCCGATTATCACCGATTCGGCCGGCAAAAAAATGGGCAAATCGGAGGGCAATGCCGTATGGATAAATGAAGAAAAGTTGCCTTCATACAATTATTACCAATATTTCCGCAATATCGGCGATGCCGAGGTTAGTAAATGTTTGCGCATATTTACCGATTTGCCGATGGATGAAATTCATCGTTTGGAAAAACTGCAAGATAAAGAAATTAATGAAGCTAAAAAAGTTTTGGCCTTTGAGGCTACTAAAATATGTCGTGGCTTGAATGCAGCCCAACAGGCGCAAGATACAGCGATTAAAACTTTTGAACAAGGAACGACAGGTGAAAATTTACCAACTTTGAATGCAGATTTAAATAGCGGTATAGGTGTTTTGGATGCCTTTTTACAGATAGGTTTTGTTGCCAGTAAAGGGGAAGCTCGCCGACTTATTAAACAGTCCGGATTAAAAATAAACGATAAGCCGGTGGTTGATGAAAATTATGTAATTACCACTGCTGATTTGGTAGATGGAGCCGTTAAAATAGCTCAGGGGAAGAAAAAATTCGGTTTAATTAAATAAAATTATTCTTTTGTTGAGTAAAATCCCCGATTCGCACTAAATAGAATCGAGGATTTTTGTTGTTCTGAATTATAAATACAAGTATTGTGCTCTCTCTGTATCAACGGTGGTCTATTCAAAATATACCCAATGCAAAGAAAATTGTTGCATTCTGTCAAAAAATATGTTATACTTTGTCTATAATGGAGAAAAAAATGGCATCGCGTAAAGCTAAATTTTTATTAAACGAGTTAAATCGGCAGGTGGAAGCTAAATTGCCGGAAGAGGAGCGTTTAGCGTTGGAACAAAGATATTCGACAAGAGAAAATATGCAGCCACACGGTGCCGATTCGCATGGTTTGGAGCGTCAACAATTTGAACGTGAAGAACGACATCTTGAAAATCAGCGGATTCGCGAAAGCCGAAAGGAACTTGAACGAGCTTTGGAAATGTATCAGCGCACACGCAGTCGCCAAAGAGTTCGGTAAAAATTTTGCAAAACAACACAAACGGCCTGATTAAAGGCCTTTTTTGTGTATAAAAACACATAATTTTTCTGCATATCTGCTTGTAATAACGAATTTTTTACTATTCTTAAAATAAAATGCAAAAAACTGTTGCAAAAATTGACAAAATATGTTATATTGCCAAAAAATAGAACACTAAAAGGAGAATTTGAGATGGCTGATACAACAAATTATGACGAAATGACATCGTTTGATTTATATGCCAAACATAAGTCGTTGCTTGCCAGTGTAGAGGCTCGTGTTAGTGCCGGAGAAGATGCTAACAGCGACGAGTTGCAGGCAATAATTCAAGAAGCCGCGCAAATAAAAGAATATGCCGAAAAGCAGTTGAATGAAACTACGTTAGATCGCGATAATGCGCCGATGGTAAATGACTATGTTGGCATAATGAAAACTGCCGATTCGGAATATGTTTATGCTCAGGAAGACGAGCTCAAACAACATTTGCAGGATTATGATGAAACATACGGTTTAGACGGGAATTTGCCGGATGCACAAACGGTTCTGGCAAATCAAAACAAGTGGGTTGAATTAACAGTTGATGATAAATTTGTTATTCCGGAAGATATGAAGGAAGACGAAGGGTTTAAAAGATTAGCTCAATCAGATCCGGAAACTACTCGTGAAACACTCAACCTTTTGCGCTCGATGACTTTGACCGAGTTGGCTTTGGAAACTCCGGAAGAGGACGAAGAAGCCGCTCAAAGACGTTATATGGAAAAATTGGGAGAAGTCAGCTCAAGATATCAAACCAGTGTAAATTCTCAAATTCAAGCCTTTGATAATTCAGATGACGAACAGAAAAAATGGCTTGACGGCTATCTGAAAAACAGAAATATAACTCAGGATCAGTGGGATGAAGCAGAGAAAGATCCGGATAAAAAGAAAGAACAGGAAGCCGATTTCGTTAATTATGTAATTTCCGGAATATATACGGCAAATAACGGCGTATATACGGAAAATAACGCCATGTATGCATCGCGTATGGCACAAAAAGTCGGGTTGGATGAAGTTGTTGCACCGGCAAAGGAACAAAAAAGAACATTCACGCAAAAACACCCTAAATTAATGAAATTCCTTAAAGAAGGTGTTAAAAATGTGGTTCAGAGCGGGGTTGCTTTGGTTGCGGCAGGTCCGATCGGTTTAACAGCAATTTCCGGATGGAAACTTAAAAGTACGGTAATGTCTTCATGGAAAAATTATAAATCACAAACCGAAGGCAAACCTTCTGCAAAAGGATTTTTCAATTATCTGCGTAATAATAAAGAAGAAGCCTTTAATTTGGCCAAACAAGCTTTAATGTTTGGTGTTTCCGCAGCCTTTACAGGGGCTATGGCTGCTACCGGCGTATTATCTTTCGGTGCACTCGGCAGTGTTGCCGGTTTAGGCGCGGCCAGCGCAGGACAAGCAGTGGCAATGAGCGCATTAAAAATGAAAATGATGGGCGCTTTAACAGCGGTTACCAGTGCCGGTTCTTATATGTTTGCCCGCAATAAACTTAAACCAAAGGAAAAAGAACTTAAAGCAATTTTGGCCAAATACGCTCCAACACAGGAAGAGGGTGAACCTCAACCTCAGAAAAAAGGATTTTGGGGCAAGATAGTTTCTAAGTTTTCCAAAAAGAAAGATCCGGCAGATGAAATGTATTCTAAATTAACCGGTGTATGGAAAGATTTGGGCGACGAACAAAAAGTTGAAGCCTTGCTCAGCAGCTATGCTCCAAATATGACAGCCGAAGACAAAGCTGCCGTAATTCAGTTAGCCAAAGATGTCCAAGATATTAAGGCCGGTTCATACGGCGCTCTTGCCGGTACGGCGATTGGTATCGGTTTAGCTTCTGCTCCTGATATAGCGAATGCGATGAACGCCGAACACAGCGAAGCTCCTGCTGCACCGGCGCAGGAAGCACCGGCACAAGAAGCTCCGGCACAAGAAACACCGGCACAAGAGGCTCCGGCACAAGAAACACCGGCACAAGAAGCACCAGCTCAAGAGGCACCGGCACCGGAAGCTGCTGTTGAGGCGCATGCTCTTACAGCCGAACAATTGGGTCCTGATACTGATTTGTATAAAGCAACACAAATCGGACCGACGGTTATTTATAAAAAGTTGGTTGATATGGGTGTTATGAGTCAGGAAGATGCTGATAAAATTATGGCAGATGAAGGACGTTCTTATATTCCGTCACGTGTTTTACGTGAACACTTGCAGGATGATATAAAGTTTACGCCGGAACAGGAAAAAGAGTTTAATGACTTTATCAACGACAAGCAAACTTTCCAAAAGCTGTGTGATGAAGAAAATGCTAAGGCCGGAATTTATCACGGAGGGCATGGTAACGGCGGACACAGCGGTGTCGATAGTGGAGAAAGTAAAGTTGACAATGTTGATGGCGGAAAGACCACTGTTGAAGATGGACAACAAAAAGAACTGACTGAAAACGAAAAGAAAATTGTTGAACTTAAAGGACGGGTTAAGAATACCGGTATCTTTAATAAAAAACATGAATTTGAAGCTCAGGTCGAATCTACCGGTAATTTCCGCGGAGATGTTGATGAGTATGCCAAAGCCTATGCTATGCATAAAAAAGGCATTACAAATCCGGCTGATTTAGACGATGCCAAATATTCAGTATCCGGCAGAATGAACGACAGCGAGGGTGTTGAGCATAAGTTTAAGGTTAAAAACGATGGCGATACCCATTCCGTTAAAGTTGATGGTGCCACGGTAAAAACCCGTACGGTTGATGTTGGCGAAAGTCAACACACGGTAACAACTTACAAAAATATGCAAGCAGATGCCTCAACCGTTGGCGCAGAAGATGGAACCAAACCGGATAAGATGATTGGCGCAGTAAGCGATGATAAAGGCAATCATACCGTATATGTGAAAGATGGTGATACCAAGAAAGTCTATGAAGTAAAAGTAGATAAAGATGGTAATTCCACCCAAACAGAAAGCAACCTAAGCGCATCTAAGGTTAAAAGCGTATTGGGAAAATACGGTAAAGGTGGCACAAGTCGCTAACCTGAACGGTAACACAAAAATCGCCCGCTTTTTATGACGCGGGCGATCGTTTTTTTTAGTGGAAAATACATTTTTGCATTAAGGCGATTTGTTATCAATTTTTTTACTTTTTAGTGCTATCAGCAAGTCATATGTTTTTATAATGCTAAATATGAAATTTTTGTTACATGGCTTTTTATTTAGTAAAAACAAATACTTAATAAAAACAAAGAATGCTTGAATTTTTTTATAAATTGAGTTATTATGAAAATGTATAGAGAAATTTATTTAGGAGAAAAGAAATGAAATTCTTAAAGAATAATATGTTCACACTTCTTTCTATGGTGTTTTTGTTCACCATGGTTATGATGGGTGATGCAAGCGCAACTGTGGCTGACGGTACACACGCTTCCGTATTCGGAACAGCCAGAGGTAAGTTGCTTAACTTGTTCCGTAACGCCAAAATGGTTGTATTCGTAATTGGCGGTTTCGGTTTGATTGCTTTGGCTTTCCAAGCCGTTTTCGGCAAAGTTAAATGGGCTTGGTTTGCTGCTTTGGCTTTTGGTTTGGCAGTTGTTGCCGCCGCCGGTGCCATTGTTGAATACGCATCCAACACAACAGGTGACTCTTCTGGTTTCAGCGATTCCCTGCTTGGTGGTACAGGAGACGCCTAATAAATACAGAACGGAGAAAGGGATCGCCCTTTCTCCGCCCTGCGTATAGTTTGGTGAAAGGAGGATAATTATGTTGTTTAATAATATAAAGAAATTTTTATATAATAACAAATACACCTTATGTATGGTGCTTTCTTTATTTTTTTACACAACAGATGCTTTTGCCGTGTTTGAGAGTTTGACCACCGCCGGTGAAACTATTTTTGCGGGATTGAAAAAAATCATTTATCCGGCAGCCACCATCGGCGTTGCCTGTGTTTGTATCGGCGGAATGTTTGGAAACTTCAACTGGAAATGGTTGATAGCCATTTTGCTGGGTGTGTTTATTATTGCCTATGCCAACCAAACACAACAGTTGGCAACCGGAGCCGATATGAGTGGGGCCGGCTGATATAAATCTGTTGATATAACCGCATTCCCAAGGGATGAATTGTATGAAAAAGTTGTTTTGGGTATTATGTTTTTGTTTAATATATGTTCCGACTGCCGGTGCGTATATTGACGATACGGATTTGGAGGGTGCTCAGACTTCGGCGGGCGATCAAAATACCAATCTTTATCAACTTAATAACAAGGAAATGTTGGCGCTCAAAAAGCTTAAAATGGTGGACGAGATAAGCTATAAACAGGAAAATATCGGCAAAACTGTAAGGGTTGAAGATATAGACTCATACATTAATGTTGAAAAAAATATGGAAGATGCCAAAGCTTTGAAAAAAATTCTCAGCGATGTTAAAGCTCTTTGCAAAAATCCGCGTAATTTAGTGATAAAAGATACTAAAAGTGCCTATGAGGAAATCGGGAAAATAGTGCATTCCGGCAAAAGTGATCATTTTGTGGTGCAGGCTTTACGAGGACAGTTAGGGAGAAAAAGTCGATGAGAGAAGATATTTTGAAAGCCGTGGCGCAGCCGCCGAAAATTTTATGGGCACCGATGATTCCGGCTATTATAAATTTGGGAGTTCAATTTCCGATGATGTTTATCGGAATTGGTATGGCCGATGTTAACCCGTTGTTTTTTGTTACATTGATTATAATGTCGCATGTTGCACTTGTTTTTGCCGGTTTAAAAGAACCGCACCTTTCAACAATGATGCAGGGCTACGGGCAAACATATATGAAAACAATTAATTTATACGCAGTGCAGGGAAATAAGTTTGAGCCATGAATGATTTTGATTTTTTCAGTATATTTGTGCAAGGTCTGAACAATATTGAAGTTGCTGTGGCAATTATAGGTATTGTTTCAGCGGCTTCTTTTGCTATTTTGCTTTCCAGCCGGTTTGGCAACTGGATATTGCCACAACCTCGCGAATCTCGTGTTTCGGACTTTTTACCTTTTCAAAAACTGATGTCTGACGGCGTTACCATTCAATGTCGCAACAACTCATATGCTCGAGTGTTTCGTTTGGAGGGAACCGATTTGGCGTCGGCTACTCTTGAACAGGCGTATTCTATGATGTCGGCGCGAAAATCGTGGGTTGACGATATGGCAAATTTGCAAATTATCTGCCGTGTTATTACCACGCGTGATCATACTTCGTTAGAGAGTGAAAAAAAGGATTTTAATAACCCTATTTTGGAAACTGTTTCCAATATTTGGTTTGATAATATGAACAGAGTTTATGAAAATAAACACTATATTATTTTGTCGGTTATTGATCGCAAGGACGCGCTTAAAGATTTGAACTATGCATCGCAAAGCCTGATTTCTACTCTTGGGGATTACGGAGTGCACCCTATGTATGAAACAGACACAAGTTCACCGATGGAAAGTCCGTTTTATTTATTTTCGCACTTATGCAGTCCGGTATCCTTACCAACCCCGAAAGTGCGTAATACCGAGGGTGCAAGATTATGCGAGATGCTAACTTCGGATCATATTCATTTTACAAAGGAAGAAGGTGTTATACACTTTTTTTCGGGCGATAAGAGTGTTTATGAAATAGCTTTGGGTATTCGCGTCAGTGGTGATTCTATGGACGAGAGTATGATTTTTTCTTTGAACGCGATTGATTGCGAGTTGATTTTGTTACACAACATACGTCCGATTTTTCGTGCCGAAGCAAAAGCTTTGTTAATGCAACAACAACGTATGGCCATGACAACCAGTTTATCAGGCGGTGTGGTTGATCAATATGCTACAGCTTTGGCAACTATTGATGATAGTGATAATGATTATCAATCGCTTTGTGAATATTCCATGACCATTATTGTTAAGGCTCGTTCAAAAGAGGAATTGGAGTTTGGCGAATCCGAAGTTCAACGTATTTGTCGTTCATTCGGTATTACTCCGGTGCGTGAAGGTTGGGTAACACAAGCCATATTCTTTACTCAATTCCCGACGTATGATACATATCCGAGAACATATCGCTATTTATCGCGCGTTATTGCTATGGCAATAACTTTGGATAAACCGGCTGAGGGTTTTGGAAAAAGCGACTGGGGACAAGGGGCAATTACCGTGTTCCGCACTATGTCAGGTTCAGCATATCGTTTTCAATTTCATGTGAGCAGTGAAGAATCTGCTGTGGCACACTGTTGCATTATCGGTCCGACCGGTCAAGGTAAAACAACTTTGCTGACTTTCTTAGCCGGACAAGCTATGCGTCATGGTGATTTGCGGGTATTTTTCTTTGATCGTCACTTAGGTGCGCAAATCTTTACACGCGCTGTTAAAGGAGCATACGTAGGATTTGACGGAGATGAAAAAAATGTGTCTTTAAATCCGTTTGATTGTGCCAACACTCCGGAAAACAGAGCTTTCTTACGCCGCTGGTTAAAGTCGATAACAATGGTTGATGATGCTTTGGCAGATAGAGAAGTAGCCCGTGCGGTTACTACGGCTTTTGATTATTTACGTCCGGAAGAACGTTTGTTGAAAAATCTGTATAAGAGTTGCTTTTCGCCAACCGGAAATATGCGTCGCGAGCTCTATCGTTGGGTAAATCCGGAACAATACGGAGCAATTTTTAACGGTCAGGATGATAGTTTGGATTTGAAGAGTCGCCGTTTTATGGCTTTTGACTTTACTCATATTTTTGAAGATGAAAATTTGGCACCGGCGGTAATCAGTTACATTATGCACCGTATTCAGGCGGAAACAGGCGAAACTGGAGTGCCGTCACTTATTATGATTGATGAGACCGCACCAATGCTTAAACACCCTATGTTTAGGGATTATTTCATTATAGGTTTGCAAGAGGGACGTAAAAAACGGCAAGCATATCTCTGCGCATTCCAACAGCCGAATATTGTTGATAAGTTGGGAGTGGGCGAGGTTATTCGCGGTCAATGTCAAACCGTTATTTTCTTCCGCAATCCGCAAGCACAGGTTGAAGACTATGCTAACTGGAATTTAACACAGAGCGAACTCGATTTTATTTTCGGTAAGTCATATCGTGATTGCCCGTATGCGATTTTACTTTCGCGTCCGGTTACAGGCGAATCTGTTGTTTTGGATGTTAATTTAGGCGGGTTGGGCAAATATCTGCGAATCTATAACTCCGGTCGTAAGAATGTGTTGTTGGTTCAACAGTTAATTAAAGAATACGGAGAAGATGGATTTGTTACAAAATATTTAAATATTGCATAGGTTTTTAAAAAAGTATTTACTTTTTTGTTAAATTTCAGTTAGAATAGCACAGATGTGAAGTGTAGGAGGTTATTATGAATATATTAAAGAAATTCAAGAGAACATTAATAATTACTCTTATGGCCTTCGGGTTTATCGGGAAGGCTTATGCGTTTCCTCTGCCAACCTTGGATCTTAAAGAAGCTGTGCAGTCAGTTCAAAATATTGCTAACCAGATTCAGGAAATTAAGCAACAGATTGAAAGTAATTTACAAGCCGCGATGCAAATAGCCAATGAAGGGTATGCCGCTGCGGCAAATGATTTGTTTAGTAAAATTTCATCGATTGGTGGTAGTTTGGATAGATTCGGAAACAATATAAAGGGAATGATAGACAGCGCCAAAAGCAGTTTGAAAGAAGTTAAATCCATTATTGAAAATCAAAAGAAAGAAATTGCTATGCGCGCCAATGGTATGATGTCGGAGCTTGCTAAACAACAAGCAGCACTGGAAAGGGCTGGTGCTCAGGCTAATGCTATTCGTGAATTGGCCGAACGCGAAATGGAAAAACAAAAACAAGAAGCAGAAAAGCAAAAGAGCAACTTTAACAGAGCTTATAATTGGTTAGAAGGCAATCGCGCCATTAATCAATAAAAATCGTAAGCAGTGAAGTTGTTTATGGGTGGTTGTGATTAATTAAGGAGTCGTATTATGATTAAGTTATCTAATAAATTTATTTTATTGAGTTGTGTTGCTTTGTGTGGGTTGATGATGCCATCCGAAACAATGGCCGCGGATGCGAAGTTGAACAATAATACAGTTAAGTCTGGATTTAACTTTACCTCCCTCAAAAACGCATCTACTGCAACGAGCAGTGCAAATAAGAATAATGCACCGGTAACAAAAGCTGCTACTACTCCGGCAATATCAACTCCAACAGCAAAAACGGGCACTCCAAAAGCAACCATTGTAAAATCTAAAAATACCTCTACGGTTACAACCATAATAGGTAGCTCAAAACCGGTTACAAATGCGGTTACTGCAACAAAAACAGCATCTAATGATGTTAAAACCACTACGTTTACGGCGGTTAATTCAAAAACATCTGCCGGTAAAACAATCGGACAAGCGCTTAAAGATTTGGGAACAAAAGAAGTAAACAATTTTGTTGCTAATTTGCAAAATACTGTAAGTAAGGACTCCGGAGGAAAAGTTGTTTTGGATAAACAAATAGGGCAAGCCATTAAAGATGCCGGTGATAAACAAATATCTTCATTTGTTTCGGATTTTCAAGACAATGTAAATAAGGTTGTTGGTGAAGCCGTTACTGTAAGCAATGATGCCAAACAAACTCTGAAAAATATAGGTCAAAGAGAAATAGATGCTTTTGTTGCTAATTTGCAAAATAGTATCAATACAGCGGCGGGAACCACTATACCTCTTGATGGTAATTTAAAACAGACGGTGAAAGATATAAGCCAAAAGGAACTTGACTCTTTTGTGGCTGGTTTGCAAGATGGTCTTAGAAGTTCTTTGGGTAAAGATATTCCGTTGGATGGTGATATAAAACAAACTCTCAAGGGATTAGGGCAAAATGAGGTGGATGGTTTTGTATCAAGTTTGCAAAATAGTTTGAATGGCGCTTTGGGAACCTCTATTACTTTGGACGGTAATATCGGTCAAACACTCAAAAATATGGGGCAAAATGAGGTGGATAGTTTTGTATCAAGTTTGCAAAATAGTTTGAATGGCGCCTTGGGAACCTCTATCACGTTGGATAAAAATATCGGTCAAACACTTAAAAACATGGGACAAAATGAAATTGATAATTTTGTTTTGGGTTTACAGAACGGTTTGAGCGAGTCTTTGGGGACGTCTATCTCATTAGATGGAAACTTGGAAAAAGCATTTAAAAATGAACTTAGTAATTTAGGCTCAAATATTAAAGACGGATTTAATAATGAAGTCAATTCGTTTGTTTCCGGTTTTAAGACAGCTTTCAATGCAGCATCATATGGTAATGATGGTTCATATGAGAGTGGTGAGGAAGATTATGATGATGGCTACGAGGAAGATTTTAGTGGAGCAGATTCCGGTAACTCCTCAAGCTATACGGTAACTACCACTACAACGGATGCAAAAGGCAATAAAACTACAACAGTAAGTAATATTGAAAAAACCGGTCAGGAATATTCATCAGATGCTTCTAAACCGGATTTTGGTACTTCAATATCAGATGCTGATATTTCTGCAGCTACGGCAAAAGCGGAATCTCAGGCTAAAAATTATACGGCAGATAAGATAAGTGAGAAAGCCGATGTAAATTACAGCGGTTTATATAACGGACGCCAGATGATTCCTGATACGATGGCGATTGCTTGCCAAATTAATGCCGAAGATATTGCCAAAGATATAAATGTTTTATACAACTGTGTGAACAAGTATGTAACAAAGATGAATGCAGAAAATGCTGCTGATCAGTCAGAGGGCACTAAAGAATACACAATGTTACGTTACAGAACATTGCTGGATGTTTTGGCTGCCGCTATTACCAAAAGTCAGAGCGTGGCCAATTATGAGGAAACGGCTAATAAATATGCTGATGCCAGCAGTGGTACAGCAACCAAACGCGATGATGAAGCCGCTATTGTTAATACAATGTCGGTATTGACTGATGTTATCAATAGTATGCGTGAATTGTATGCCGAAAATTTGAAATATGAGGCAATAAACGGTATTGCTGCCATAGATCCGTCAGTTATTTTAGGAGAAAGTGGTAGCAATGGAGGTTCTACCAAAGTTACGTCCGGTTCATCTTCGTCAAGTTCTTCGGTATATAAATCAGAAACTACTATTAAATAGTGTTCGGTCGGTCTTTGTTAGGAGGAGGATATAATGATGAATAAGAAAATATTGTCACTGCTTGTCGCAATATGTGTTTTATATCCGCATACGGCAAAAGCCGATATGGATATGATTTCATTCGTTTCCAATGCTATAACAACCGCACAGGAACAAATTAACAAAATAACTAAGATATATATCGGCTTACAAGCTAACTTGCAACAACTTAATCTTAGCCGCAATATTTTAGGAGATCTGAAAAATCAAGTTAAAAGCGAGTTACAAAATCAGGCAAAAGCATTTGCCAGTAGCGCCATAAGCAGCTTTAAAAGTAGTTTTTCCGGTTCATTCCAAATGTTTTTTAATACTAAAATAGGGGATTTAACCTTACCGGGAATAAGTCAATTTGTTAATATGGGTGCGTTCGTTAATCCGGAGCTTAAAAACCAACTTGGAGAAACGTATATCAAAAAAACGAATGTGTCTAATGATGTTATGGAAGCCACCACTTTGAGTGACAGAAATAATGATTTGATGATTGAAAATGTCGGTATTTTGTTTGCTAACGCTTTAATGAATAGAAAACATTTACAAGATGAAGCCGATGCTATTGCCAAAGAAGAGGAAGAAGAAAGAGGAAAAGGCGGTCTAACCGATGTTCCTCAGATTATGTTTAAATATAAGCAAACAAGTCAGAAGGCAAACCATCGTTGGATAAATATATTGGCATCACAATCAAGTTTTATGAAACAACGAGCCGAGGCCTATATTACTCAGGGACGTGTTGATGATGTGTCGGATGTTACCGGTGTGGTAAAAAACGGAGGAGGTGCCGTTAATTATAATCCACAAGAAATAGATATAAATCAAAAAGCTTATGACGGGACGAAATAGGTGTGGTTTAAGCAAGGAGAGCGGGTTATGAAAAAATTATGGAAGATTACATTGGTTGCTTTAATTGCCGTTTCTGTTTTCGGCGTTAATGATGCTTATGCAATATCAAAGTTGGATTTCTTTAAGCCGGTTCAACGAATTATGGAAAAAGTTCAAAAACAGGTAGAGAAAATTCAAGAACAATATAACAAAGTTATGAATGAGTTGCATGAAAAGGTTGAAATGGCTGTTGGTGGTGAAGGAAGAAGCTTGTTTAATGATATCATTAATAACAGGGCCGACAGCATTATCAAAAAAGCAACTTTGGGAAAATTTGATTTTCGCGATTTTGCTTCGGGAACCGTTTTGGGTGAGCTTAAATCGCAAATAGGTAATTTGAAAAATGATTATGCTTACTTAGCTTCTATGCAGCAGGATTTTATTAATTCAAAGGAACAAGCTAAATTAGATAAAGCCGCGGCAATACAAAAAGATTTAACGCAAGCGCTTTCTGAGCGTGCCGCTATTAACAATTTAATGGCAGAAGATAATTCTCCGGATTTGTTGCGTCGTCTTGATGAGTTAGATCAAAAAATATCATTACTTAAAGTGCAGGTTCAGGCTAATTTGGAAGAAGATGTATTACAGTCAAAAGAAGTTTTGGGAATGGAGCAAAAGTTATCGGATGTTCAATATCAGATTTCTGAGATAGGTAAACAATATGAGCCGGAAAATTTGTTCAAACAATTGAATGAGAAGACGGCGTCTTTATTTGCTGACAGAAGCGCTGATGAAGAAAACAGGTCTATGTATAATTCCAATATTAATCGCTTCTTTGTTGGCAAATACGAAAGTGAAAGTCCGGCAAATATTGCCAAAGTTGCCCAGTTAAGAAAACAGGAGTATTACAAAAATTACAAAAAAATGTGGGACAGTATTGTAAATAGTTATGTCAGTGTGGTTGAAACTTCGGACACATCGGTTAATTGTACGGACTCTTCTACAATGGCAGAAGGTGTTATGGGCTCAATGACTATGAGAATATGTGCTGATTTGCAAAATGCCAAAGCGGCGGCTCAATATATGGAAATGGTGTTGAACGAGATTTTGTTTGAAACGACTATGCAAATGCAGTCTTGGACGGATAAATATAAATTGAAATATCCGGATAAAGACGTTACGAAGTTTAATTTGAACAATTATACGTTAACGGCTCAGGATTTGGTTATAGATGGTTATAATTCAAATGGTAAATAGGGAATAACAGCATTTTTTCGGGAGACTGTGTGATGAAAAAGGTAATTTATTTTATAAGTGTTGTAACGGTTGCCATATCTTTGAATATAAGAACGGCACGGGCATTTATTTTTCCGGATTTTACGCCGGCAATACCTTGTTCGGTTCAGCTTTGTGCTATGTGTATTGCTCCGGCAATTACTAAGTCTATCGGTTATGTTCAACAAATTGTAGCCGTAAAAGACCAGTTGATGCAGTTTACCGATGTAAGTAAATTAAAACAAATGCTGAGTTCCTATATATCTACGTTGGGAAATAATTTATTTAATGAACTGAGACGTCAAGTATCAATGAAAAACAGGGTGGTTTCTTATTCTCGGACCATAGAAGGGCTTGATGGCAAAAACGAAGTAGATGTTAAAAATGATTTTGTTGTTCGTTTTTTACAATATCCTTCGGATAAAGAGTTTATTAAAAATGCATATCGCCAAAAAAGCGATGAGCTAAAAATGGATGTAACCCTCGAAATGTATATAACGGCAAGTGAAATGCTGAAAGAGTTGAATGGGACTTTGAATACATCTACCGGCGAGAAAAAAGCCGGAATGGTTGATACGCTTAATATGCTTGAAACCTGTATGACGCAAGGTAAAGAGGAAGAATGCTCGCAGTTGGGACTTTCTGAATATAACTGTTTGGGAGATGAAAAGGAAGAAGAAACCTGCTATTGGAATAACGCATTGCGGGTTGCGCGTCTTTATGATAAGATAATGCGTTACAATGAATATTTAATCTCCATGCAGGCGGAATACAGAGCCGTTTTGGAGTTGGATGAAAAAGCGCAAATTCGCGAGTATGAAAAAGATTCGTCTTTGCTGATGGATAGATATAAAACAATGCCGGTGCAAACCGCATATTCCGAATTTTCGGCGCAAGTGTCTTTTGCGGCAGATGATTTGAGTGCGTATATGTCCAACATAAAATCTCCGGATAAAGCTCAAAAAGAAAATTTTGAAAGTGGCACAGCTTCCGGTAATACTTCTGATTTAGACGGTAAAGAGGAAGATTTTGAAAGTCTGGGTATGATAAACGAAATTCAAGAGCTTCTTGAAGACGCCAGAAATACACACAATATGAAACAAGTTTTGCCTGAATATAAATCGGCTTTCAAAACACAAAAAGAAATGACGGAATATTACAATCGTGTTGTTGAAAGTTTGCAACAATCAGGCGAATGCGTGCAAAACTTTTTATCTCCATATTATTCCAATGTTTCTAATGTATGGTATGGTAAAAATTGCGCATATTACAAAACCGGATCTATCTATTGTCATTACAGTCCGGAAAGAAGTATAACCAGCCAAGAGACAAGTATTGGTGAGTATGATATTCCTTGTCCTAATAATACAAAGAGAAAATGCTATGTTCAAAGTGTTATCAAAACAAAGTTTGACAAGGGAATTATCGGCTATTTAACAACTTTATATCAAAAGTCAAAAGATGCAGACGCTTTGGAAGATATAGAGGTGTTTATAAGTGCCGAAGATGATAAAAAGGATGGAGAATATGTTAATAATGTTACCATAAATTCATCTGTCAGCGGTCAAGATAATGCTTCCGATGAAGAGGAAGATGAAAATTATGTAACAACCAGAGATAGCGATGGTGCCGGTGATGGACTTATGTCGCTAAGTGATTTGAAATCTTCTGCTTCATCGAGTGAAGAGGGCGCAAATTTCAAAAGCCAGAAAAATGCTGATGATGCCTCAGATGAAAGTCGTAAGAGCGAATTGGTTAATTGGGCAATCGGTGCCGATGTGATTAAACAAATTGTTGCCGATTTGAATTCTTCTAAGCCTCGTTTTGGAAACAAAAGCAAATCGTTCCCGCTGTGGAATGATCAAATAAAATTTTATAATCAATATGTGGATGGTAAATATAAAAATATAAAGGACTATATTACGTATGAGCCGTTTGCAAAAAATATATATCAAACAGCCCAAAAACTTAACGCTTACTACCCATATCAAAATATATATAAAAGGGGTAGGCTGGTAAAAACAGCAGAGGAGCAACGAAATGAAATGTATGGAAAGATAAATAGTTTGAAATCGGTTGCAAACGGTTCATCTTCCATTTCTGCGGCAATGGATGCCAAGCGTATTGAGGGTGATAATAGGTTATTGGCTGCAAAACAAGAACATGTCAATAAATTACAATCACTTAATAATCAAAAGGAAAGTTTGTATGCTGAAATTGATAGACTTAGCGCAATACTCAGTAAAATGAACACCACATATAACAAGAGTAACGAGACAATAAGTTCTGCTGATCAAACTTCGTCCCAAGCCTCTGCCGGTTTGGAATACAGCGCAAGCTTAAATAAAAATCGTAAGAGCAAAGGTTCTTCACCGTTTGATAAAGGTGTTAACGATAATCGTGCAGCCAGTGAAAAAGCTAAAATTGATGCATTGAGTGCAAAAGAAAAGGCACGTCAAACCGAGGCATTGGAAAATACTGTTAAATCATTGAAAAATAGGGTAAAAGAGATTGAAGATCAATATGAAAAAGAAAAGTCTTCTTTCGTTTACACATACTCGCGTGTTGAAAGTGAAGTTCGCACAGATATTGCTAACTATGACGAGGATAAATATACCAATATAGAAATAGTAAATGTTGTGAATGACTTGTCAAATCAAAGCGATGTTCTGGGTTTGGTTGCAGCTTCTGTTGGGTGTGCAAAACAAGTTGCAGGTCAGATCGTTGACGAAACTGTTAATAAGATAAACAATATGAAATTAGATAGGAGCTTGTATTATCCGGCAAATGGTAATAAATTGGTGGATATTCATAAAGAAATGATCAGTCGATTGAAAGGAATAAATTTGTCGCAACTGAATCAAATGTGTCCTCAGTTATCGCAACTGTCTTCTATTGGGTTTGTAGCTCCATCCACCGGAATATCAGCGGAAGATTTTGCAAAAAATATAAGAAATATAATATCTGACCTGCTGAATATATTTAAAAATGTGTGCGATAATAATTATTGCGAAACTCCTGATAGTGAATATTTTGTTGGTAGTGCCGGTAAAAAGCGGGATTTCAAAGCTCCGAAAGCGGCGGTGAACTTCTCTTCCGCGCCTCTGAGAGAAATATTCCACTTTGATTTGGTTGATTATGAGGCCATTGAAAAGTTTGTTTTGGATAAAGACCATCAGGAAAATAACGCAAACATAATCATTACTACGGAAAGCGTTTTGAACAGCGGTTTGCAGTTGCCGGAAATTTGGTATTATATACTCCGTCATCATTCTTTTATTGAAAAAGATATAGATTTGACGGACTTTTTCGGAGTTCCTGATGAAAATGGAAATGTTACTGCCAGTGCGGCTTCCGACATTGAACTTATGCGCTCTGGTATATATCCTTGTGTATCGGACGGTCAACTTGTAGATGCTACCGGAATTGCAAGCTACGTTGTTAGTCATAATGTTAATATAGGCAAAAACATTCCAAAATGTCAGAGCGTGAAAGCGTCGCTTAATGTAAAAAAAGTAAAAGGAAAAAACGTTTATTCTGCTTTTGTTTATGATAGAGAAGCCGATGTGGCAATGGGGGCTGCTGTGGATAATGTTACCAGTGTTACCAATGGTGGTGTTAGCGAATTGAGTTACATATTTGCTTATCTGCCTGATAAAAATGATGTAGCCGCTCAAAAAGCAAGAAGAAGTATGCCTTTATTCACCGGTTCACGTAAAATAAACTGGAATCAGGTTCACTTTAATTTCTCATTCAATGCTAATTTGCAAAAGGCGGTGCAAATAGCCAACAACTTGGATGGAATTGGAGAGAACAAAAGTCAAGATGCTAAATATTATTCCAGTGATCGCGTATTTTTGAAGAAAAATCAGTTAGGTGATTATTTGAATCAGCTTGAAATGGAATCGGTTGCGTCGGATTCTCTTATAAAGGCCAATAATAAGGTTGAAGAAATTAAGGAAAGCATGCGCGATCTGTTAAATAATAATGAGCTGGATATAAATGACAGTTTCAACTTGTTGAACGATAATGATTATAATGCGGCAGCTGCTGCACTGGATAAACGCAAAATGCGCTTAATCAGCGAAGCGACCGGAAAAATCAGTCAGATGAACGGTTCTACTTCTACCATTAACTATCGTAAGAACAAACTTTTACATCAAATAAAAGTTATGTTGAAGGATTCGGATGAACGAGTTGTTGTAAGTGGAGACGAAGATTTATCTGAATTAGAGGAAAAAATCAGAAACAGCAAGGCCGATAACGCTATTAAAAACGAATATAATTCGGCAGGCGATGATGCGATGAAAAAAGAAATGAATCGTATTACTCCGGCCTATTGCGCAGTATATTCGAACTAACGGATTATGCCGTTAACCGAATAATAACGATTTAAGGTTAAACTGCAAGTTAATATTTGTGTAAGAAAGGTATTGATTTGGCTCAGTTAGATAGTGGTGTCAGGAGGTTGATGATTGCCGATGGCAATGCACCACAGCGCGAGGAAGTTAACATAGAATTTGTTAAAGATGTCGATGTCAGCACTCATTCGGCTAAGGAAATGTATTTTTGTTGGCTTTCACGTTTAGTTACTTTGTGCGCCATTATATCGATGTCATTCTTTCTTTGTGCAACTTTGGTTATTTTTCGTTTGGCGCCGGAGATTATCGTAGAACCATTGCTTATAAGCAATCAGAGCGATTCTAATAATATGCTCCGCTATGAGCCTATAACAACTAAAATGCCCTCTTTGAAACAGCTAAACGAAATGTTTATTAAGCAATATATTATAATGCGCAATACGGTTATAAATGATGCACAGGAAATGCGCACACGTTGGGGACCAGGCGGGATTATGCAATATATGTCATCGCCACAAGTTTATAACGAGTTTGTCGGAAAAAATAAAAACGCAGTGCAAAATATGTTTGATAACGGTTATTCGAGCGAAGTTCGTATAGATGAAATGTATAAAGAGAGCCAGAGTAGTCCGGCATGGGCGGTGCGCTTTACGGTATTCCATCTTTCGCGCAGTCGTGGAGAGGGCGGTGCACTAACACTGAAAACTCAAAGATTTAAAGCTTCTATTACTCCTCGCTTTATTGAATCAAGGCGTGTTATCAAAACCCGTTTAATAAATCCGCTGGGTTTTACCGTAATAAAATATAATCAGAGTGAAATTAAAGACTGATTTGTTTAATTTATTTTAATCTTTTTATTTTAATATGAGTAACAAAGGAGTATCTTTGCCAAGGTATTTTTTACCGGAAAGTAGGGAAAATCCTTTGTTGCAGGTGTTTATCAGATAAATACCAAAAAATGAGGAAAAATGTAAAATGAATAAAAAATATGTGATTTTATGTATTCTTCTGCTGTTATCGGCTTGCTCCATTTTTGGTTCGTATTATGAACCGGAGGCAGTTGGTATCGGTAAAGATGTGAACGAGTTGAAGCTTTCTCCTTGCGCTTGTATGCAAGTAGAAATGATTAAAGATGTACCGGATTGGTTTTGGGAAACAATTTAAAAAGGCACAACAATGGCGGATCAATTAGGCGTAAATAATACTCAACAACGGTTGCTCGCAGGAACATCTCAGCCGCGCCAGCAGGAATCTTCGCGGAATTATAGTGAAGATCGCTCCGAAGACAGCAATTTGGTTGTTAACGCAAGTGAAAAGCGCTATTTGTGGACAGCACGTGCTTTTGCTGTGGTAACTGCCATAAGTATTTGTTGTAACCTGATATTACTTTTGACGGTAGCGAACATTTTGCCGCTTTATAGAGTAGAGCCTTATTTATTGACATTGTCTAATAAAGAGGAGCAAGTATATCGGATTATACCGTATAATAAAAATATGAACTCCGAAAAAACCATTACGGAAACTTTTATCAGACAGTATATATTATTACGTAATACGCTGTTGCCTGATGTAGAAGAGATGGAATCTCGTTGGGGTAATGGGGGTGATTTGCAGGAAATGTCATCACCTGTTGTGTATGATGATTTTATGAAGAACACCGGTAGAAAACGTATGAAAAGTATTAAAGAAGACGGTTTAACCAGTGTTGTTAAAATTATTACGGTTAATGAAATAGAAGAGGCGGTTTGGCAGGTTGAATACAGTGTTGATTATTATTTACCGTCATCTTTTACGCCTAAAACCGTTAAATACAGGGCCAGTTTGCGAGCCCAATATATTCAACGTCGCGTTCAATTTCGCGAACGTTTGAAAAATCCGGTAGGATTCAAGATAGTTTCTTACGGAACAAAGCAAATAAACGATTGATGTTAAGGATAATAATATGAGAATATGTTATAAAAGCTTAATACTTACAATTATCGGAATGCTGTTTGCCACCAACTCTTTGGCAGGTTTGGTGGATGATGCTGATCAGTCTGCCAACCAGCAAAAAGGTAATTACCAACCGATGAATATGAGTTACGCCGGATTTAATTCTTTGGGAATGATACAAAGTGCGTGGCAGGATCCTTTGCAAAATTTGGGGGAAGGACAAAGTAAGCCTGCATATTCCAAGTATTATTGGTCTCCGGATTTGGTATTGCCGATACGTTTGCGCGAATCAATGCTTACATTAATTAATTTTCCGGAATGGGAATTGGTAGAAGAAGTTATGTTGGGTGACAGCGGTTCTTTCAGTGCCGAATTAGCCGGTCCGAATTCGGTTATTTTATATCCTGTGGGTGGAACAGCCGTGGGAGTAGATACAAACATGGTAATTTTCGGTCGTTCGGGCAATAAATACGTGTTTTATGTAAAGAGTGAAGGATTTAATACCGAAAGATTAACTAACTCCATTATAGATATTGATGTTGTCAGTAAAGGTGGCGCATCGGGAGGTGGTCCCAGTAGCAGCTCGGGTGTATTAGGCGGAGGATCCGGAAGAATTGGCGGTTCAGCCGGTAGT
The DNA here is from genome assembly GCA_017480745.1 of Alphaproteobacteria bacterium. GTDB lineage: Bacteria > Pseudomonadota > Alphaproteobacteria > RF32 > CAG-239 > RUG410. The sequence goes on from JAFUSA010000009.1 coordinate 108,250, forward strand.
TCCGGAAGCAGTAAAAGTGTAGATTCCACATATACCAAAAGGTTTCTTAAAGAAGATTGGTTGAAAAGTATTCCGCTTGATCCGACAAAGTTTCGTTTTGATATAGAGATTTATGTGCCTAATCCGGAAGATGTGGTGATTGCACCTGAGCGCGTATGGCATGATGACATATTTACCTACATTGATTTGGGAGAAAAAGCATTAAATATGGTTCAACGACCGGTGGTTACATTGATTGTTGAAAGAGTGGAAACTCCGGTTGGTTTTAGGGCAAAAGGACCAAATAATCGTTTGATAATTGTTGAAGGTATAGGCGACATGGTTATGCGTAGCGGTAAAAGAATGGTTTGTCTGAAAATGCGCCGTTCTGACGATGACGGCTTGCAATATGTTAGCTACCATGATGAAGATAATGCATGGGATGTTGGACCGAAAATACCGGGAGGACAGTCTGCAAACGGTTCAAATTCATCGTCAGCAACAGGAAATTCCGCAACCGGAAGTTCCGGCGAACAACATTCGTCTGATAATTCCGGAAATGAAGATTTAAACGGTATTGATGTGACAAAAGTTGATGCTTCCGGTGGAATTACGGTTCCAAATCAGGCTTCGGCCTCGGCTTTTTTCATCGGAGATGAAAGCAAAGGTAATTCCTCAGCAAACGGTGGTAGTTCAGGCAATATGTATAACATAACAATGCCTAAGTCTGATGTTATGATGACGGATAACGGTATGGCTATCGGTATAGATTATGATCACATGACAAAAATAGATCGTTCAAGCAGTGGAAATGTTCAGAATCCGTATCCGCAATACAAATTTGGCAGCGGCTTTGCCGGAAGTGATGGTGAAAACCTGTCTATTGAGTTGGGAACAGATAGTAATGTTAATAATTTAGAGACATTGTGGCGTGATTTATCCGGCAGATATTCATCACTTTTGGGTGGATATGAACCATTTTATTCGGTTGATACTCCGGCGGATGGACAAGGTAAGGAGCTCTTCCATTTACGGGTTGGACCGGTTAAAAGTTTAGATGGCGGAGATGCAATTTGTAGCCAGTTAGGTCGTAATGGAGTATTTTGTAGTGTTGTGAGGATGCAATAGGTAAATGAGCAGAGAACCGTTAACACATTCCGAAAGATATGTTCGCAAGACAAACCGTATTATTTTGATAGTCGGTATTATCACTCTGTTCGTTTTTTTCTTTGGCTTGCTGTTACTCGGTTCGGGAGAAGAACAAGAACAGCAAACATTTGAAATTGAACGAAATATTGCCGATGAAACAAAATTAGATATGGAAAGTGACAATTCTGATGAAACGGAAATTGAGTTTAACGATTCGGATGAAATGGAGCGTCCTATAACACTTATACCTAATCCCATCAGTATGGGACAAGTAATATTAGGCAACACGGCAAGTAATGTTTTAACTGTCGGAACAAATGGTAAAAAAGCAATTAAGATAATATCTGTTGAGTTGGAAGAAGCTCCGTTTGAAGGTTTCAAATATGAAACTAATTGTAACGGCAAGGAATTGCTTGGCAAACTTACGTGTAATGTTACAATGAGTTGGCAACCGACTATTGCGGCAAATGTGCAAAATAATTTTAAAATTATATGGCATGAAACAAATGTTTCTGCCAGCAATGCCAAACACGATGAAGTTGAAGTTTCAGGTGTTTCTGTTAGTCCGGAAGATTGTAATGTTTGTGATGCTACTACCGGAGAAAATTGTGTAGATATAAGCGGTTCCGGCGGTAAGCAGTTAAGACAGGCAATAGCTCCTGACGGTCATGTTTTAGGCACTATCGGAGAAGATGGTTTGGTGCGCGATGCCAACGGTAATGTTATCGGAAAGGTAAATGCAGATGGAATGATTGTTGACGCCGAAGGAAATATCATCGGCGTGGCATCCTCAGGTAAAATAATTGTAGATGAAAACGGTAATGTTATCGGTTATGTAGATGAAAACGGAATCGCTTATGATAATGACGGTAATGTTATCGGTAATATGATGAGCGACGGCACAATTTTAGACAGCAATGGCAAAATTTTAGGTAAAGCAGTTAATTCAGGCTATGTTTACGATGATGAAGGTAATATCATCGGACGCGTTTTGAATGATGGTTCGGTTGTTGATTTAGACGGTAATGTTATAGGTCATGTGGATGAAAACGGTAATGCGGTAGATGAAAACGGAATCAAAATCGGGCATGTGGCACGTTCGGGAGAAGTGATTACTGATGAAAACGGCAATATTATCGGTATTGTTATGCCAAACGGAGATGTTGTAGATGAAAATGGCGATGTAATCGGCCGTATAGATGAAAACGGTAATGTCATTACCAATAGAAATATCGGTAAACGAGGTTCGACCGCACGGTTGGCGGTGGATGAAAACGGCAATGTAATCGGCTATATAGATGAAAACGGCAATGTTATTGATTTTGCCGGTAATGTAATTGGTAAAGTTGATAAAAACGGTAATGTGGTTGATAAAGACGGAAAAATCATCGGTAAACAAAGTGATGAATGGCGTGATTTGGCTGTTGATGAGTCAGGCAATGTAATCGGTTATATTGATAAGGATGGTCTTGTTCATGACAATAAGGGTGAAATTATCGGTTATGTAGATGAAAACGGCAATGTGGTGGGAAATTCTCCTCAGCATTTATCCATAGGTTCGGCAAGTTCACGAAAACTTGCTTATGACAGCGAAGGCAATGTAATCGGTTATGTAGATGAAAACGGCAATGTGATAGATGAAAACGGCAAAGTAGTTGGTTACATTGATGAAAACGGTAATGTTATTGCCAATGATGTGTCGTCTGTTTTAGGTAAGATAAAGAAAGATAAAATGGCAGTTGATGCGAACGGCAATCTTTTAGGTTATGTAGATGAAAATGGCAATGTTATTGATGAATACGGGCGAATTATCGGTCATGTAGATGAAAACGGCAATGTTATAGATAAAAATGGTAAATTGATAGGTAAGTCACGCGAAGGCAGGTTGGCGATAGATAAAAACGGCAATGTAATTGGTTATATAGATGATTCCGGTAATGTGATAAATAGTAAAGGCGAAATAATTGGCCGTGTGGATGAACAAGGTAATGTTATTGATAAAAAAGGAAATATCATTGGTAGTAGCAGAAGCGGTCGTATAGCGGTAGATGAAAGCGGTCGTGTAATCGGATACATAGATGAGAACGGTAATGTGATTGGCATGGACGGACGTCTGGTCGGTAAGGTAGATGAAAACGGTCGTATTTTAGATAGTTCAGGTAAGGTAATCGGAGAAGCTCGTGCCGGAAACGCAGTGTTCGATGCCAATGGCAAAATGGTAGGTTATGTAGATAGCAAGGGTAAGGCCAGAGATATTGACGGTAATATTACCGGAGTGGTAGATAAAAACGGTAATGTTATAAAAATCGGCAAAGCCAAAGTTTTGGGCAAGGTTGATACAGGACGTGTTGCCGTGGATGAGAACGGCAATGTGATAGGATATATAGATGAAAACGGTAATGTTGTTGATGAAAATGGTAATATTATCGGCAAGGTTGATAAAAATGGCAATGTAACAGATTTAAATGGTAGTATTATAGGTAAAACAAAAAATGCAATGGTTGTTCGCGATGAAAACGGCAATATCATCGGATATGTTGATGAAAATGGTAATGCCGTTGATTTAAGCGGTCATTCCATCGGCTATATAGATGAAGATGGAAATGTTATTAACGATTCGGATGTAAAAGTTATCGGAACAACAAAGGATGGTCGAATTGCAGTTGATAAAAATGGTAATTTTATAGGTTACATAGATGAAAATGGTAACGTTTTAGATGCTAATGGTAATATTATCGGACATGTAGATAAATATGGTAATGTAATAGATAAAAACGGTAATATTATCGGTAAAGCACAAGATGCCTTGGTTGCTTATGATAAAGATGGCAATATTATAGGGTATGTAGATAAAAACGGCAATGTGGTAGATGAATACGGCAATGTAATCGGTTATTTAGACGAAAACGGTAACGTTGTGAGTGTTGATGCCTCAAAAATAATGGGTAAAATTAAAAAAGATAAAATAGCTTATGATAAAGATGGTAATTTCATAGGTTATGTAGACGAAAATGGTAATGTTAGAGATATAAACGGGAATATCATCGGGCGCGTGGATAGTAACGGCAATGTTATAGATAAAAACGGTAATATAATCGGTGAAACCAAAGAAGGAATGTTAGCTGTTGACAAGGATGGCAATGTAATAGGATTTATTGATGATTATGGCAATGTGATTAATGATAAAGGCGAAGTCATCGGTAGAATGGATGCCAAAGGTAACATTATAGATAAAGACGGGAATATTATCGGTGTTAGTAAGAGTGGACGTATTGCCGTAGATAAATACGGTAAGTTGTTGGGTTATTTGGATGCAAAAAATGATGACATCGGTAAAAATCTGTCAAAGGTTATCGGTAAAGTAAAGAAAGATAAGATAGCGGTAGGGGCAGACGGAAAGGTCTTAGGTACCATAGATGAGAACGGTAATGTAATAGATGAAAACGGAAACATTATCGGTCACGTAGATGCCAATGGCAATATAGTAGATAAAGACGGAAAGATAATCGGCAAAGCGCGAGAAGGCAAATTAGCGATAGATAAAGACGGTAATGTAATCGGCTATATAGATGACTTCGGCAATGTTATAGACAAGAACGGCGAAGTAATCGGCCATTTGGACGAGCGCGGCAATGTTGTAGATGAAAACGGCAATATCATAGGCAGTAGCCGGAGCGGGCGTATAGCGGTAGATGAAAATGGTAAAGTAATCGGTTACGTAGATGAAAACGGTAATGTAATCGGCATGGACGGCAAGATAATCGGCAAGGTAGATGAAAACGGCCGCATAATTGACGAGAACGGTAATGTAATCGGAGAAGCAAAAGTAGGCGATGCAGTTTTAGATGAAAACGGCAAAATGGTAGGTTATGCCGATGCTAACGGTAATGTAAAAGACTTAAATAACAACACGATAGGATATGTAGACGCTAACGGAAATGTAATAAGTACCAGTTCGGCACCGATATTAGGTAAAGTAAAGAAGGATAAAATAGCGGTAGGGGCAGATGGAAAAGTTTTAGGTACCATAGACGAGAACGGCAACGTAATAGATGAAAATGGAAACATTATCGGCAAGGTAGACGCATACGGCAATATAGTAGATAAAGACGGAAAGATAATCGGCAAAGCGCGAGAAGGCAAATTAGCGATAGACAAAGACGGTAATGTAATCGGCTATATAGATGACTTCGGCAATGTGATAGACAAGAACGGCGAAGTAATCGGCCATTTGGACGAGCGCGGCAATGTTGTAGATGAAAACGGAAATATCATAGGCAGTAGCCGAAGCGGGCGTATAGCGGTAGATGAAAATGGCAAAGTAATAGGTTACGTAGATGAAAACGGCAATGTAATCGGCATGGACGGCAAGGTAATCGGCAAGGTAGATGAGAACGGCCGTATAGTTGACGAGAATGGTAATGTAATCGGAGAAGCGAGAGTAGGCGATGCGGTTTTAGATGAAAACGGCAAAATGGTAGGTTATGTTGATCCTAATGGAAGAGCGTTGGATATAAACGGTAATGTGGTTGGAGTTGTAGATGCCGATGGCAATGTAAGAAAAACGGAAGCCGGTAAAATATTAGGTAAAGTAAAGAAAGATAAAATAGCGGTAGGGGCAGACGGAAAGGTCTTAGGCATCATAGACGAGAACGGCAACGTAATAGATGAAAACGGAAACATTATCGGCAAGGTAGACGCATACGGCAATATAGTAGATAAAGACGGAAAGATAATCGGCAAAGCGCGAGAAGGCAAATTAGCGATAGACAAAGACGGTAATGTAATCGGCTACATAGATGACTTCGGCAATGTTATAGACAAGAACGGAGAAGTAATAGGCCATTTGGACGAGCGCGGCAATGTTGTAGATGAAAACGGAAATATCATAGGCAGTAGCCGAAGCGGACGTATAGCGGTAGATGAAAATGGCAAAGTAATAGGTTACGTAGATGAAAACGGTAATGTAATCGGCATGGACGGCAAAGTTATCGGCAAGGTAGATGAGAACGGCCGTATAGTTGACGAAAACGGTAATGTAATCGGAGAAGCGAGAGTAGGCGATGCAGTTTTAGATGCCAGCGGAAAGATGATAGGTTATGCCGATGCCAACGGTAATGTAAAAGATATGATGGGAAGAACTATCGGAACCGTAGGAGCAGATGGGATTGTTAGAAAATCTTCAAATTCAAATGTTTTGGGAGAGGTCAAAACAGACAGAATTGCTGTTGATGCCAACGGTAATGTTTTGGGAATTATAGACGAGAACGGCAATGTAATAGATGAAAACGGAAACATTATCGGTCACGTAGATGCCAATGGCAATATTATTGATAACAATGGCAAAAAAATAGGTAGGGCACGCAATGCCAAATTAGCGATAGACAAAGACGGTAATGTAATCGGCTATGTGGATGAAAACGGCAATGTAATTGATAAACACGGTAAAGTTATCGGTACAGTAGATAAACATGGCAATGTGGTAGATAAAAATGGTAATATTATCGGAGGTGTTCGTCACGGACGTATAGCGGTAGATGAAAATGGTAAAGTAATAGGTTACGTAGATGAAAACGGCAATGTCATCGGTATGGATGGCAGGGTAATCGGCAAGGTAGATGAAAACGGCCGCATAATTGACGAAAACGGTAATGTAATCGGAGAAGCAAAAGTAGGTGATGCGGTTTTTGATGAAAATGGCAAAATGATAGGTTATGCCGATTCTGATGGCAAAGTTAGAGATGCCTCCGGTAAGGTTATAGGTATTGTAGATAATGACGGTAAGGTCATTAAAACTTATGAACCAAGAGTTTTAGGTAAAGTAAGAGAAGATAATGTTGCGATTGATGCTAATGGCAAAGTAATAGGCACCATAGACGAGAACGGCAATGTAATAGATGAAAACGGCAATATTATCGGTTATGTAGATGAAAACGGTAATGTGATTCAGATTAGTTCATCTGAGGCACAGATAATGGGGTCTGTCGGTAAAAAAGTTAAATTGGCGTATGATGAAAACGGAGATATTTTCGGTTATGTTGACGAAAGTGGCAATGTGATAGATGAAAACGGTAATATTATCGGTGAAGTAGGAGAACACGGAGAGTTATTTGATTTTGACGGCAATGATATAGGTCATAGCGGAGAGGATGTTAATATCGCTTATGATAAAAATAATAATATTATCGGCTATGTAGATAAAAAAGGTATCGCTCGCAACAAAAATAAAAGTATCATAGGTATTGCTGATGTAAAAGGAAATTTACGAACTTTTGGTACTAAGGTTATAGGCGGAGTTTTGGCGAAAGATTTGATCCCGATTACCCCGAGCGGTAAAATTTTAGGCAAAATAAATAATAAGGGCGAGGTTATAGATAAGAAAAGGGTTGTTGGTCGTTTACGTCCTGATGGTTTGGTAACCGACGCATACAATAATAAAATTATAGCCCGCGGGGTTCCAACAGGTTATATTGGCAATTGGGGATGTGATTTCAGTGCTCGTTTAGATAAAGATGGTGTTGTTCGTCTAAACGGTGAAAGCACTAATTATAGAGTATATCCGGACGGTTCGGTATGGCGGGCAGACGGGGTATATGCCGGTGCTGTAATAAAAACAGGTCCGGTTTATGACGGTTCGTGCAATTATTTGGGAGAAGCAACTTCCGATGGTTATGTGCGCGATTTAAATAACCGAGAAATAGGGTGTGTAAATCCGGATGGTACGGTGCTTGATTTGGAAGAGCCTAAGGTTATCGGGCATATTGTTCAACAGAAGAGCGTGGTTTCTACTATTAATTGGCAACAAATCGGTGTGCTTGATTTTACCGGTATTTTGCATAATAAGCAAGGTGATTTAATCGGCTGCGCAAATTCGTATGGCGATGTTTATGATCGTAATTCTGCCTATATAGGTTCGGTATCTAATGCGCAATATGCTTTTAATTTTGAAGGAAAATCTATCGGTAAGATAGATCAACAGGGTAATATTGTGATTCCTAATGTTGAAGGAGCGCATTTAACTATAAATAATTTGATTGCTGACGGCAAGCAGCAAATAATCGGATATGCTATGCCGGAAGTTAGTGTTTTTGTTGATTCGGAAGGCAATAAAATAGGTCATTTATTCCCTGATGGTATGATCTATGATGAACAGGGTGTTGCTGTTGATAAATTAAACGGTGGAATGTATGGGGTTTATGACGGTCGTGCCTCTAAGTTGGTTGAGCCTAAACATGTTGTTGATATGGAAGGCAATTACATCGGACGTGTTAGTTATGATTTGAATGTGGTTAATTCGCGAGGTGATGTTGTCGGAAAAGTGGATTCGCAAGGCAGAATGTTTAATAACAGCGATATTCAAACCGGTGGAGTGGTAAAACAAGGCGGTGTTCGTGCATATAGCGGCGTATATTTAGGCTATGTTGTGCCAACCGGAGAGGTTATTCAAACAGAAAATGTTGAAGATCCCGAAGGTCGTCGTTATAGCAAAGGAGAAGTAACGGGTAGAGTTACTCCTGATGGTCATGTTGTTAGAGACAGGCAGGTAATCGGAGAGGTTTTGCCGCAAGATATAATGGTTGATGTATTTGGCAATAACATAGGTATGTCTAATAGCTACGGTAATGTTATAGACAGTAAGGAAGATGTGTTATCGGTATTGTTACCTGGTGGTGGCAACAGTAGTAACTATACAACCATAAAAACCGGAGTGGTAATAGATTTTGCCGGCGAAGTTATAGGTATTGCCTTGCCAACAGGAGAATTTATGGATAATAGACATGTTATTTCCGGTAGGGTTATGGCTGATGGCAAAATCATCAGTAAGGAAGGTAATTTCTTGGGTGAGGTGGCAAATGGTGATATTGTTATCGGAAATGATGATTCTATTAAGGGAATAGTAGGATTTGATGGTGTAGTATTCCGTAACGGCATAGTTTCCGGCAAAATATTGACGGACGGTTTGGCGGTTGATATTCAAAATAATATTTTAGGTCGGGTATATAATATAGGTACCACTGTATTATCCAATTCCGGCGAATATATGGGACGTTTATCAGCCAGCGGTCGCGTGGTAGTTAATAAAAACAACGAAATAGGCTTTATTAAGAGTAACGGTTCGTTTGTTGATATTGATAAAAATGTTTCAGGATATGTGTTGCCGGAAGTAGCAAGGAATCGGAGGAACTGATAAAGATGAGCATAAAAAATATAAAAATATTTGTTATATCTTTGCTGATGCTTTTGTTACCTTATGCAGGACAAGCAGCTGAAATTACGGCTATAGATTTTAACGGTAACATCATCGGGCAGGTTATTTCAACCGGTATGGTGATAAGTCCGGAAGGTAATGCTATCGGTTCAATTTCTACCGACAGTTTGGTTTTGGGGCCTAATGGTGAAATTATAGGTGGCGTTGTTCCTCAGGGTATTGTTATCGGTAATGATAATCATTTGCTCGGCAAAATTCACAGCGATGGTGTAGTGCGTAATTTAAGTGGAGCCACTTTGGGTAAAGCTTTACCAAGTGGTTTGGTTGTGGATTCTGAAATGAATATCATCGGTTCGGTATTATATCCTGGGTTGGTTTATGCTTCTGATGGCAGCACAATCGGACGTGTGACCGGTGCCGGTATATATGTAAACTTAGATGGACAACGTGTCGGTTTTGTTTCGCCAAACGGTTATGTTTATAGAAAATCAGGTTATGATTATGTTTTGGATGGTCGTTTGATGTCATCTAAAATGGTGGTATCAATGACAGGTCGCTTTATCGGCAGTATTGCGCCATCTGGAAAAGTTATTGATTTTGAAGGTATTGACATAGGTAGCGTTCATGCTAACGGTTATGTTTATGACAGCTCCGAAAAAATCATCGGTGGTGTTGTGCAAAGCGGTTACGCCTATGACAATTATGGAAAATATATGGGTATTGTGAGTTATAACGGCGAAGTAAAATTTAATAATGATACTATCGGATATTATCGTGCCGATCATAATATTGTTAATGACAAAAATGAAGTAATCGGTTATGCGGTAGATATAGCGGCAACGGCTAATGATAATAGCGGTCAGTTTTTAGGACGTTTAATGCCTAATGGTAATATTGTCAGGGGTATGCAAATAACCGGACATTTAGGAGCTCGCGGCTATGTTTATGATGACAAGGAGATAAAAATCGGCGAGATAATTCAAACAGGTCCGGTTTATGATGTATCGGCAAAATTGCGCGGACAAAGTATTAAAAGCGGAAAAGTTATATCTTTATCGGGTAGTCCTATCGGTTCTATGCGAGGTAGTTATGCGTTTGATTCCAACGGAACATTAATGGGCGGAGTGGTAAAGTCTTTGGTTGCCGTAACACAAACGAATAATTCGTTGGGAACGGTAAATATTGATGCCGGAGTTAGTAACAGCGGGGAACTAAACAAGGTTTCTCCTTTCGGTTATTTATTTGATAACACGGGAAAAGTTGTCGGTTCCGGTTTTGCTATGGGAGCATTATACAGCCCGGAAGGTTTACTTTATTCATATATTAACCCTAACGGTGATATGTATCGTGAAATAAGTGGTGTAAAACTAACCGATTCCGGAGTTGCCATTGGTCGCGATGGATTTATAGGTTCTATATTAAATCCATTATTTGCCCTTAATTTAAAAGGCGAATCTTTGGGAGTTTTTGCTGAAAATAATCTGTTGTTGGATGCTGAAAAAGAAATAGCCTACAAAATAATTCCGGGAAATTATGTGATTGAAAGCAATAAAACAATTTCAAGTGCTTTGGCTCCGGTGCGAGGTTTCGCTTCGGGCAATCGTATAGCGCTTAATATTGGTGGAGATTTGATAGGTTATGCCGACAGTCGCGGTGTGGTTATCGGATTAAACGGGCAAGAATACGGTAATATATGGTATAACGATTATGTAATTGATAAAAGCAAAAATTTAACCGGACAGCTAATACCTTTTACCACGGTGTATAATGAAAAGTGTGATATTATAGGTGTAGTAAACGGCAGAGGAGATATTACCAACAATCGTGAAGTTATTATTGGTCGTTTATTGCCTAATGGACAGGCAATATCTGATGTTGGCGGTTTTATAGGATACAGCTCGTTTAGTAAAAATTTGATAGATGCAAACGGAAATTTTGCCGGTGTATTGAGTTCCGGTAACGGAATATCATCGGAAGGGCGTAATTTAGGGTGTGTAGATGCAAAAGGACGAATTTATGACGAAGATAAAAAACTGATTTACAGTACAGTGATAACTTCTCCGGTTATAGATTTTAACAATAGCATTATCGGTCAGGTAATGGTTGACGGCGCAGTGATTGATGCTTCTAATCAGGCCATCGGTAAAATGTTACCAAACAAAGATGTTGTGTCTAAGGATTCTCGAATACTTGGTAATGTTATGCAATATAAAGTGGCATATTCAAACGCCAATAAGTTTTTGGGTTTGGTGCAAAATTCAGGTCAGGTGGTAAATCCTGCCGGTGTGGTTGTCGGACAGGTTAACTTTGACGGAAGTGTGCAAAATCACGGCGATATTATCGGTTATGCTTTGTATGATATGTATGTTTACGATGAAGAATTTAAAACTTATGGCTATTTAACTAAGGATGGCACGGTTTTGAGCATGGTCGGTAGTAGATTAGGTAAGATAGATAAAGGATTTTTAATCAATCGTCAACGCGAGATTGTGGCGCGAGGTAATCGTGATTATATTGTGAGAAACAACTCTCATGACGCTATTGGCGAGCTTCAACTTGACGGGACGGTAATAAGTTTTTCGGGTGAGAATGTCGGTTATTTGTCGGATGCCGGAGTAATTCGCAATGCTGATGGCGAGGAAATAGCTTTTGCTCGTCCGTTGCAATATTATGTGGTAACCGAAGATTCCGGACAATCCTCTCAGGACTGGTTAGATCGTAAACGAGTTAAAATCAATGATGCCGAAAGAGAAGGTTATGATGAAGACGAAGAATACGAAGAAGATGAAAAATATGAAAAAGGCCAAAAATCTTCCGGCGGATATCGCAAACCGAACAGTGGTAGTAGAGTTGTTGGAATTGCTTTAAGTCCGGATGGAGATATCCTTGGTGATATTTATGATGATGACACCGTAAAAAATGGCAACGGAGAGTCAATCGGATTCCGCACACCGGATGGAATGATTGTGGATATGAATTATAATCCGATAGGTATTGAAGAAGTAAAGCATGTTTCGGCTGAAAATATGTTTATTCCGTCAAATGCTTTTGGTAAGGGTAATGCCTATGGTATCGGTGATGAACCTAATAACTTAGGTCCGGGTGGAGGCTATGGTCAGGGTGAACGCTATGACCCTTACAGATTGCAAGCTTTACGTGGTATGCAAGGGGCTCGACGTGCTTCATCAAGTCCGACTCGCATAAAAAACAATATCAATGTTTCAACTTTTACAGGTTATGAAAAAGACGGCGGGTGGACATCTAACAGTAAGACCTCAACATGGCGTTGGGATATGAGTGAGATGATTTTAGAGGATAAAGCGATTCCGGCTGTGTTGGCCCGTTCGGTTTATGCTTCTGAGGGATTTAGCGAAAATATCCCGATTACGGCGATTGTTGAGCGCAATGTTTATGCAGAAGAGGGGCGTAATATCATAATTCCGGCCGGCTCTCGTGTTATTGGTTCAATGGGTGGTGATTCAAGTGGCGGTAACAGCGGTGGTGCGGTTAAAATTGGCATTCAATGGAAGCGACTTATTCGTCCGGATGGTTCACAATTTTACTTTGATAATGCACAAACAGGCGATCCACAGGGACGTTCAGGGGCTATCGGTTATTTGGACGAGCAGTTGCTGAAAAAATATTCTTTGCCTATGGTTTCCAGCTTACTTGAATCTGCTACGGCATATTTAATGGCTTCCGGTAGCGGCTCATCAAATAACGGAACGACAACTCAAACCAGCTCACTCAGTCAGGCGGCCGAAGATGCTCGACAAAACTTTTTGGAGCAATTTAACCGATTCTTTGAAGATTTAATGGATAAACGCGCCGATATTAAAGCCGTTACCTATATTCCGGCCGGCACACGCATTATTATTTTCCCGAATGAGGATATGTGGTTGAATAGTGTTGAAAGAACACAAGCCGGCGGTGGCAGTCAATATCAGGTAGAAAGCGGACATGGTTTAACCAGTGATAATCCGGGAGGCACATCTTCCGGACCGGCTACCGGTGGCAACGTTCAATACAGTGGCAATGTTAGTGAAAATGTTCAACCGGCTCAACCGGCAACCGGAGGTGCCCGTGTTAATAGTGGCGGAGCCGGTGGAGCAGGTAATGCAGGTGGCACGGTTCAAACTCCGCCGACGGTGCCAAGTTCAAACAGTTCAAATGATGTACCAGAGTTATTATAGGAGGAAAGCATGAGTGATTTTTCAGTATTAGAATCTGTTTTACGTCCCCTATCTTATTGGTACACACAAGATAACCTTGAAGAGGTGGCGTTAAACCGCGCTGGTCAAATATGGCTACGAATGCGTGGTAAACGCGCCTATCCATGGGTTATGTATAAAGATGAGAAGCTTTCAAAGGAATATTTGATAGATTTGCTTTATATTATTGCAAACACTTATGAGATAAACTTTGATCCGCTTCAAGGATCTCCTTTGGTGTATGCCACCATTCCGGGAGATCACCGTTTTTCCGCAATCTGCGGCAAGAATGTTATGTATGATGAGGAGGATTTGACAGGAGGTATTGCTTTGGCAATCCGTCTGCATTCCGACGATGTGGCATTCGGCCTTGAAGATTACGGAATGAAACAGGGACAAGCCTTGAAAAAGCTAAATCCGCTTAAAGATATCAAAGTGCCGGATGATGCTTATGAACGTTTGCTCCTGTATATCAAGCGAGGTGAACACATTTTGGTTAGCGGCGCAACATCAACCGGTAAAACCACTTTTTTAAATAATTTGCTGAAAATTTTGGATATTCATAAACGAATTATTACGGTTGAGGATACTCGAGAGTTAATTGTACCGCATCCGAATCGTGTTCACCTTGTTATGTCACGTACTGAACAAACAAACAGTATTGACTATTCTAAAATCATTGACTTGGTGGTGCGTTTTACACCTGATGCTATTATCGGCGGTGAGATTTCTACCAGTAATGCCAGCGGTTTGTGGCAACTTATGGGTTCTGGCCACGATAACTGCTTTGCCACCATCCACGCCGAAAGTTCGCAAGAAGCTTACTTGCAATTTATCAAACGTATTATGGCATCAACCAACGGTGCCGTAAATGTAGAACAAACTCTTGATGAAATGCAACGAAAATTGCACGTGGTGCAAATCCATCGTATGGGCAACCAACGTGCAATTACCGAAGTTACATAGGCTAAG
>JAFUSA010000032.1 GCA_017480745.1 Alphaproteobacteria bacterium
CTGTCCTTCAAAAACGCGGCGAATGCCTTTTTCCTCTAATTTTGTGATGTGAACAAAAACATCCTTACCGCCGGCGCTTGGTTGAATAAAACCGTAACCTTTACGAGTATTAAACCATTTAACAGTCCCAATAGTCATTATCAAGATCTCCTATAAGTTAGCGTTTATTTTAACGTTCAAGATGTATTATATTTTATTACGTTATAAAATCAAGAACAAAAGACAACTTAAAATAAACACAATAAACAAAAACAACCATAGACTTAAAAATATTTAGAGTTATCAATTAGTTGTAATATCCTATTTTTCTTTTTAAGGTTGTGCATATCTTTTTTAACAATCCTAAAAAATAGTGTTTTTTCATTTTTTATTTGACTTTGGATTTTTTTGTGATAGTATAGAATCAGAACTTCGGTTCGAGAGCCTTAGAAAGCTCTTATACGATTCGGTGCAATGCATCGTTAGCGGATGTTATAATATCTCCGACATGGGTTGGGGAGACTGCAATGAATGTTCAGAGCATTTGCTTAAAGATTGTAGTGATCATTTAATCGTATATGATTTTCTAACTCTCCCGACCGCCGTTTGGCGGTCAGTTTTTTAATGTGTTAACACTTAATTTTAGGAGATGAAATTATGAGAAACTTAGAAATAAAAAATCAAAATGAATCCGGCCGCTCAATGATTGAAATGCTTGGCGTGCTGGCTATCATCGGTGTTTTATCGGTTGGAGGTATTGCCGGATATTCAAAAGCCATGATGAAGTATCGTATTAACAAAACGATAGAACAAACAACTCTTATTGCCGGTAATGTGCGAACATTTTTTGCACCACAGAAGAATTATATCGGGGTGATTTGTTATGGAAATAATTGCGACGCCTCCGGTTGCTGGGGTGTTTCCGGCGTTGATGCACAAGGAGATCCTACCTATGCTTACAATGGCTGTCCGATAGTTAAAAAAGCCAAAATATTCCCTGATGAGATGATTACTGTAACTGATGGCAAGATTATGTCTATTACCAATCCTTTCGGTGATAGGGCTTTGTTATATGCAGCAGATAAAGCCCAAAGCGGTGATTATCAGGCGTTTCAGATTGATTACTATGGTCTTCCACAAGAAGCATGTATTGAGTTGGCAACTTATGATTGGAGCAATGCAGGAGCTTCTATAATCACTATCAATGACTCCTATAGAAGCAAAACTCCTGCGGATTTAGAAATTGCCACGCAATATTGTGATGATGTTTCTGAAATAGTTTTATATTTTGATGTTGATGCCAACTCAACTTATTGGACTGAACTATTAGGCGAATATTAGGAAATTAAATCCCGCCGGCGCCACTCACAAGCGCCGGCGTAAGATTATGTAACTATGTTTAGTGTGCCATAAGTCGGGCTTTTTCGCGATTCCAATCACGTTCTTTGGATGTTTCGCGCTTGTCATAAAGTTTTTTACCGGTTCCAAGTCCGATTTCCAATTTTGCGCGACCACGGTTGTCAAAAAACAATTTAACAGCCACCAAAGTCGAGCCCTTGCGACTTAGTGAATTTATTATTTTAATTATTTCGCGATGATTTAAGAGCAATTTGCGGTTGCGACGTTCCGCATGGCTGGCGTATCCCTGATTGTCATAAGCGGCAATAAACATATTAGACATATATATTTCGTCTTTTTCAACAACACCGTAAGCATCTTTTATGTTTGCATGTCCGAGCCGAAGAGATTTAACCTCCGTTCCGGTCAATACCAAACCGGCAACAAAAATTTCGCTGATGTTATAGTCAAAGCGCGCGCGATGATTTTCAGCCACCACGCCACTCGCTATAAAATCTGTTTTTTTTGTTTTTTTAGCCATTACTTTTCTGCTTTAAGCTCTTTTTCCGTCGGATGTTTATTTTCTTTTTCCGGCGCTTTCAATGTTGGGGTTGGGGAGGTGGATAATGCTGGCGTTACCTTGCTTTTAGGCATACAAGTTCCCTCTATATAGGCTCCCGGTTCCAAGGCAATTTTACTATATATGGCGTTGCCAATTAACCGTGCGTTATTGGCAACAAACAAATCGTCAGTTTCCATAACACCGTTAACAGTGCCATAAACGCTGATGGATTTTGCCTTTATGTCGCCCATAATATAGCCGCGTGTGCCGATAATTACTTCATTACACGCAATGTTCCCTTCCAACTTACCATCAATATGAATTGTATCTCCGCCAAAAATATCGCCCTTTATTTTAGTATCATGACTGATAATGCTTGGAACAGGTGTGCTCGAACCACGGCTCATACGAGCTATTTTCAAATAAATCATACGTCTTAAACTGCTCATTTTTTAACTCCTTTAAGATTTGTTCTTATTTTGAATATTCACAAAGGTTAGCGGATTAACGTTAACCCCGTTATAAAGCACTTCGTAGTGCAAATGGCTACCGGTAGCACGCCCTGTGCGCCCCACTTCTCCTATTGCCTGATTATATTTAACCACTTGGCCTTTTTTTACATATATCTTGTTTAAGTGTGCATATTTGGTGGTAAAGCCATTGGTATGGCGAATGGTTACCAAATTGCCATAACCGTTATGATAACCGGCTTCAATAACTCGCCCACCGGCCGGAGCCGATATTCGGCTACCGAGTGCGGCGCTCATATCTATTCCTTTGTGGCGGGCGGCTTTTTGATTGAAAGGGTCTGATCTGGTGCCAAAAGTGGAACTTAAACGATATTGGTATACCGGTTTGCCCAACGGAATACCACTCATCGCCGTTTTGTATTTATCCAATTTTTCTATTTGCTGAAATACGGCAGACATTTTATCTTGCAAATCCTTGCTTATATCTACGCCGTCTAACGGAATAAATTCTCCGCCTTGACCATCTTTAATATTAGCCAACGGATTAAAATATTGCTTTTGCCCCTTCAACGCTTGATTTATGGTATCAAGTGTTTTTTTAATTTCTTCAATTTCCTTGCCGGACATTTTTTCTATTTTTTCCAAAATGGCTACTTCGGCAAACTCCAAGCCTTTAACGGTTTTTTGCAAGTTTTCCAACTTATCGCTTAAAGAGATCATTTTTAAGCGGAGAGAATTATTTTCCTGTTCTATCAAATTTTTTTGCAACAAAGCTTCTTTGGTGGTAATTTTTTCTTCCATTTTGCCTTGGTCAATCCAATTTTCGGAATCAGCCATTAATTTTAACTTATCTTCAACAGCCAAGGCAGTTTTACGATAATTTTGCAACTCATGCAATCCGTCTCCGGCTTCGTCTAAAGAAGACATCACTTCTTTTAAATTATTCTGCAAAGCCGAAACATCAGACATTAAATCCATATAAGCATCGCGTGTTTCGTCTAATTGCTTATCACGAATATGATAGAAATAATAATTATAACCTGACCAGCTAAATACAGTTGCCATAAAAATAAGCACAAAAACCTGCAAACGGTGCGATATATTAAACACCATTGCTCGGTTATTACTGCGGAATATTATTTCTTTATCCGCCAAAAAAGGCTTTTTTTCGGCATATACCACTTTGGCCTTTTTTATTTTAATTTTTTTGTTTGCACTTTTAACTAATTGTTTTTTCAAATTAAACCCCAATCTGCAATAACATTCCATGTATAGCAGAAAAAATATAAAAATAAAGATATTTACGCTTATTATTCACATTTTAAAATATGTGGTAAGCATTACTATAACCCAAACAGAATTCCTAAAACTCCCGATATGAAAATGTAAAAAATCGGACTTGCCTTAAAGCAAAACATCAGAGCTAAAATTGCCGAAAATATGCCCAAAACTGAGAGTGAACCCATATCGGTAAGACCTATTTGATATGCCGCATATGTAATAAGCGCCAAAACAACAGGTTGTACCGGAATAAGCAGGATGTTTAATATAGCGCGGCAATTAAACTTATCTATTAATTTTATCAGTAAAAAAATAATTCCGAAAGACGGTAATATCAGAGCGATTGCCGCCAATATACTTCCTAAAACACCGGCAATCTTAAAGCCTGTAAATACGGCAATATTAATTCCCAAAGCACCGGGTAATGATTCCGCTATGGCTATTATGTCTGCCAAATCGGCAACCGTAAACCATTTATATTTATTCAACAAATCAAACAAAAACGGAATTGTTGCTGCTCCTCCACCAACAGATAGCAATCCGATTATGAAAAAATGATAAAATATAAGGTAGTAGATCATTTAAAAAGCCTCTTTTTCAGAAGAAGTCCGCATCCGGTCGCCAATCCGCATACAACAATCGTTACAGCCGAGAGTTGATAAAAGATAAGTCCAAACATTGCCGAGATATATATCAATATAGTGAAAAGGTGTTGAGCATTATTTTGCCAAATTCTTTTACCGGTATCATAAACCACTTTTATCAACATTGCTGCCACACCGATTCGAATACCGTTCAACGCGTGTTCAACAAGCGGTGATTTTACTAAATTGCCGAAAAGACCGGCAACAAGCAAAGTAATGATAATAGAAGGCAAAATTACGGCAATAGCGGCAATAAAAGCTCCAAGAGCTTTTTTTAGTTTATATCCGCAAAAAATAGCC
>JAFUSA010000010.1 GCA_017480745.1 Alphaproteobacteria bacterium
GCAGTTGATTACAGCTACGGTACAAGTGCTGCTGACATTATGAAAGCAGTATCTCAGGTTGCCTCTAACGTTGGTGATGGTACCGGTTTGGATAGCATTGCCGCACGCACGGCTATTGCCGGCAACAACGGTGTTGCTTCATCTCAAACGGTTAACGCCAACATCAATGCTTTGAATGCAACAATCGGTGGTTTGAGCGGTTTGAATACTGCACTTGGTAATTTAACCAACGGCGGTACAACTACTCCGGCAACTGTTGTTACGGCTTTGAACAACATTGACGCAACGTTGGGTAAAATCCATGGTTTATACAAAGATGGCGCTGTTAACAGCACAACTGTTGCTTCAACCGTTAACGGAAACTCTAACTTGGCTTCCGGTACAACAGTTGAAGATCATCTTGTAAGCTTGGATAACTCAATCGGTGACAGAACTTTGACCAGTAGTAATGCTGCTATAAATACTGCAATGAGCGGTACTTCTGTGGCTGCTGGTTTGCAAGCTGCCGGTAATGCAATCGGTGATGTAGACTTTAGTTCTACCCACTATGTTGCCGGTACTACAAACCTGTCCGATGCGGTTAGAGTATTAGATCACAACATGGAACGTATTGATGATGACTTAAAAGATTTGCATCATCAACACCGCACAGGTATGGCTTCGATGGCTGCTATGTCGGCGTTGGTTCCGAATGCACGCTCTAACGGAAATACATCTATTTCCTTGGGTACCGGTGCATATCAGGGTCACACGGCGGTTGCACTCGGTGGTTTCCACTACCTGACAGACAACTTATTGCTCAATGCCGGTGCGGCATGGGGCAACACCGATGACGTTGTTTATCGTGTAGGTTTAACATACTCTTTCTAAGAGAATAAACAAAACTTCCGGGAGATTAACTTCTTCCGGAAGTTTTTTTATGAAAGGACTTAGTTTATGGCTAAAAATACAGAAACAAAAAACAATCAGGTTACATCCAAAAATAATATAATTTGCGCAGCAGTTGCCGTTTTTGCGTTGGCGATATGCGGCTACATGTATAAAACAGAAGTTCGCTTAAACGATGAAATACAAAAACTTAACGTGCAACTGAAAAATAGTCGTAAAATATATATTTATAATTTGGAAAAAGCATTGCAGGAAGTTGGTACTGTAACGATAAATCAAAAGTTTGCGGCAGATATCGCTAAACTTGATGAAGAAGTAAAAATTGCCGAGAAAAAGATAAAATCGCTTAAAGATTCCAAAGTAAAAGACGATTTCTCTGATGTTTATTTAAATTCTTTGCGCTTGAAACGTGATACTTTGTTGGAAGAATATCAAAAATCTGTGCAAGGAGTTTCCGATAAAATTAACAAAATTTTGGCGGATATTGCAGTAGAAAATAATGCGGCAACAATTTTTAATATGCATGCAATTTCAGTTAAAACCGATGATTTGATTGATGTAACTCCGGAAGTTATTAAGCGACTGCAAGTTCAATAACTAAGTTTGTTAAATCAAAATAAATCTCCGTCATACATTCTGTTGGCGGAGGTTTACTTATAAATCTTGCAAAAATCGCACATTTTTTATATTTTATATTTGACTTTTGCTAAAAATATAGTATCATAAAATTAAGATAAGGTAACTTGTCTGGGGTGTCAGAACCTCTTACATCGTCGTTTGAAAAAGCGTTAAGTTTTCCGACAATGGTCGGAAGGTTGTGAAATAGGATGAAGTCTGAATACGCAACACTATTTACGATGTATTAGTTCTGAACTTCCGGCCGCCTTTATCTGGCGGTTGTTTTAATGTAATATCAACAATTCAGATGAAAGGAAGTTTACTATGAATAACTTTGAGATAAAAAATACAGATTGCCACGCTGCGCTCGCAATGACGAAAAATGCACAGAGCGGTCGTTCAATGATAGAAATGCTTGGCGTGTTAGCTATAATCGGTGTTTTGTCGGTAGGTGGTATCGCCGGATATAGCAAGGCAATGATGAAGTATCGCATCAATAAAACAATTGAACAAATAACTCTTATTGCCGGAAACGTGCGTGCCTTTTGGGGACCACAGAAGAATTATATCGGGGTGCATTGTTATGGAGGTAATTGCAAAGCCTCCGGTTGCAATGGGCATTCCGGCGTTAATGCAGACGGAATACCTATCTCTGATGACAATGGCTGTCCGATAGTTAAAAAAGCCAAAATATTCCCTGATGATATGATTACCGTAACTGATGGTAAGATTATGTCTATTACCAATCCTTTCGGTGGTGGGGTTATGTTAGGAACACAGGATAAAGCCAAAGACGGTGATAATCAGGCGTTTAAAATAGAATATTACCAATTACCACAAGAAGCATGTATTGAATTAGCAACTCATGACTGGAGCAATGCCGGAGCTTCTATAATCATTATTAATGACTCTTATGTTAGCAAAACTCCTGCTGACTTAGACATTGCCACGCAATATTGTAGTGATGGAGATGATAATGACATATGGTTATATTTTGATGTTGATGCCAACTCAACTTATTGGACTGAACAATTAGGCGAACGTTAAGGAAATTAAAATCGTCGGCGCCCTCACAAGCGCCGGCAATCATTAGCACAAAGACCTATCTTAAAACACAACGCATTTTTTCTTTTTATCTTCGCGTTTTTTTAAAATTTCCAAATCGCGCTCGGTGGCAATTTTATTTAATATAGTTTTAATAACCGTATCAATTTCTTTATCTTCGCGATAATCAGCAGCCAAAGCAAAATTAACCCTATTTTCACGTAACAAATTAATAGCTTTTTCTTTATGGCGGCTATGCGGTTTATAAACAGCAATTGCTGTTCCACCATGATTTTTAACCATTTTCATTGAAGGAATATCCGTCATTCCGTCGCCAAAATAAATAATACGCGAATATGGAATACGGCGTTTATCGTCCGGCAAATATTCATTAACAGCTTTATCATCATATTTTCCCAAACCTTTATTGATTTTAGAAAGATATTGCACTTTGCCGGAATAATTAACCACCCTTGCCGGCCATACCGGTAAACCATCTTCGCCATAAGCAAACGCACAACCGTAAACATCCTTAAAAAATTGGCGAATATGGCACCCCTCAATAATTTCCTCATAACCCGACGAAATAATATAGTGTTCAATATCCAAATCCAAAAAGCGACCATATTTATTTATGCGGCTGAACCACTCTTCTACTCCCTTGAAAAACACCACAAAATTGCCACAACTGGCCAAATTTTCCTTAGTTAAACGGAATCCGCATTTTTTCGCCTGCTGAGTGAAATAATACATACTACCGGTAACCTGATCAACGCCATTTTCTGCTGACCAAGAGTTGGCTTCGCGCCAAAAATCATCCGGCCGCATACCTAATTCCGGAATCAAAAAATAATCTTGCATATATGTGGTGCTTAAAGTTTCATCAAAATCATACACTAAAGCTACTTTTGTTCTTTTCATATTATTTCCTCTTGCATTTTATAATCAGATACGTTACAACAAATCAATTAAAAATTAGTCAATAATCGAAAAAAAGGATAAAAAAATGGTTGCAACCTCTATGGAACAGTTGGTTTCTTTATGCAAAAGACGTGGATTCATATTTCAAAATGCCGATATTTATGGCGGCATGCAGGGTGTTTATGATTACGGACCTTTGGGAGTTGAATTGAAAAACAACCTAAAAGCCGCTTGGTGGCGTGCCATGGTTTATGAGCGTGATGATGTTGAAGGATTAGATTCGGCAATTTTAACCAATCGCAAGGTTTTGAAATATTCCGGTCATGAAGATACTTTTTCAGACCCTATGGTAGATTGCAAAAAGTGTAAAGGACGTTTTAGGGCAGATCAAATCGGTGGTAAATGCCCAAATTGCGGTTCAACCGATTTAACCGAGCCGCGCCCGTTTAATTTAATGTTCAAAACCCAAGTCGGACCGGTAGAAAATGATGAAAATATTGCATATTTGCGTCCGGAAACCGCGCAAGCCATTTTTACACAGTTCAAAAATGTTGTTGATTCAACTTCGCGAAAATTGCCATTTGGTATTGCACAAATCGGAAAATCTTTTCGTAACGAAATTACTCCGCGTAACTTTATTTTTCGTGTGCGAGAATTTGAACAAGCCGAGTTGGAATATTTTGTAAACCCGGGAACAGATGTTGAATGGCACGAAAAATGGAAAGAAGCGCGCATTCAATGGTGGCAAGATCAAGGTTTATCTTTGGAACATATCAATATTTATAAAACTCCTGACGATGATTTGGCACATTATGCCAAAGCTTGCTATGATATTGAATATCAATTTCCGCATGGCATGGAAGAATTGGAGGGAATCGCCAACCGTCGTGATTATGACTTAGGTAATCACACCAAAAATCAGAGTGATTTTCAGTTAGAGGCACATTGTCATGAAAATCCGGAATCTACAACTAAATTATGTGTTCAAGATGATGCCGGAAAGTGGGTAATTCCATTTGTGGTAGAGCCGTCTATGGGAGTTGATCGCGGAGTGTTGGCTGTTTTAACCGAAGCTTATACCGAAGAAGATTTGGGTGAAGGTAATAGCCGTATTGTTTTGAAACTCAAAAAACACTTAGCTCCGATTAAAGTGGCAATTATTCCTTTGAAGAAAAATAATGAGCAGATTATGGCAAAATGTCATGAACTGAAAAATAAGTTAATGAAATTAGGTATCGGACGTGTAGCATTGGAAAACACCGGTAACATTGGCAAGGCTTATCGCCGTCATGACGAAGTCGGTACTCCGCTTTGTTTAACGGTGGATTTTGAAACTATTGAACAACAGCCGGAAAGCGTTACTCTACGCGACCGTGACACTATGGAACAAATTCGTGTTAACACTGCTGATTTGGCCGAATATTTAAGAAATTACTTTTTGTAATCGGTAATTAAGGTTAAAATATATAGCCGGCATTTTAGTTAATGCCGGCACAAAATTATTTGAACAACCACATAATTGTGCAGTCATCATTCGGGCAGTTGCAAGCATCAACAGCAATATCAAGCGGCACCGGAATCGGCACGGTGGTGCCATTAGGGCAAGCTTCAATATATTCATCCTCTACTGTTCCGGCAGGATCATCTATACATGCAGCGTGTTCACCCGGCAAATCGATTGTTTCACTACTATACACTTCCATAACCTGTAATCCCATCGCCGAACTGCCCCAATCTTGGGTTGCTAATTCAACACACGCTTCTTGCGGTAAATGGAGATAAATAATTTGAAAATATTTTATTGATTCTAAGCACACATCATTACCGCAACTTTCGGCAGTGTCTCCTTCTTCATCATTCCACACCACAACACCACCGCCGAAAGGGTTGAAAATGTGATGTGTCGCCCCCAAATCATTATCCACAAAGCTATTATCCTCATCAATCATTTCATCCGGCACTAATTTGGCTTTTTTGATGAGAGATAAACCATTAGAGTTCACTCCATTTACCGAATCTAACCCGCTATAATTTCTTTGTGAGGCAAAAAAACTACGCACGTTTTGTGAAATCAGCGATATTTGCTCAATGCTTTTATTGATGCGATACTTCATCATCGCTTTTGAATAACCGGCGATACCACCAACTGATAAAACACCGATAATAGCCAGCACACCCAACATTTCTATCATTGAGCGACCGGATTCATTATTTTTAATCTCAAAGTTTTTCATAGTAAACTTCCTTTCATTTAATTAATTGATATTACATTAAAACAACCGCCCGATAAGGCGGCTGGAAGCTCACAACTACTAAATACAATAGCGCAAGTTATTAGATTACTCATATTCGCTTGCCTTCCAGCCATTACGCTGGATTTTTACGTCGTTGAGACGGTATTTAAGAGGCTGTGAGACCCCGGATAATCACCTTATCCGATTTTTATACTACCACAAAAAATCTAAAAGTCAAACTATTTTTGCAACATTTATATTTTGTAATGGTATCTTTCTGCTTCTTACAAATATCTATTTACGCTTCTACACCAATCGTCTTTTTATCACTGCACAGAGATTTCAAATTGGGCTAAAAAGAAATTTACTTAAAAAATTCTGTTGATTTCTTGCGCTTACACTTGCTAAAATACATACTATTGATTAACTGTGTATGTAATTACGGGAAAAATTGAAAATGGCTAAAAAACTATCAAACATAAAAACGGCAATGATTTATGCCGAAGCAATGTATGGCAGCGCCAAACAAGCAAATGTTACAGATATAATGTATGCTGATGCTTGTTGCTTGCAGAATGTTTTGTGCCAAAATTTAGATTTATTGCGACAAATAGATAACCATCTTTGGGATATAAATGCAAAAACGAAAATAATTGAGGCAGTGGCGAATAAGTTTAACCTGTGCGCAGAAATGCAAAACACTTTAAAAGTCTTGACTGAAAATCGCAAAATTAAACTACTGTCCGTTGTTTTGGAGCAATTTAAAGTATTGTATCAGAAAAAGCATGATATAGCCGAAGTTGAAGTTACTACCGTTATGGAGTTAAGCCCTAAGCAAGAAGAGTTGTTGAAAGAAAAATTAGCCGCAATTTTCAATAAAAAAATTATCCTTAAATACATAATAGATACCGGTATTATTGGCGGATTGGTGCTAAAATACGGCACAAATTTGATTGATAATTCGATTAAACACAAGTTAAATGTCTTAGAGCAGATGATGAAGGGGAATAAATAATGTCTGTGCAAGCCGATGAAATTTCTTCAATATTAAAAGACAAAATTGCCGAGTTCAATTTAACCACCGATATGGCTGAGATAGGTCAAGTACTTTCAGTGGGAGACGGAATTGCTCGCGTTTATGGGTTGGATAATGTGCAACTTAATGAAATGGTAGAATTTTCTAACGGCACAAAAGGAATGGCCCTTAATTTGGAAGAAGACAGCGTGAGCGTGGTTTTGTTCGGTTCGGACGAAGGTATTCGCGAAGGTGATGTTGTTAAAAGAAGTGGAAAAATAGTCAGCGTGCCGGTCGGTAAAGGTTTGTTAGGACGTGTGGTTGACGCTTTGGGAAATCCGATTGACGGCATGGGCAAAATCAGTGCTGAGAAATTCAGCAACGCCGAAATTAAGGCTCCGGGCATTATCCCAAGGCGCGGCGTGCATGAGCCGGTGCAAACAGGCTTAAAAGTTATTGATTCGCTTATTCCTATCGGTCGCGGGCAACGAGAACTCATCATCGGAGATCGTCAGACCGGTAAAACTTCTATAATCATTGATACCATAATCAATCAAAAGCAAATAAATGATGCCGCGCAAAATGATAACGAAAAATTGTTTTGCATTTATGTTGCAATAGGACAAAAACGTTCATCGGTAGCGCAAGTTGTTAAAACATTGCGCGATTTCGGCGCCATGGATTATACAATCGTAGTTGCCGCCACAGCTTCCGAAGCGGCTCCTTTGCAATTTTTAGCCCCATATTCCGGAACAGCGATGGGAGAATATTTCCGCGATAATGGAATGCACGCGGTTATTTTTTATGATGACTTATCCAAA
The DNA here is from genome assembly GCA_017480745.1 of Alphaproteobacteria bacterium. Classification (GTDB taxonomy): domain Bacteria; phylum Pseudomonadota; class Alphaproteobacteria; order RF32; family CAG-239; genus RUG410. Next base: position 7,542 of record JAFUSA010000010.1, read on the forward strand.
CAAGCCGTGGCTTATCGGCAAATGTCACTATTAATTCGTCGTCCGCCTGGACGTGAGGCATATCCGGGTGATGTATTCTATTTGCACTCTCGTTTGTTGGAGAGAGCGGCTAAAATGAATGAAAAATACGGTTCCGGTTCGCTGACGGCTTTGCCTGTTATTGAAACACAGGCCGGAGATGTGTCGGCTTATATTCCGACAAATGTTATTTCCATTACGGACGGTCAGATTTTTTTGGAAACATCTTTGTTTTATCAAGGCATAAGACCGGCTGTAAATGTGGGAATATCTGTGTCACGTGTGGGTTCGGCAGCACAAATTAAGGCAATGAAGCAAGTTTCAGGTTCTATGAAATTGGATTTGGCACAATATCGCGAAATGGCAGCTTTTGCTCAATTTGCTTCTGATTTGGACAAGTCAACCCGCAAATTACTTGATAAAGGGGCAAAATTAACCGAACTTTTAAAACAGCCTGTTCACCAGCCTATGGCAACGGTTGACGAAGTTGTTTCAATCTTTTCCGGTGTGCACGGTTATTTGAGCAAAATCAACATCTCTGATATTAAAGATTTCGAAAAATCGGCTTTGGAGCAATTACACGGAGAGCATCCGGAATATTTTACCGAAATCGGAGATAAAAAAATGATTTCCCCAGAATTGGAGGTAAAATTATCCGAATTTTATGAAAATTATGTTGAAACATACTTGAATAAAAGAGAAAAGGCAGCATAAATGGCCGGATTAAAAGAGTTACGCACCAGAATTGAAACCATTAAATCAACGCAAAAAATTACCGCAGCGATGAAAATGGTTGCGGCATCACGGTTACGTCGTGTGCAGATTTTGGTGGATAAAAATCAAGGCTATTCGGAAAACCTACGCCTTTCGGCTTTGCGTGTGATGACTGAAATTGAAAGCGAGGAACGGGAAAAACACATAAGATATATGCGTCCCATGCTTTTGCGACAAATAACTAATCCGCAAAAATATTTACTTTATGTATTGTCTTCTGAACGCGGTTTATGCGGTTCATATAACGCCAATGTGGCAAAAAAAGCAACACAACGAATTAATGATTTACTGAAACACGGCAAAAAGGTTGAAGTTGTTTGCATAGGAAAAAAAGCATACGACATATTAAGGCGTAATTTAAATGTTGAGGCCTTAAATTTGCGATTGGCGGACGATAAATTAAAAAACCTTTCATACAATGAGCTAAGCAAAGCGCTCTCGCACTCTATTTTGCAAAAATTTGCCAACAAACAATTTGATGTTTGCGAAATGGTATATGCACGCTTTGTTTCGGCCATAACACGTAACTTTGTATGCGAGCAGGTATGCCCGTTAGAGCTTAATTCTGAGCACTTGAATAAAGAAGAATTGCTACAAATCAGTCGTGTAAAATCAGCATTTTACGAATATTTACCGGACAAACTATCTGTTTTGGAAAATATTGTGCCGATTTTGTTTGAAGATAACATTTTCAAAGTAGTGGTTAACTCGGCAGCTTCGGAACATGGAGCACGCATGACGTCAATGGATAATGCCACTCGCAATGCCAAAGATATGATCAGCGAGTTAACACTTAAATATAATAGCTTACGACAATCGGCAATAACAACCGAGCTTATTGAAATTATTGCCGGCGCCGAAGCCATTTAATCGCAGGAGAAAACTATGACAGAAGATAAAACAAACGTGCTTAAAAACAATAATCTTGCCAAAGGTCAGATTCATCAGGTTTTAGGCGCAGTTGTGGATGTTAAATTTGCCACCGAAAAAGAATTGCCGGATATTTTAACTGCCTTGGAGTGCAACAATAACGGTAAACGTTTGGTGTTGGAAGTTGAGCAACATTTGGGCGATTGTGTTGTTCGCTGTATTGCTTTGGATTCTACCGACGGTTTGGTGCGCGGATTAGAGGTTATCAACACCGGCGAGCCGATTAAAGTTCCGGTTGGTCCGGAATTGTTGGGACGTATTATCAACGTGCTGGGTGAACCGGTTGACGAGCGTGGAGCAGTAAAAGCACAAAAATATTCTCCTATTCACCGTGAAGCACCATCGTTTACCGATCAATCCACCAAAGAAGAAATTTTGGTTACCGGAATTAAGGTTATTGACTTGTTGGAACCATATAGTAAAGGTGGTAAAATTGGTTTATTTGGCGGAGCCGGAGTTGGCAAAACCGTGCTGATTATGGAGTTAATTAACAACATTGCCAAAGGACACGGTGGCTATTCAGTATTTACCGGAGTTGGCGAAAGAACTCGTGAGGGTAATGACCTTTACCATGAAATGATTGAATCCGGCGTTATTGATTTAGAAGGCAATAAATCTAAAACCGTATTGGTTTACGGGCAGATGAATGAACCGCCGGGAGCACGTGCCCGTGTGGCCTTAACCGGACTAACCGAAGCCGAATATTTTCGCGATCAGGAACATCAGGATGTGTTGTTGTTTATTGATAATATTTTCCGCTTTACACAAGCCGGTTCAGAAGTATCTGCTCTGCTCGGCCGTATTCCGTCTGCCGTTGGTTATCAACCAACATTGGGAACGGATATGGGAGCCATGCAAGAACGTATTACCTCTACCAAAGACGGCTCAATTACTTCGGTGCAAGCAGTTTATGTTCCGGCAGATGATTTAACAGATCCGGCGCCGGCCACAACATTTGCTCACTTAGATGCTACAACCGTGTTATCACGTAAAATATCGGAGTTAGGTATATATCCGGCTGTTGATCCGCTTGATTCCACCAGTCGGGCATTAAGTCCGGATATTGCAGGTCAGGAACACTATGAAACGGCGCGTCGTGTGCAGGAAATTTTGCAAAAATACAATTCTCTGCAAGATATTATTGCCATTTTGGGTATGGATGAACTTTCGGAAGAAGATCGACAGATTGTATCGCGAGCCCGCAAGATTCAACGCTTTTTATCGCAGCCGTTCCATGTAGCAGAAGTATTTACAGGCTTAAAAGGTGTTTACGTTAATTTGGAAGATACCATTAAAGGATTTAAGGGGATTCTTGATGGTTTGTATGACGACCTGCCGGAAGCTGCGTTTTATATGGTCGGCACCATAGAAGAAGCGATAGCCAAAGCAGAAACTATGAAAGAGAATCATTGATGGCACAAAATATCAGCCTAAAAATATTCACTCCGGAAAAAACGGCACTCAACCGTAGGGTTTATCGAGTGGTTTTGCCTTATGGAACAACAAACTTAACCTTAGTGGAAAAGCGGGCTCCTACTTCTTTGCTGTTGCATGCAGGAGTTTTACAGATTTTGGCGGAAGATAACAGTGTAGAAGATTTGTATTTCATTGATGGCGGAGTAGTTGACTTTGCCGCTGATGAGTGCAAAATTTCCACTCCGCATATCATTAATCGTAACAAAATCAGTCGAGAACGCGCTTTGGAATTAAGCGAAGCCGAACCGCACAACGCTGAATATTACCAAATGATTGCCGATTATATCGAAAACTTCGGATAGTTTTTGCAAAATATATATTTATCCGCCGGCGCTTGTGAAGATGTCGGCGGATATATTTTAGAAAATACAAACGAATTTATAAACATATCAACGAAAAGCACATACTAATGGCATATTATATCAATTTTGGTTAAAAATTCAATAATGTTTACAAGACGAAAATATAAGCACTAAAAAATGTATTAAACACGCCAAAAAAATGATGAAAAAGCAAAAAAAGGCCTACAAAAAAGAACTCAGTCGAAAAATTATGAACGGAGAAACAGTGGCGGAGTAGAAAAGGCGGAGTAATTCTCCGCCTTTTTGAAGTGTAATGAAATTTTTAAAAACAAATATTTCCACTGTCGCCGATGCAGTTATCATTAACATCAAAATAAAACATAGGGCCCATGTCCGGTTGAGCCTTATCTACAGGAATACTCATCCATTTAGTGCAAAGATCAATAGCCTTTTCCAAGCTAAACGGCGCTTTAACAACTCCGGCGGTTGTCGGACCTGCAAGAGGTATAAACGTTACTCCGGCATTTGTCCAATCGTAACTAAGAATTTCAATACATATATCATATTCATTTGGCATGACATACAGTATATAAAATGCCTTCTTATCCCCTTTAGAAGATTTATTAGTCGCATTGGGGTAAACATTCATTCCCCAAACATTTTTAATATTATTACCGTCCCACATTTCATCAGGTACAAGTTTAGCTTTTTTAATTACTGCATCTGTTAATCCATCATAATTTCCTTGCGAAGCAAAGAATGAGCGTATGTTTCCGGCAATGAGAGTTATTTGCTCTATGGTTTTATTGATTCTGTATTTTTGCATTGCCTTACTGTATCCGGCGATTCCGCCAACACTCAAAACACCAATTATAGCAAGCACGCCCAACATCTCAATCATTGAACGACCGGATTGATTGTTTTTAATTTCAAAGTTTCTCATAGTAAACTTCCTTTCACTTAATTAAAATTACATTAAAATAATACCGCCCCAACGAGGCGGCCGGAAGCTCACAACTATACTCATAATATAGCGTCGCATATTAAGATGGTCCATCTCTATTTTACGACCTTCCGACCACAAAAGCCGGAAAAAGTTAACGTCTTTGACGACGTATGAGTAGAGGCTGTGAGACCTCAGACGAGTTACCTCATCATGTTCTTACCATATCATAAAAAATCCAAAAGTCAATTAAAATTTGCAAAAAAATATAAATTTTAACGAAAAAAAAATAAGATTGAAAGTATTCTGTTGAATATTTGATATAAGGAGATTTTTTATGACTACATTAAAAACATCAGTTTTGGGAATAGATTTTGAAAACCCGTTTATTTTATCTTCGGCGCCTCCAACAGCTAAAATAGAAAGCCTTGATAAAGCTTTTACGCTCGGCTGGGGTGGAGCAGTTTTAAAGACAATTACACCCGACAATTTAGAAATGATTGAAGCCTCTCAACGTTATGCAACGTGGAAGATGGGGAATAAAGTTTGCGGTTTTGAAAATATTGAGTTACTCAGTCATTTAACCGTGCAACAATGGCTCGACGGTATTAAATATTTGAAACAAAAACACCCGACAAAAGTGCAAATTGCCAGCATTATGGCTCCGGTAATTAAAGAAGAATGGCAAAAATTGGTCAAAACTTTTAATAATTCCGAAGTTGATGCATTTGAGCTTAATTTTTCCTGTCCACATGGTATGCCGGAAAAAGGTATTGGCATGGCTATCGGCACTAATCCGGAAATATCGGCAATGATTACCGGCTGGGTGATGGAAGTTGCGCAAAAACCAGTGTTTGTAAAACTTTCCCCGAATGTAACGAATATCGCGGAAATTGTCAAAGCAGTAGAAAAAGCCGGTGCAAACGGTTTTGCCGCTATTAACACCGTGCAATCGTTGATGGGTATTGATTTGGATACGTTTGAGCCGATGCCGAATGTGAACGGAAAAACAACGTTTGGCGGCTATTCCGGCATTTCGGTTAAACCAATCGGTCTGCGTTGTGTAGCGCAAATCCGCCAAAACAGCGCATTGCCGATTTTAGGTATGGGTGGAATATCCAACTGGCATGATGCGGCAGAATATATGACTGTTGGAGCAGACGTTGTTCAGGTTTGCACCGAAGTAATGGTTAACGGCTACGCAATTATCGGGGCAATGAAACAAGGTTTGTTGAATTATTTGGAAAACAAAGGTTTTAACAGCCCTGCTGATTTGAAAAACAAAGCTATTACCAATTTGTCAGCACATGAAAAATTACCAAAATCAAAACAGGTTTATCCGCATATTGATGACGAATTGTGTGTAAAATGTGCCAAATGTGTAACCATTTGTGATGAATCGGAACACAGTGCTTTGGCTTTAACTAACGGACATATTGAGGTTGATAAGGAAGCTTGTGTCGGATGTTCTTTATGTTCTCACATTTGCCCAAAATCAGCAATTAAAATGGGATGATTCAAACCATAAATCAACCTAAAAGCAGGGATATACCCTGCTTTTTCTTTATACGAAAAAACGAGATCTCTCCCGTCTTTTCCTTCGTTGGTGGAGATAAGGAGGATCTTCTTGCTTAAATTTACTTTATTTATTCTTGAATTTGCAAATTTAAGCTTCGGTCACTTGGTTGCATGTTTTTCGCTGCGCTTCGTTTTCACTCGCTTGCTCAAAAGCAACCATCGCCCGTCGTTAAAAATTGCTCCACCGGAGCAATTTTTTTCCTCCGGCTCCCGACCTACGGTCAGTCGTTCGATCCTCTTCATTATTTAAAACGAAAAAAAACGAGATCTCTCCCGTCTTTTCCTTCGTTGGTGGAGATAAGGAGGATCGAACTCCTGACCTACAGATTGCGAACCTGTCGCTCTCCCAACTGAGCTATATCCCCATCGATTCGCCTCTTTTTGATATCTTACTTTTTGATAGAATGCAAGTTTTTTTTGAGTTTTCCTATTTTTTATTTGACTTTTGCATTTTTTGTGATATAGTGGGGGAAGAACTTCGGTTCGGAGCCTTCATAAGCTCTTATATGCTGCGGTGCTTTGCATCGTTAAAAGGTGTGTGTATCTCCGACTTGGTTGGGGAGTCCTTAGCGGATGTACAGGAACTTTGTTCTAAAGGTTAAGGAGATCATTTTAGCATATATGGTTTATGAACTCTCCGGCCGCCGTTTAGCGGTCAGTTTTTTTTTGTGTAAATTTTAGGAGATAAATTGTGAAAAATTATAAGAATGAATCTGGTAGATCAATGATAGAGATGTTAGGTGTTTTAGCCATTATTGGTGTCCTCTCCGTTGGAGGAATCGCTGGTTATAGCAAAGCGATGCACCGCTATCGGGTAAATAAAGCGATTGAGCAAATAACTCTCATCGCCGGAAATGTACGTTCGTTTTTTAAGGGGAATTATAAAGAAGCGACATGTTTGGGTAATGATTGTAATAGCAATGGTTGTTTTGGAGGAAGCGTAATTAGTGGAGGACCTAACGGTTGTCCTATCATAAAAAAAGCTAAAATAGTTCCGGATGAAATGCTTACTTTAAGTGATGACGGTACAAAAATTATGGGTATAACTAATCCGTTTGGATACGCAGTTTGGCTATATCCATATCACAAAGCTATATCAGGTGATAATGAAGCATTCTCCATTCATTATTATATAAGAGATAATCTACAAGCTTGTATTGAATTGCTGACACATGATTGGTCAACGGCAAATATAAAGGCTATTTTCTTATATAATTTTACAAGCGAAATATATTTTAAAACACCTGTATCTATTGATTTAGCAACGGAAAAATGTGCGGAATTTATTGATGACACAACTGATGTTAATAAGGAAAAAGGTTTGCCCTCTTTAAGGTTTCATTTTGATATAGATTTAAATAGTGATTTTTGGAGCAGGTATTCTTGGAGAAATTAATGTGAATATCAAGTAGAACTCAAACAAAATGACACCGACTGAACGCCGATGCCATCTACTTAAACTAAATGCACATATAATTACCTCTGCAAAGCTGTATAAATCTCGTGGGCACTTTTGGCGCTGCGAATCTCACGGCAAACATCGGCATTTTTCAAAACACGAGAAAAAGCCGCCAATGTTTTCAGGTGGTCATCACCGCTGTTTTCCGGAGAAATCATCATAGCCACCAAATCCACATCAGTATTGTCCGGAGTGTCATAATCCAAACCGTGTTGCAAGCGTGCAAACACTGAAACAACTTTGTCTATGCCGGCCATCCGTGCATGTGGAAACGCAACTCCCTTGCCATATCCGGTAGAGCCCAAATTCTCACGTTCCCAAATTGCTTCAAATACTGAATTTTTATCTAAACGTTTTTTCTGCGCTAAAACCGAAGATATTTTTTCTAAAAGTTGACGTTTGCTGACGGCTTCAACTTCGGTCAACACCATATCTTCCGACAGAATATCAGAAATAATCATTTATCACACCTTCTATGGTTAAAAACTATTCAGCCGGTTCAACCCAACCGATGTTACCGTCTTTACGGCGATATACCATGCTTATGCGGTTGTTGGAGCTGTTGCGAAACATTAAAGCACATTCATCAGCCAAATCCATATACATAACCGCTTCGCTAACAGTGCAAACCTTTATATTAGCATCTGTTTCGGCAATAGTTAATGGAGCGCTTTCATCAATGCTCATTTCATCTTCTGTTTCAGTCAACGGGAATACGGCACTATGAGCCATTTCCACAATACCGGTTTTGCCCTTATGGTCGTTCAATTTATTTTTTTGGCGACGCAAGCGAGTTGCAATGTGGGCATTAGCATCATCAAATGCTGAATACGGATCACTGGCAACGCCCGTACCTTTTAATACAATATTTTTCGCCGGATGAACGGTTACTTCAGCACGAAAATCTTCGCCATCGCGAGAAAAATACACACTGCAACCGATCGGAGCATTAAAATATTTGCTTACCGATGCTTCAATGCTCTCTTCTACGCGAGCGCGCAATTTATCACTGATGTCAACCTGTTTACCTGATAATGTAATATTCATAATATACCTCATTTGTTAAATATTGTGGCACAATCGCCATTTTTTATCTTGTTGCTTATACTATAATACTTTTAAGTAAAAGTAAACAACTTTAATCAATTTATAAGGAGAAATTATCACCCAAATATACTTTGCGAACTTCTTCATTGGCAACAATTTCCTCCGGAGTTCCCTCCATCAATACGGTTCCTGAATGTAATATATAGGCTCTGTCAATAATATCCAAGGTTTCCCTGACATTATGATCAGTAATCAAAACACCCAACCCACGATTTTTTAGTTGCGAAACAAGACTGCGAATCTCATTTACGGCAATCGGGTCAATACCTGCTAACGGTTCATCCAACAAAATAAAACTCGGACGACAAGCCAATGCACGGGCAATTTCCAAACGCCGCCTCTCTCCGCCCGAAAGAGCAAGGGCAGGGGATTTACGCAAATGCTCGATAGAAAACTCATTTAACAATTCTTCTAACATATTTTCGCGTTTTGTTTCATCATCTTCCACAATTTGCAAAACACCTTTAATATTATCTTCCACACTCAAACTGCGAAAAATCGATGATTCTTGTGGCAAATAACCGATTCCCATTTTTGCGCGTTTATACATAGGCAGATATGTTATATCTTGTCCGTTAATGTGTACATCTCCGTAATCAGGTGTAATTAAGCCGGTTACGCAATAAAAACAGGTTGTCTTGCCGGCACCGTTGGGGCCAAGTAGGCCGACTGCTTCTCCCTTACGCACATGCAACGAAACATTTTTTAGCACTGTGCGTTTTTTATATTTTTTACCAATGTTAAATATTTCCAAAACATCAGCATCATTAAGTTGTTGTTTTGCCATTATTTTTTCCTCTTATAAAAAATTCCGCTGATTCTACCACCTTTTTTCTCATTTGCCGTAATTCGGCTGATAGATGTTACTAAGTCGGTTTGTGCGTGGGATCCGTTGATAAAATTACCGTTTTGCTCTAACGTAACATCATCATACAAGTCAACTTTTTGTGTTTGCGGATTATACACTCCACGTTTTCCGCGAGCGGTTCCTTTGGGAGTGATTATTTCTACGTTGCCGTAGGCATACGCGGTTTTTATGTCATTCTTTTCTGTTAAGGTAAACAATATTTCAATTTTGTCGGCATGCAATGTTTTATCTTCCTTAGTTATTATCGCTTTGCCGAAAGCTTCTAACTTTTTTAGCTGTTTTTTTCCCTCATCTGTGAAATACGCTATTATTTTATCTGCTCGCAGAGAGTTTTTTGCATGGCGAATCGTTGCGTTACCGTAAGAAATTGACTTATTATCATTTCTATAAATCTTCGTTTCCTTATCTGCGGTTAAAACACCTTTATCTGTGGTTATTTTATTAAATCCTTTAAGGCTGAGTAGATTTATTTTTTTATCATAAGTGAAAGCTTCGGCTTGCATAGTTCCCCAATCGCCGACGGCGGAAACTTTTTCATTGCCGAATCCATATTCTTTCTTGAAGCTATAGGTTGCTTTTGCTGTGTTAACTATTGTTTTTTCGTTGATAACGGCTTTTACATTGTCTTCCAACTCTAAAACAGATGTATCACGGTTAAAATAACCTGTTTGTGAATTAATATTAATTTCACCGCTATCAAGAGGAACATTGCCGCGCGGATTTTTAATTTTTACTTTTTGTGAGCCTGATTCAACTTCATCAACGCTATCTGCCCAAACAGTGTTTACACGGTTTTTAGAATCAATGAAATTGAAAACACTGTCTTCAATATGTAGTTTTTCCATTTCATTTTTGCGTGGAATGGTTATATTGGCATTCAAGTCCACACTTTTTTTAATATTCGGAATAACTACCATTAAGCCAACCAAAACAGCAGCAAAACACGGAGCAAAGAGTTTAACAAAACGAGCCCATTTTGATTGTGCACTAATATACTCTCGTTCAACCTGACGCTTAGGACGATTTTCTTCAAAATACGAATCTAACTTACGCGAATCGAACATAAAATTAGCTTACTCCGGCACGTAAACAATCGTGAATGTGGATAATACCAACCGGTTTTTTACCTTCTAACACAAACAGATTAGTAATTCCTCTACCTGTATTGTTCATAACGTTTACCGCTTCGGCAATTAGCATATCAGCAGTGATGGTGCGCGGATTTTTGGTCATAACCTTTACAACTTTTTCTGTAATTAAATCAGGTGACATCCAACGACGCAAATCGCCATCGGTAATCATACCGATTAAATCTCCGTTTTTATTGACTATACCTACGCATCCCAACATTTTTGCCGACATTGTCAGCAAAGCGTCTTGCATGATTGCTGTATCCGGAATAAGCGGCAACTCGTCGCCGGTGTGCATAATATCAGATACATGGCGTAAAATAGAACCCAATTTGCCTCCCGGATGGCGCAATTTGAAATCTTCTTCCGTAAAACCTTTGCGCACCATCAAAGCAGCGGACAAAATATCGCCCATAACCAAAGTCGCGGTTGTAGATGACATCGGAGCCAAACCCAAAGGACAAGCTTCGCGGTTAGACGGCAGCAACAATACTAAATCACTGTTTTTGCCCAGAGAACTTTGCGGATTTTTAGTAATTGCAATTAACGGAATACTGAATCTGCGGCAATAAGTAAGAATATCGGAAAGTTCCTTTGATTCTCCGCTGTTAGATATAGCCAAAACGGCATCACTTTGTGTTATCATTCCCAAATCACCGTGACTGGCTTCGCTCGGGTGAAGAAAAAACGCCGGCGTTCCTGTTGAAGCCATGGTGGCAGCAATTTTACTGCCAATGTGGCCGGATTTACCCATACCCGTAACAATAACACGACCCTTCGTGTTTTGCAAAATATTCAGCGCCTTGGTTAAAGTCGAATCCAGTGATTTTTCCATAACTTTTAAGGCTTCAATTTCCCTATCTATGGTTTGACATGCAATTTTGATATCTGCTTCCACAGAATCGGAACCTGTATTATTAAAGGATATTACCTCAGCTTTTTCCATAAAAGTTTCTCCTGTTAGTCAAAATACTGCCCATATATTACACTATTTATTATTTAAGGCAAGTTTTTTTTATGGTTTGTTATATGATATAAAGTATCCGCCGGTGTTGGTGCCGGCGGTAAGTTTTAGGGATAAAGAAAATTATTGAATAGCTAATGCAATGGCATTGTCATCTTTTCTTTCGCAATATTGTATAGCTTGCTCCAATGTCATACTGCCTTGGCTACATTCAAGCCATCCGCCAAACCCTTGTGCTCCTGAGCGACAACCTTTTCCGCCACCACCATAATGATATATACTTGTATCTGCTCGAGATACTTCTATTGCATGGGCAGAAATTGTATTCCAATCATGTGTGGACAACTCTATGCAAGCCTCTTGAGGAATCTTATTAATCATTAAGACGAAAAAATTACCTCTACCTATAAAACCAGCACTTCCTCCAAAAGCGTTTTCAATTTTGGTTATGGCTCCGTCAGTAATTGTCAGCATTTCATCGGGAATGATTTTAGCTTTTTTAATTATTGCGTTACCTGTATCAGAATTTGAAGATAATCCATCATAATTTCCTTGCGGAGCAAAAAATGTCCGCACGTTTCCGGCAATAAGAGTTATTTGCTCAATGGTTTTATTTATGCGATATTTCATCATAGCTTTTGAATATCCGGCGATTCCACCAACCGATAAAACATCGATGATGGCAAGAACTCCCAACATCTCAATCATTGAACGACCATTTTGATTTTTTATTTCTAAGTTTCTCATAGTAAACTTCCTTTCACTTAATTAAAATTGCATTAAAATAACCGCCCAATGAGGCGGCCGGAAGCTGCAAACTATCGATACTAAATAGCGCAGGTTATTAGATTTCTCTTATTTACCCACCTTCCGACCACTGTCGGAACTATTTAACGTCTTTTAAAAGACGAGTATCAAGAGGCTTGCAGGCCCCAGACGAGTTACCCCATCATGATTTTATAATATCACGAAAAATTCAAAAGTCAAACACTTTTTATAAAATCAGCAACAAAATATCGCCGGTTCTTACGATCCGGCGATTATCTTTACCACGAATAATTACTTTTACGAATAAAGCGTGAGAGCCTTTTATAAGGGTAAACTAATGAGTACCCTCAAGCCTCCCAATTCGCTGTCTGAAAGTATAATTGAACCACCGTGCGAAACAATGATATCTTTCGCAATAGCTAAGCCCAAGCCTACACCGCCGGTTTCTTTGTTGCGCGAACCTTCTACTCGATAAAAAGCTTTAAATACATCGTCGCGCTTGTCTTCCGGAATTCCCGGACCATCGTCATCAATACTGAGTTCCAACCGCTTGTTATCACTTTCTAACTTAACGGCAATGGTTTTTCCGTAATGAAACGCGTTTTCTAAAATGTTCGTTACGGCACGGCGAAGAGCTTGTTCACGACCTTGCACCGCGCTAACATCGTAGTTAGTGGAATAGCGGATTAATGCGTTGGAGTTTTTACGATATTTATTGATTATTCCGGTTACAACCTCGTTCATATCAACAAATGAAGATTTTTCTCCGCCTTCACCGCTGACAAATGCCAAATAACCATCTAACATTTTTTCCATTTCGTTAATATCTTGCAAAAATTCCTGATTATCCTTATTATCCGGCAACATCGCCAATTGCAGCTTCATTCTGGTTAACGGAGTGCGTAAATCATGCGAAACACCGGCCAACATTTGTGTTCTTTCCGAAATTTGACGAATGATACGTTCTTTCATTTTGGTAAATGCCAGTCCGGCACGTCGAACTTCAACAGAACCATATGGTTTGAACTTTGTGTTAATTCCTTTACCAAAATCTTCTGCAGCTTCTGCCAATTGTGAAATTGAACGAACCTGAACCCGCAAAAACATTACTGCTACAAAAAACAGTAGTAATGATGTTCCGATCATCCACAACACAAAACCAAAAATAGAGGTGCTGAAAATGTTTTTAATGGACGTGTTAAACACATATAAACCACGATCGGTATCAACTAAAATGTTCAAGGTGGAGTGATGATTGCGCACAAAAATCTCCGTATTGGCCATCGGAAATTGTTTAACTAATGCCTCACTCAAAAAAATGGTGGAAAAAGGTGTGTTTTTTTTGTTTTCCATCCATACCGAATGCTTGGTTTCGTTATCATAAAAAGTAACATTCATTCCATATAAAGAGGAAGCGACACTTGCGACTCTGTCAAAATCAAGAGTTTCGTCGTGCATTTGAATCACAAAAGCCATATTCGAGGCTAAGTTGTCTGATAAACGGCGTCCGACTTTGCTCCAACTGCCGTCAAAAAAGGCATAAATCGACACAACTTGCACCACAATAAGCGGAATGAAAATCAATAACATTGTTCTGAAAAACAATGATTTAGGTAAAAATCTTCTCTTTAATACAGATAAAAATCCTTCTATTTTTTTCGGAAATCTGATATGCATAAGTCCTCCTAATCAGTTAACAACATATATCCTTTGCCGCGCACTGTTTGCAAATAGCGCGGGTTTTTCGAATCCGGTTCTATTTTTTTGCGCAATCTGGTAATTTGCACATCAATCGAGCGGGAACTTTGTCCGGCTCCTAATAGAGAGGCCAATTTTTCACGTGTAAATATTTGCCCGTTCTTTTGTCCCAAAATACTCAAAATAGACTGCTCTACCGGAGTTATATGAATAACTCCATTTATTTTGTGCTTAAATTCACGGGTTGACATATTGAATGTGCAATCACCGAATTTTAACAATGAATGGTCTTCTTTTTCTGTTTTTGTAACTCGCCGTAAAATGTTATTTATACGCAAAACTAATTCTTTGGGTTCAAAAGGTTTTGGTAAATAATCATCTGCACCAGCCTCTAAACCGATTATACGGTCTTGCGTTTCTCCCATTGCCGTTAACAAAATAGCCGGCACAGAATCATCTATCCGCAATTTTTGTAAAAATTCAATACCGCTTTCGTTTGGCATCATAACATCTACAATTAATAGGTCAAAAACATATTGTTGCAAAAACATACGCGCATTTTCGGCATCTTTGGCAGCACTCACGGCAAAACCGTTTTCCTGCAAATACCTCTGCAACAAATTTCGCAGACGCAAATCATCATCAACAACCAAAATGTGCGCGCAGTCATCAACCATTGAAAAATTAAGCCTTTGTTTTTACGGTTGACTTAGTCTTTTTTACCGGAGCTTTTTTGTTCGTAGCCTTTTTTGCCGAAACCTTTTTATTAGAGGCTTTTGTGGTCTGTTTTTTAACCGGAGTTTTTATTGTCTCTTTTTCAGTAACAACAACCTTTGCTGTTTTATTGGCTTCGGTCTTTACGGTTTCGGTTGCATAATTCTTTACAGATGCAATTTTTTCGGCTTCCTCGGCTTTAATGTATTCCAAACTTTTTTGATAATATTGATAACCGGTAATAAATGTCAAAACCGCTGCCACCCAAAGTAAAAACTCTCCTAAATAGCCCCAGCCGATCCATAATTCACGGAACATCATCATAGACAAAGCAGTCATCTGAAAACCCGTTTTCCATTTGGCTAATTTGGTAACCGGCAAACCGACATTAACTTCACGCAAAAATTCTCTCAGACCGGAAACCAATATTTCTCGGCACAAAATAACAAAAGCCGCTGTAATTGTTAAAAATTCGGAAATACCCCATAAACCTACTGAATAGTAGTGTAACTCGCCCATACCGTTTTCCGGAACATAAGTTTTGGCTATAATCACAACCAAAGCCGTTCCCACCAATAATTTATCGGCAATCGGATCTAATAAACGGCCGAAAGATGATGTTTCGTTCCATGCTCGAGCCAAATAACCGTCAAGATAATCAGTAATGGAAGCGGCTATAAATAAAGCGCCGGCAATCATAGTCCAAACAAAAGAATTGATAAAAATAGATATAAAAATCAACGGAATCACGGCAATTCGCGATATCGTCAGTATGTTAGGTAAATTATACACAATTTTTCCCCTTGAAAAATAGAAATAACGTTAATTCTGCTCACAGTATAAACATTTTTTTTAAATATGGAAGTATTTATATATCTTTTCCGCTATTTTTTTGCTTATACCTTCAACTTTCATTAAATCAGACAAAGATGCACCTTTTATCTGTTCAACCGATCCGAAAAAGTTCAATAAATCCTTTTTGCGTTTTGAGCCAATTCCTTCAATTTCATCAATTTGTGATTTAAACATTGATTTTGCCCGTTTTTTACGATGAGTTCCAATAGCAAAACGATGCGCTTCATCGCGAATATTCTGCATATAAAATGCTATGGCCGATTGATAAGGCAGGGAAAAACTTTCTTGCCCTTTGATATGATAAAATTCTTTGCCGGCATTGCGATCAGGACCTTTTGATATGGCAATAATGGTAATACCGCTTAAATCATAATCTATCAAAGCTTCATGAACGGCATGTAATTGCCCCAAACCACCATCAAGCAAAATAATATCAGGTCTGTTTTCTATGCTCATACGCTCAAAACGTCTAATCAGCACTTCTTTCATCATGGCAAAATCATCATTTGTGTTGTCGGTGTATTTAATATTAAAAGTTCTGTATGATTTTTTATCAAAACCGTCGGGTGTGGCTACAATCATGGCTCCAACCGCGTAACTTCCCTGATTATGAGAGTTATCATATACTTCAATTCTTTGAGGAATTTTCGGTAAATTGAAATATTTTTGCATTTCAATCAGATTAGCTTCCACAGCAGTTGTTTCCGCTAATTTGCGTTCAATGGAAGCTTGAGCATTTTCTTGCGCTCTTTCAATTAATTTTGCCTTGTTACCTTTTTTATACATATTTATCTTAGCACCGATAGCTTCTTCTAAAAAGTCTTTATTTTCTATATTATGAGAAATTAAAATTTCTTTTGGCGCTTCGTGTTCGGCATAAAAAGTGCTCAAAAATCCTTCTAAAATTTCTTCTTCATCCATATTTTCGGCTTGTTTCGGAAAATAAGGTAAGTTGCCGCAGTTTTGTCCCGAACGTATAAAAAATACCTGAATACATACCATACCTTTATGTTTAGCAACTGCTATTGCATCTGCTGAAATAATTTCGGCGTATTCAACATTATAACCGCTTTGAATACTGCTCAACGCTTTTATTTTATCTCGCAATACAATAGCCAATTCATAATTCATGTTTTCGCTTGCTTGTTGCATTTGCTCAGACCACTGTGTTTTGAGGTCAGTATTTTTTCCTTCTAAAAAATCGATTACTTCATTAACGGTTTTATGGTAAGTTTCCTTGCTTATTTTCCCTACACACGGAGCACTGCAACGTTTTATTTGATAGAGCATGCAAGGTCTTTCGCGATTGTTGAAAACGCTATCGCGACACGAGCGTAACAGAAAAGTTTTTTGAATAATGTCCATTACATTATTAACAGCCGTTGCACTGGCAAATGGGCCAAAATACTTACTTTTATCTTTATGCGAACCGCGGCTTTTGCGTAATGCCGGAAAATCTGCCTGAGTATCAATCATCAAATGAGGAAAAGTTTTATCATCTTTTAGCAAAATATTGTATTTAGGCTCTAATTTTTTGATTAAATCATTTTCCATCAGCAAAGCTTTAGCTTCATTTTCAACAATAATAAATTCCATGCGTTCAACTTCGGAAACCATACGCTTGATATGATCAGGCAAGCGATTGAAATGAGTATAATTTGTAATGCGTTTTTTAATGTTTTTGGCTTTGCCAACATACAAAACTTTATTATTTTTATCAATCATTCGGTAAACACCGGATTTTTGCGGCGCAATTTGCACATTTTTGCGAATTATTTCTATACCGTGTTTAATATCGGGCATTTAACCACCCATAAGAACTTCGGCAGCGGCTCTGGCTTCATCGCTGATTGTTTCTCCTGCCAACATTCTGGCAATTTCTTCCGTTTTTTGTTCTTGCGATAATTCTTTAACAAAGGTCGTTGTTGTTCCGTTTGCGTTGACCTTCTCGACTTTATAGTGAAAATCACTCTGCGCTGCCACTTGTGGAGAGTGAGTAACTACTAAAACTTGTGTTGTTTTGCCAAGTGCTGAAAGCTTTTTGCCAACGGCCTGAGCAGTAGCCCCGCCAATGCCGGAATCAACCTCATCAAAAATCATTGTATCTACCTGAGAACTTTGCGCCAAATTAACCTTTAATACTAACATCAATCGAGCCAATTCACCGCCCGAAGCAATTTTGTTTAACGCTCCGAGAGAAGTTCCCTGATTAGTTGAAACCATAAAACAAACATCATCTTGTCCGTTTTCGTCCCATAAATTTTCTTCTTTTGTTATAATTTGTGTAACGAAACGAGCTTTTTCCATTTTCAGATCGGGAAGTTCCGACATAACATTTGCGTCAAATATTTTAGCGGTAGCAACTCGTTCTTCATGAATTATTTTTGCTTTATTCTTATAGTCTGCATAGGCTGATTGCTCATCCTTAAACAAAACTTTCAGATTATTTTCTCCACGCTCTAAGGTTTGTAATTTATTTTCCATTTGTTGCCACACCTCCGGTAATTCTTCAACCGTGGTGTAATGCTTACGAGCCAAATCTTTAAGCGCAAAAAGGCGCCCTTCAACGCTATCTATTTCGTTTTGATTAAGGTTTACTTCTTGAAAAACTTGTTCTATTTTGTTTTCGGCTTCTTCAATATTCAGCAAAGCCGTATCCAAAACTTCATAGACAGATATATATTTATTTTCCAATATTCCGTTTATTCTCGATATGGCAGATTGTGCCTGTCGTAAACAGTCTCTTACACTTATTTGACCGTTGTTAAGAGCATTATATGCTGTATTAAAGTTTTCTAAAATCTTTTCGGAGTTCATTAGTTGCAATCGTCTTTGCTCTAATTCTTCCAGTTCATTTTTTTGTGGTTTAATTGTGGCAAATTCATCAATCCAATGTTTCAAATTTTCTTCTTCAAGCTTGGCGTTTTCCAAGTCTTTCTCAGCGTTCAAACGAGCAGATTTTGCTTTTTTATATACTTCAAACGCACGCCGCATTTCTCTTAATTCTGTTTGATATTTACCGTATCCGTCCAAAACTCCCAAATGAGTTGCCGGATTTAATAAGCCCTGATTATCAAATTGTCCGTGTATTTCAACTAAATTCAGCGCTAACTCTTTTAATAATTTTTGCGTAACGGGTTGATCATTGAAGAATATTTTACTTCTGCCATCTTGGTTAAGACTGCGAGAAATCATAATTTCATTGGCAAAATCCAAATCATGTTCATGACATATTTTTTGCAGTTCTCCATTTCTGTCAGCTGTTTCAAATACACCGCATACAGTAAGTTTGTCGCACCCCTGACGAATCATTCCGGTTTCAGCACGTTGCCCTAACAAAAGCCCGAGTGCGTCTAATAGAATGGACTTACCGGCACCGGTTTCACCGCTCAGCACTGTAAAACCGTTTTGCCATTCCAAATCCAGCTTATCAATCAAAACCACATTTCTAATTGATAAAGATTTAAGCATTTATTTGCCTTCTTTGCTGTTTTCAGGGGAATTGTTTTTCCACCATTTTAATTTATCGAGCCAGCTGATTTCTTGTGTTTTATCAGTGGTTTCAACTTTATTTTCTGTTTTGGTTTTAGCAACAGATTCTTCGTCGTTTTTCCACCATTTTAATTTATCGAGCCAGCTACGTGTTTCTGTTGTTTCAGATACAATATTTTTGCCATTTGTTGCACCGGTATTATTTATTTTTTGCATAATATCTGTGGCCTTTGCGGTCCATTTTCCTTGCGGATAATTTTTTAGCAGAATTTTATAATATCCGTCGGCATATTTGTTTAAACCTAAAATAGCATAGATTTCAACTTCACGATACAAAGCTTCTTCAATTTGCACAGTTGTTTGATAATTTTCTAATACTACGTTAAAGCGATTTAATGCCGAAAGATAGTTTTTATCTTTGAGATAAAAACGACCGATAACCATTTCCTGTCCGGCTTTATAATCTTCTGTCAGATTTATTTTTTTTCTGGCATCTTCGGCATATTTACTTTCAGGAAACAACATAATCAAACGTTGAAAAGTTTCTTCGGCACGCTCTGTATCGCCCTGATCCTTATCTGCCGCAGAAATTTGATTATAATAGCACATACCGCGTAAATAATAAGCATAAGCAACATCTTTATTGCCCGGATGATACTGAATAAATCTATCAAGAGCCAATACCGCGTCATCGTATTTTTCATCCTTAAAGTAAGCATACGCTCCCATTAGTTTTGACTTAACAGCCCATTTAGAGTAAGGATGTTCCAACTCAATTTTTTCAAAACCTTTTGCCGCTTTTTGATATTTTGTCGCTTCCAAATCTTCCCATGCCTGATTATAAAGATCTTCCGCCGACATATTACCTTCATTTTCAGAAGTTGCGCAACCGGTCAATAATAACAGTCCGAACAAAAAGCAAAGTCTTTTCTTCATTTTTATTCCTCGATAATTTCATAATTAGCCGAATCGGCAAATAACAATTTCAAAACTTCGTTATTATGAAAGTGTCCGCTATGGAAAGCTTCAATTTCTGCTAATAATCGATAACCAGATGTATACATATCGCCGATACAGTCCAAAACCTTATGATTTACACATTCATTTTCAACTCTGAATCCGCCATCATTTAAAACATTTTCTCCGTCGAGTACCACGGCATTTTCTAAGCTACCACCTTTTATTAAACCGATTGATCGCAGATAATCAACCTGATACTTTTCACAAAAGGTGCGGGCAGGGGCAATTATCTTTTCATATATGTCGTCCGTTAAAGATGAATCAAACTCCTGATGACCGACTATCTTTGACGGGAAATCAATCACAAATTTTATTTTCAATTGATTTGCCGGTTTCAACTCTACATAATTACCGTTATCATCAGTGAACTTAATGTTTCTTTTAACTTTCAAATATTTTCTGTGTGCGGATAATTCTTGTAGTTCTGCTTTTTTTAATTTTTCATAAAAAATTGCGGCACTCCCGTCCATAATAGGCACTTCCGGATTGTTTATTTTTATACAAGCATTGTCCACACCGGCAATGTAAAGAGCCGACATAATATGTTCTATGGTGCTGACTGTTTCTCCTTTTTTGTTGCCTAAACAAGTGCAATTACGTGTATCGATAACAAAATTATATAGAGCGGGAAATATGTTATCTTCGTTTAAATCAGAACGCACAAAAACAATTCCGCTATTTTCTTTTGCCGGCATCAAAATCAGCTCGGACTCCTGTCCGCTATGCAAACCTATTCCGCTGATTGAGATATTTTGTTTTAATGTTTTTTGCATTATCATCCCCTAAAAAAAGTTGAAGGTAATCTATAAGCCGAGTTCTGTACATTACTTCCTTTATCATAACGACAAAGATTCATGCGATAGCTATTCATCTACGTCAAACGTTGCCGTTTAACTCATGCGACCTACCTTTTGGAGCGGACCGGAAACTGTCCTCGCATTTAACATAAAAGTTAAAGCCTCCTGTTTTTGGTCTTACATCGGATAGGGTTTACCTTGCCATACGTATCACTACCTATGCGGTGAGCTCTTACCTCGCCTTTTCAACCTTACCGCGAGACTATCGCGGCGGTAATTTTCTGCGGCACTTTCCCGTGGATCACTCCAGCCAGATGTTATCTGGTATCCTGTTTCCGTGAAGCCCGGACTTTCCTCATCATTGGATTTTACATTCCATGACGCAGCTACCCGATTACCTTCAACATAATAGATAAAACATTTCAAAAATAAAATCAATGTTTTTTCCGTATTTTCACAACTTTTAATCAAATATTAAAATATTTTGCCTAAAATTGCGGCAATAACAACCATTTGAGAAGGAGTATTTATATGAAGAAATTGTTGTTAAGTGTTTCTGCTCTTGTTTTATCTTTGAGTTTTACTCATAATGCCAATGCTGATTGCAACGGCATGTATTTAGGTGTTAGAGCAGGTGTAACGCGTCATGACTATTCGGCAAAATCCGGCGGTGTATCTATGAATTCATTAAAGCGGTTGGATAAGAGAAAGTTTATGATGAGCGGTTCTTTGGGATACCGTTATGATTATTACCGCACTGAGTTGGAGTATGTTTGGCGTGATAAAAACAGTTGGGATTCACACTATGCCAACGGTTCTAAGGCAAATGATCTTTCGTTCCGTTCTTATTCCATAATGTGGAATCATTACATTGATTTTGCTCCGTTTAATTGGTGGACACCGTATGTCGGAGCCGGTATCGGATTTACTAAAATGAATTATAAATCAACTACTTATAATGATTTTGGCGAAGTTACCGATAATACAGCCGGTTGGAATAATAAGCCGAATCGCTTCACATGGTCATTGGGAGGTGGTTTAAGTTTGAAGGTAACTAACCGTTTCAATGTGGATGCCGGTTATCGCTATTACGATATGGGTTCAATTCGTTGGATGGATGTTAATGCACATGAAGTTTATGCAGGTTTGCGTTACGTATTTTAATTTATGCTAAACAAAGGTAAGCCGCTTATTTCAGCGGCTTATTTTATTAAAAGGAGAGGGAATATGACGGAAAAACTTTTTGGAACGGACGGAATGCGCGGCATAGCTAATAATTATCCGTTAACTATTGATTTTTGCACAAAATTGGCGATTGTTTTGAGTAATAACATATGTATAAACCGCCATAAAATAGCTATTGCCCGTGATACACGCGTTTCCGGCACAATGTTGTTTAATGCCTTGTGTGCCGGTTTTACATCACAAGGAGTTAATGTTGTTGATTTTGGGGTTATACCAACTCCGCTATGCACAACACTGACACCTTCTCTTGATGTGGATATGAGTATAATGATTACTGCCTCGCATAATCCATATAAAGATAACGGCTTAAAATTAATCAATTCCGCCGGAGATAAGTTTTCAGACGAACAAACGGCAATGGTGGAAGCGGCTATGCAAAATCCGTTTGATGTGCGATATGATGCAGATAGAATAGGAACGGTTACTTCTGTGTATGGGGCATTGGAGCACTATTTAGCCACTGTGCAAAAAATAACCTCGGCTGATTCTCTCAAAGGAATGAAAATTGTTTTAGATTCGGCAAACGGGGCGTTTTCGGCTATTTTGCCACAAGTGTTTGCTTTTTTGGGCGCAACAACAATAAGTTTGGCAGATTTGCCAGATGGCTATAACATCAATCAGAATTGCGGCTCGCAACATACTGAAATGTTATGCAAAACTGTTATGGAAAATCATTATGATTTAGGCGTGGCAGTTGATGGCGATGGCGACAGAATTATCATTTGTGATGAAAACGGCAAACGTTTGGATGGTGATCAAATCATCGCCTATTTGGCAACTTATATGCAAAAGCACAATATGTTAAAAGGCAATGCCGTAGTTTCCACGGTTTATTCCAATTTAGGCTTGGGTAAATATATTCGTTCACTGGGGTTGGAACATTATGCTTCGGCAGTTGGCGAACGCTATGTTATAAACAAAATGCGTGAGGTTGGAAGCAACTTAGGTGGCGAGGAATCCGGCCACATGGTGCTGAGCGATTATACATTGACCGGCGATGCGCTATTAACGGCGGTAGTTATTTGTCTTGGCATCAAAGAGAGCGGGCATAAAGTTAGTGAAATTTTTCCGGTATTTAAGCCGTTTCCTGCGGTTTCGCATAATTTGCGTTTTGAAAATAAAGAAATTATCTCTAAAATTATGGAAGCACAAGAAGTTCAAGATTGTATTGCTAAAATCAGCAATGATTTGAGCGGACATGGCACGATTTTGGTGCGTAAATCCGGCACCGAACCGGTAATTCGCCTCAAAATTGAAGATGAAAATGCCGAAGTTGCCGCTGAACAGGCGAAAAAACTTTTGGCGGTGATTGAAAAATTTAAGTGATTACTTAGAAAATTAAAAACATACACTTCCGGCACTACAATAGCGCCGGAAGAAGTGTTGCGAGCTAAATCAATTTTCCCAAGTTTCACTGCTCCAATAGGTGGAGTTGACATCAACATCGAAGTAGAAAGTCAGACTAATTCTATCGCTGTCATAAAGAGCTGAATCCTCTTCTATGGCTTTTGAACATACTTCAACTACCTTATCAACGCTTACCGGAGTTTTTAGAAGTACATCGTAATCTCCAGAATATCCCATAACATGTATTACTTTAACATTAGCACTGCTCCAATCTTGAGATAATAATTCAATACATGCTTCTTCATTATGTATATGGTACGCAATATCAAACGCCTGATTATCACCGTATTTGGATTTATAATATGAACCTATACCAACCCCACTACCGAAAGGATTGGTAATAGACATAATCTTACCATCAGTTACGGTAATCATCTCATCAGGGAATATTTTGGCTTTTTTAACTATCGGACAGCCATTATAAGCATTGGTAGGTCTTCCGTTTGCATCAAAGCCGGAATGCCC
>JAFUSA010000011.1 GCA_017480745.1 Alphaproteobacteria bacterium
TACCATCAGTTACGGTAATCATCTCATCAGGGAATATTTTGGCTTTTTTAACTATCGGACAGCCATTATAAGCATTGGTAGGTCTTCCGTTTGCATCAAAGCCGGAATGCCCATAGCAACCGGAGGTATGGCAAATGCCATCTTCATTACTACTGCAATCCACCCCGATATAATTCTTCTGTGGTCCCCAGAAAGCACGCACATTACCGGCAATCAAAGTGATTTGTTCTATCGTTTTGTTAATACGATATTTCATCATGGCTTTGCTATATCCGGCGATTCCACCAACAGATAACACACCGATAATGGCAAGCACACCAAGCATTTCTATCATTGAACGACCACTCTGCGCATTTTTTGTCATTGCGAGTGCAGCGTGGCAATCTGTATTTTTTATCTCTAAGTTTCTCATAGTAAACTTCCTTTCATTTTTGTTGTTATTACATAAAACAACCGCCCGATAAAGGCGGCCGGAAGTTAACAGCTATTTCATTCCAAATAGTGTAGGATATTCTTTCTATTCACCTACCTTCCAGCCATGGAGCCGGAAAATTTTACGTCATCAATTGACGAGAATGAAAGAGGCTGTTAAACCTCAGACAAGTTACCTCATCTTGGTTTTACTATACCACAAAGAAGCCAAAAGTCAAACTATTTTTTACAAACTTCTATAAAAATGTGATAATTTTTGTTTTAACTATTGAGGATTAAAAAAGGTGATCCTATATAATAGTAAGATTGTGAAGACGGAGTTTATGTATGACGGAAGAAAAAAAGAAAAAAGAAGAATATGAAAATTTGCCGGTTTTGCCATTGCGTGATGTAGTGGTTTATCCGAAAATGATTGTTCCGCTGTTTGTTGGGCGCGATAAATCAATTGAAGCGGTGTTGCGTGCCAATGATAAAGGATCGCATATTGTTTTGGTTATGCAAAAAAAGGCCGAAACAGAAGTTCCGACCGGTAAACATTTGTATAAAGTCGGCACTTTGGGTAATATTTTGCAACTCCTTAAATTGCCGGACGGCACAATTAAATTGCTGGTTGAAGGATTGGAACGTGTAAAAATACGCTCGTTTGGCGAACATAAAAGCTATATTTCCGCCTCTATTGAAAGCTATCCGCAAACAAAACAAGATAAAGTGAGCTTAGAAGCGTGGGGCAGAGCGGTAATCAGCCAGTTTGAGGATTATGTTAAACTAAATAAAAAAATTCCGTATGATGTTATTCAGTCCATTAAGCAAATAGATGATTATGACAAATTGGCCGATACCGTTGCATCGCATCTTTCACTCAAAACAGAAGAAAAGCAATTTTTGCTGGAAGCAGATAATCTGCAAGACCGTTTAAATAAGCTATTGCAATTTATTGATACGGAAATGGTGGTTTATGAGGTTGAAGATAAAATCAAAAACCGCGTGAAAAAGCAAATGGAAAAAAGCCAAAAAGAATATTACTTGAATGAGCAGATGAAAGCTATTCAAAAAGAGTTAAACAGTGGCGAGGAAGAGGATGAATATACTGTTTATCTGAAAAAAATAAATGCAACCAAATTCAGTAAAGAAGCGCGAGAAAAAGCTTTATCGGAATTAAAAAAGTTGCGCAGTATGGGAAATTCATCGCCGGAAAGCTCTATAATTCGCAATTATATTGATTGGCTTTTAAATCTTCCGTGGGATAAAAAAACTAAATTAAACAAAGATTTAGAAAAAGCAATTAATATTTTAGAAGAAGATCATTACGGTTTGGAAAAAGTTAAAGAGCGCATTGTTGAATATTTGGCTGTGCAGTCACGCTCAAAGCATTTGAAAGCTCCTATACTTTGCTTGGTGGGGCCTCCGGGAGTTGGTAAAACATCGCTCGGAAAATCCATTGCTCGCGCCACTAACCGCAATTTTGTGCGAGCCTCTTTGGGCGGCATGCGTGATGAGGCAGAAATTCGCGGACATCGTCGCACTTATATCGGGGCAATGCCGGGAAAAATTTTGCAATCAATGAAAAAAGCCGGAACATCTAACCCGTTGTTTTTGCTTGATGAAATAGATAAGTTGGGTAATGACTGGCGCGGAGATCCGAGCTCGGCCTTGTTGGAAGTTTTGGATCCGGAACAAAACAACACCTTTGAAGATCATTATCTTGATGTTGACTATGATTTGTCGGATGTTATGTTTGTAACCACGGCAAATTCTCTTGATATGCCGCGTCCGCTGTTGGATAGAATGGAAATTATCCATCTTTCCGGATATACAGAAGACGAAAAAGTAGAAATAGCCAAGCGTCATCTTATCGGCAAGGTGTTTGATGAAAACGCTGTTGAATGCTCTGAATTGGTAATAACCGATGATGCCATTCGTGACATTATTCGTTATTACACGCGAGAGGCCGGAGTGCGCAATTTGGAACGAGAATTGGCTACCGTTGCACGCAAGGCAACAAAAGAAATTTTGTTACACAAGGATAAATGTGTGCGCATAGAGGTTACTCCGCAAAATTTGGATAAGTATTTGGGGGTTCGTCGTTTTAGTTATGGCGAAGCAGAAAAGCAAGATCATATCGGTGTTACAACCGGTTTGGCATGGACAGAAGTCGGCGGAGACATTTTGTTTATTGAAGCCGTGGATATGCCTGGTAAGGGTAAGGTTACGCAAACCGGAAAGCTTGGCGATGTAATGAAAGAATCGATTGAAACGGCGTATTCGGTTGTGCGTTCGCACTCTGCTGAATTAGGAATCAATCCGGAAGTGTTTGATAAAACCGATGTGCATGTTCATGTTCCGGAAGGGGCTACTCCTAAGGACGGTCCATCTGCCGGTATTGCTATGTATACCACTTTGGTTTCTGTGTTTACCAAAACACCGGTTAAAAGTGATGTGGCTATGACCGGAGAAATTACCTTGCAAGGACGCGTTTTGCCGATTGGCGGTTTGAAAGAGAAACTGTTGGCGGCGTTGCGCGGCGGCATTAAAACGGTAATTATTCCGCAGGAAAACTTAAAAGATTTAGCGGAAATACCGGATAATGTTAAGCAAGGTATGACAATTATACCGGTTTCAAATGCATCAGAAGTTTTAAATATAGCTCTGAGAAAGTAAGTTTTTTATTTCAAAGTCACTGCCGGCGCTTGTGAGGGCGCCGGCGGTTTTAATTTCCTTAACGTTCGCCTAATACTTCTGTCCAATAAGTGGCGTTGGCATCAACATCAAAATATAACCACATGTCAGCATTATCATCACAATATTGCGTGGCAATGTCTAAGTCAGCAGGAGTTTTGCTAACATAATCGCCATTAATATTGATTATAGAAGCTCCTGCATTGCTCCAATCATAAGTTGCTAACTCAATACATGCTTCTTGTGGAAGACCAATGTAATATATATCAAACGCCTGATGATCACCGCTTTTGGCTTTATTGTGTGTTTCTAACCAAACCCCACCACCAAAAGGATTGGTAATAGACATAATCTTGCCATCAGTTACGGTAATCATCTCATCAGGGAATATTTTGGCTTTTTTAACTATCGGACAGCCATTGTAAGCAGTGGTAGGATTTCCTTGTGCATTAACGCCGGCATACCCAGTGCAACCGGAGGCGTTGCAAGAACTCAAACAATACGCCCCGTCATAATTCTTCTGTGGTCCCCAAAAGGCACGCACATTACCGGCGATGAGAGTTATTTGCTCAATGGTCTTGTTGATGCGATATTTCATCATCGCTTTGGAATATCCGGCAATACCTCCAACCGATAAAACACCGATGATAGCCAGCACGCCAAGCATCTCTATCATTGAGCGTCCTCTTTGTGTGGTAGAGCCACACTTATAGTCATGCCTCGATTCCGCAGGAATCGTCGAGGCATCTTTCGCTTGATTAAAATTAATTTGAAGATCCCTTGACGCATTCGCCTTTGCAAGGCTCTGCGAGTGATGACTCTTTATATTTTTTAAATTATATTTTTTCATAATTTTATCTCCTAAGTTAAAGTTATATATCAATAAAAATCTAACCGCCAAACGGCGGTCGGGAGAGTCGAAAAATCATGCATTATAAAATGATCCGCGCAATCTTTAAGCAAACGCTCTGAACATCCATCACGCGCTCCCCAACCCATGTCGGAGATATTTAATATCTTATAACGGTGCTTAGGCACCGAATAATGCAAGAGCTTTTCGAGGCTCCGAACCGAAGTTCTACTTACATACTATCACAAAAAACTTAAAAGTCAAAGGTTTTTTGTATAAATATAAAAAACTTCGGCGCTGTTAAATAATAACGCCGAAGGGTAGGGAAAAGCTAAAATAATGTCTATTTTTTGCTTTCCATAAAGTGTTCTAACCAATGGATATCGTATTGTCCGTCTAAATATTCCGGTTGCGAGATAATATCCTGATGTAGTGGAATAGTGGTGTTAACCCCCATAATAACAAACTCTTCCAATGCGCGACGCAAACGCATCAAAGCCGAATTGCGGGTGTTTGCGTGCACAATAAGTTTGGCTATCATACTGTCATAAAACGGAGGAATACTATATCCGGAATATATTTCCGAATCCACACGCACACCCAAACCGCCCGGAGCATGCCATTCATCTATTTTTCCCGGACAAGGAATAAACGTTTTCGGATCTTCGGCGTTAATACGGCATTCAATGGCGTGTCCGTTGAATTGAATATCGTCCTGCGTATATCCCAACTGGGCGCCGGAAGCAATACGAATCTGTTCTTTAACAATATCTATACCGGTAACGGCTTCGGTTATCGGGTGTTCAACCTGCAAACGGGTGTTCATTTCCATAAAATAAAATTTGCCGTTTTCATATAAAAATTCCAAAGTTCCGGCATTGCAATAACCGATTTTGGCAATGGCTTTGCGCACAATCTCACCGATTTCTTTGCGCTGACTTTGATTAAGAGCCGGAGAAGGGCATTCTTCAATAACTTTTTGATTATTGCGTTGAATTGAACAATCGCGTTCGCCTAAATGAACCACATTGCCATAGTTATCGGCTAAAATTTGCATTTCAATATGACGCGGATGTTGCAAATATTTTTCCATATACACAATATCACTCGGAAAAGCGGCCTTTGCCTCCGCTCGCGCCATGGTATATGCCTCTGTCAATTCTTCTTCGGAAAAAGCAATTTTCATTCCTTTTCCACCACCGCCGTCTTTGGCTTTAATAATTACCGGATATCCGATTTCTTGCGCCCAATGTTTGGCATCTTCAAGAGTATTTAGCTCCGGAGAACCTTCGGTTATAGGCAACCCGGCCTCTTTGGCGGCTTTACGCGCGGTAATTTTATCTCCCATCAAACGCATTTGCTCAACAGAAGGACCAATAAAAGTGATTCCGTGCTTTTCAACCATTTCGGCAAAATCGGCATTTTCCGATAAAAATCCATAGCCGGGATGAATGGCATCTGCCCCCGTAATGATGGCAGCTGAAATAATTGCCGGCTTGTTTAAATAGGATTCGGTAGAACGCGCCGGACCGATACAAACTGCTTCGTCTGCCAAACGGACATGCATTGCGTTAGCATCGGCTTCCGAATGCACGGCAACAGTGCGAATCCCCATCTCACGACAGGCACGATGAATACGTAAAGCGATTTCTCCGCGATTGGCAATTAAAACTTTTTCAAACATGACAAACCTGTATTTTATTCAACAATTATAAGCGGAGCACCATATTCTACAGGATCGCCGCTTTCAACCAAAATTTTAGTAACCTTACCGCCCTTTGAAGCCTTAACCGGATTAAATGTTTTCATTGCCTCAATCAAACAAACAGTATCGCCGGCAGCAATTACATCGCCAACTTTAACATACGGTGCGGAATTAGGGTTGCTGGATAAATATACAACTCCGACCATCGGAGATTTTATGGCATTCGGGTTGTTGGAGTAATCAACTTCCTCGGTTTTTTCTTCTT
Source organism: Alphaproteobacteria bacterium (assembly GCA_017480745.1). Classification (GTDB taxonomy): domain Bacteria; phylum Pseudomonadota; class Alphaproteobacteria; order RF32; family CAG-239; genus RUG410. The sequence continues at coordinate 5,929 of JAFUSA010000011.1, forward strand.
CCTGACTTGGCATTGCCACAGCAACCGGAGACTGATTTACCGGTGCCACAGGTGTATACATCGGAGCAATTGCGCCGTTAAATTCACGCGATAGAGAAATTTTGCAATTCTCATCTTCGTAGTTCAAACCGGTAAGTTGATTTTTATCCAATATTTCAGCTAATTTGCTGATAGTTTTTGTATCTATAGGATTTGACATATTAAGTTTATACCTCACATCAATTTAATTTTCCTTATCTATATATCATTTTTGCGAAAAAACAACAAAAATATGCAATTTTTAGCCAATTTTATTAAAAAAACGGCAAATTTTGCTTATTTTTTAGCGATTTATGCCGTTTTTTGGTCTGCGGATAATTGTTTATATGTATGATATTAATGTTGAACAAAAAATGTTAGCGATATATACAAATGGCAATTGAGTATAACTAATGAGAAAAAACAGAGGGCGGACTATAATGCATGTTGTTGTGGGCTGTTTGTTAAATGTTCGCGGCTTTGTTGTCGCAAAAAGTGTTTGTTTAGGGTTTATGTAATGCCAAAGGTTGCAGTAATTATTCCTGTTTATAATGTGGAAAAATATTTGCCACAATGTTTGGATAGTGTGATTTCTCAAACACTGCAAGATATTGAAATTATATGTGTTAACGATGGCTCAACCGATAATTGCGGTAAAATTTTGCAAGAATATGCAGCTAAAGATAAGCGTATTACAGTAATTGAGCAGGAAAATAAAGGACTTTCGTCGGCTCGTAATGCCGGATTTGCTAAGTCTACCGCCGAATATGTTTCTTTTATAGATAGTGATGATTTTGTGCATCCGCAGTTTTTAGAGGTTTTGTATAAGGCAATATCGCAAACAAAATGTGAAATATCTGGTTGCGATTTTAAAAAAATATATGATAACGAAATTCCGGAACAATCTAATAATATAGTGAAGATATATCCGGCCTTAGATGCGTTGCTGAACAGGAAAAATTTTATACATTATAATGTTTGGAATAAGTTGTACCGTCGTGATGTTATTAAAGATATTTCTTTTGCTGAGGGAATTTTTTATGAAGATTGGGTTTTTAATATTTGTGTTTTTGCGCGGATTGAGGCTTTTGCGTGGATAAATTCTCCGCTTTACGGATACAGAATGTCTGATTGTTCCATTATGAGGAGCCAATTTAATCTTCAAAAGCTTGATAGCTATGTTAAAGGAATAGAAATTGTTACGACAACTGTTCAGACTTCATATCCTGATTTATGGAAAAAGGTAAAATGTATGTGTATTTCACGCATTGTTAAAATGATGATGAATAGCGCGCTTCGGTCAAAAAATGATGAAATTAAACGGCAAGTTGCTTGCGTTTTGCAAAATTTATATGATAAACACATTGTCGGCTATAAAGGGCTTTCTTGGCTCAATAAGGTAAAATTGTATAAATTTTTAAATATGAAAGTTTAATGTGGTAAATATGAAAGAAAATAAGCAACACAATATTTTCAGAGTTATGGTTTTTGCATCATTCGATGCAAAAGGTATTGTGCATGATTATGTATTGTCATATTTACATAAAATGTCTGCGCTTTGCAATAAAATAGTTTTTATAGCAGACAACGAAACGACAGAAGAGCAAAAGTTGAAACTAAGCGGTTTAGTTGATTATATGCAATTTGAAAAACATGGAGAATATGATTTCGGGTCATATAAAAGAGGATTTATATGGTTAAAAAAACAAGATTGGTTTGATAAAATAGACGAGATTGTTTTTTGCAATGATTCCTGCTTTTCAGTCGGTGAATTTAAACCTGTTTTTGATGTTATGAATGATCGGAAGTGTGATTTTTGGGGAATGACGGAAAATGCTGATCATAAAAAACATTTACAATCATTCTTTTGGGTGTTCAAGAAAAATGTTTTCAATAATGAGGTATTTGAACGCTTTATTAATTCAATAAAACACGAAGATAATTTTATGGATATTGTTCTCAACTATGAAGTTCCGCTGACTGAATATTTGGAACAAAAAGGGTTTGTTAGTGATGCATATATCAAAGGTATATATTCACCGCATCAATATCCGGTAACAACGTTACGCAAAAAAATGCCTCTAATAAAGAAAAAAGCATTTTGTGTTGCAGAAAAGATATTGGATTCATATTCATTGGAAGGTATTATTGATTTGTTTCGTGAAATTAAAAAAGTTTCGCCGGATGATTATGCAGACATTGTAAATTACTTTGATCAAAAACCATTGCATATAATTATCAGATATGTTTTTAAGCGTAATTTGTATAGAATACGGCGTTTTTTATTTCAAAAGAAAATAACACGCAAAGGAAATTTAATTGTAAAAATTTGTAAAATTCCGGTTTATTACAGAAAGGAAAAATCATGAAAGGAATATTGCTCGCCGGCGGTAATGGCACTCGCTTATATCCGCTAACAAAAACAACTTCAAAACAGCTTTTACCAGTGTATGATAAGCCGATGATTTATTATCCGCTTTCTACATTAATGCTGTTTGGTATTAAAGATATTTTAATCATTTCAACTCCGCAAGATACACCTAACATTGAAAAATTGTTCGGTAACGGGCATCTGTTAGGGTTAAATATTCATTATGCTATTCAAAATGAGCCGAAAGGTATTGCCCAAGCGTTCACAATCGGAGCAGATTTTATTGGTAATGATGATGTGTGCCTGATTTTGGGTGATAATATTTTCTATATGGGGCAGCAATTCCATACATTTAAGGAAGAGGTTGCCAATAATGCCGGAAAATGTGCCACAATTTTTGCCCAACATGTGTCAGATCCGGAGAGGTTCGGTGTGGTAGAATTTGATAAAGATAACCATGTTCTCTCTATTGAGGAAAAGCCTAAACAACCAAAATCAAATTATGCTTCGGTAGGTTTGTATTTTTATCCGTCAGATGTTGTAGAAAAAGCCCGCAACTTGAAGCCATCGGCACGTGGTGAATTGGAAATTACTGATTTGAATAATCTGTATTTGAACGAAAAACGTTTGAATGTGGTGGTTATGCGTCGCGGTAATGCTTGGCTTGATGCCGGTACACCGGACAGTTTGATGGATGCCGGTCAATTTGTGCAGATTATTGAAAAACGGCAGGGATTAAAAATTGCCTGCATTGAAGAAATTGCCTATCGTCGCGGTTTTATGAATGATGAACAATTGTTGGAGCATATAGCTTCACTAAAAGACGGTAGTTATAAAAAGTATTTACAGAAAGTATATGAGGAAAGACATGAGCTTTAATTTTATTAAAACCGAAATAGAAGGTGTTTACATAATTGAACCGCGTATTTTTGAAGATGAGCGAGGCTATTTTTTCGAGAGCTACAACGAAGCAGAATTTATTAAAAACGGAATTAACAATCGCTTTATTCAAGATAATCAGTCAAAGTCAAGTTACGGAGTTATTCGTGGTTTGCACTGCCAGCTTGGCGAACATTCACAGGCGAAATTAGTGCGCGTTTTGCAAGGAAAAGTGCTTGATGTTGCGGTGGATATTCGTAAAAATTCGCCGACTTTCGGCAAACATGTGGCAGTTGAGCTATCTGCTGAAAATCAGCGTCAATTATTTATTCCGCGCCATTTTTTGCACGGCTTCTCTGTGCTGAGTGAAACGGCGGTGTTTGCCTATAAATGCGATAATTTGTATTGCAAAGAATCAGAATTCGGTATTCGTTATGATGATCCCGAAATCGGTATTAATTGGCGCGTTCCGGCAGATAAGGTTTTGACTTCGGAAAAAGATAGAATAGCGAAAGGTTTGAAAGATGTTCCTGATAACGGGTAGTAACGGACAATTAGGCACAGAATTAGCCAAGCTCTTGCCGCAAGCGCTTTTGACTGATGTGGCAGATTTGGATATTACCGATGAAGTAGCAGTGAAAGCGTATGTTGAAGCGCATAATGTAGATACGATTATTAATTGTGCGGCGTATACGGCGGTTGATAAGGCAGAAGAGGATGAAGCTTTGGCAGCAAAAATCAATATTGACGGGCCGCGTAATTTGGCTAAATCAGGTGCCAAAATAGTTCATATTTCCACCGATTATGTGTTTGACGGCTTGGGGCATAAACCTTATCAGCCGGAAGATGAAGCGCATCCGATTTCTGTTTACGGTAAGACTAAACTTGCCGGAGAACAAGAAGTGTTGAAATATGCCAAAGAAGCGGTAATTATCCGCACGGCATGGCTTTATTCTCCATATGGTAATAATTTTGTAAAAACCATGCGTCGTTTGGGTGCGGAAAAAGAAAATTTAAATGTGGTGGCAGACCAAATTGGCACTCCGACATACGCCGCCGATTTAGCACAAGCGATTATGCAGATTTTGCCGCAGATAAATGAGCAAAATAAGGGGGTATATCATTTTACTAACGAGGGTATTTGCTCGTGGTATGATTTTGCCCGTAAAATTATGGAATTATCGGGTTTGAATTGCAAGGTAAATCCGATTTCTTTACAAGACTATGCAAACAAGGCAAAGCGTCCTTTTTATGATGTGCTTGATAAGAGCAAAATCAAAAAGACTTTTAATATTAACATTCAACATTGGGAAGAGGGATTAAAACAATGTCTAAAACAATTATAGTAACCGGCGGTGCCGGATTTATCGGTTCTAATTTTGTGCCGTATTTCTGCGAAAAATATCCGGAATATCATGTGATTAACGTAGATAAATTAACATATGCCGGCAATTTGGATAATTTGCGCGAATGCGAAAGTATGAGCAACTATACGTTTGTGCAAGCAGACATTTGCGATGCTGATAAAATGGAAGAGTTGTTTGAAAAATATGATGTGCAAGGTGTAATTCACTTTGCTGCCGAAAGCCATGTAGATAATTCCATTAAAGGACCACGTGCGTTTGTTAATACAAATATTGTTGGCACGTTTAATTTGTTGGAGGCGGCACGTAAACACTGGATGGAGGCACCAAATAAGGTGAAAGCCGGATATGAAAATTGCCGTTTTCATCACATTTCAACCGATGAAGTTTACGGAACATTAGGAGCAGAAGGCTTTTTCCACGAAACAACACCTTATGCGCCAAACTCTCCATATTCGGCCAGCAAAGCCAGCTCAGACTTTTTAGTGCGCGCTTATCATCACACCTTCGGTATGAATGTTACCACCTCTAATTGTTCAAACAATTACGGTCCGAAGCAACACCACGAAAAGCTGATTCCGCATATTATTGAAAAAGCGTTGGCGGAAGAACCGTTACCGATTTACGGACAAGGTTTGAATGTGCGCGATTGGTTGTATGTTTTGGACCATTGCAAAGCAATTGATTTAATATTCCATACCGGAAAAGCCGGCGAAACATACAATGTAGGCGGGTTTAACGAGCGCAACAACATTACGATTGTTAAAACAATTTGCGCTTTATTAGATGAACGCAGACCGCGCAAAAACGGAGCTAAATATGCCGATTTGATTACCTTTGTGCAAGACCGCGCCGGACATGACTTCCGCTATGCGATTGATTCGAGCAAATTAACCAATGAATTGGGCTGGCATGCTGACGAAAACTTTGATACAGGTATTGTTAAAACCGTTGATTGGTATTTAGAGAATATGAAATAAGAGGAGATGAGTATGCGTCGTATTTTAGTAACTGGAGCCAACGGATATATCGGACATCATGTAGTGCGTCATTTATGTGATATATGTCCGGATGATAAAATTATGGCTGTAGATTTTCGTAATGATAATTTAGATTCTCGCGCCGAATTTCTGAATGTAAATATTTTAGCCGAAGCCGATGGAGAAGATTTATTTGATAAGTTGGGGCGACCAGATGTTTGTATCCATTTGGCATGGCAAGACGGTTTTAATCATAAATCTGATGCCCATTTAGCAAATTTATCGGCACATTTTCATTTTTTACGTAATTTGATTGAACATGGCTGCAAATCTGTTTCAGTAATGGGAACAATGCATGAAATAGGTTATTGGGAAGGGGAAATCAATGCTGATACTCCGTGTAATCCGCTTTCAATGTATGGAATTGCTAAAAATGCGTTACGTCAAGCGTTGTTAACTTACTGCGAAGATAAAGATGTTTCATTAAAATGGCTCAGAGCTTACTATATTACCGGTGATGATAAACACAATAAATCTATATTTGCCAAGATTTTGCAAATGGCGGAAGAAGGACAAAAAACATTTCCTTTTACATCCGGTGTTAATAAATATGACTTTATAGATGTGGATTTACTGGCAAAATATATTGCAACAGCCTCAATTCAAAATGAAATAGCAGGTATTATCAATGTTTGTTCAGGTAAACCGGTAGCTTTGAAGGATAAGGTTGAAGAGTTTATAAAAGAAAAAAGCTTAGATATTCGTCCGGAATATGGGGTATTTCCAACACGCAAATATGATTCGCCTGCCGTTTGGGGCAATGCGGAGTTGATTAATAAAATTATGGAGAAAGTTAAATAAATGAAAAATATTGTAGTTGTCGGAACAGGATTCTCCGGTAGTATTTTGGCAAGAAAAATTGCTGAGGAAATGAATTTCAAGGTAAAAGTTGTGGAAAAAAGACCACAAATTGCCGGAAATATGTATGATGAATATGATGAACACGGTATATTGATACAAAAGTATGGTCCGCATGTTTTAGTTACCAACGAGTGGAAAGTAATTGAATATTTGTCGCAGTATGCAAAATTGATGAAACATACTGTTAAAGAGCTGAGTTATATGGATGGCCAGTATGTGCGTTTACCCTTTAATTTCGAATCTGTTCAACAACTTGTTGGTGCACAAAATTCTCAGCAATTATTGGCAAAAATGCGAAAAGCTTTTGCCGGAAGGGACAGAGTTCCCGTGTTGGAACTTGTTCGTCATGAAGATAAAGGTATTTCTGATTACGGAAAGTTGTTGTTTGAAAAGTCTTTCAGGACCTATTGTGCCAAACAATGGGATTTACCGCCTGAAACTTTAGACCCGAGCATAATGAATCGTTCGGCTATGGCAATGGGGTATGATGAGCGGTATATGAATAAAGATTTTCAATATTTGCCGGAAGACGGTTTTACACCAATGTTTGAAAATATGCTCAATCATCCTAATATTACATTAACATTGAATGATGATGCTACAAAGCATATAACTTTTGATGAAACAAAGAAAGAAATATTTTTTGACGAAGAAAAGGTCGATTTATTGGTATGGACTGGAGCTATTGATGAATTGTTTAATTTGAAATACGGTGAATTACCATATCGTTCGTTGGATATAACATACGAATGGTTTGATAAGGATAAAATGTATCCTGAAAAAATTATATCATACCCACAGGCAAAAGGGTATACACGTAAGACTGAATATAAATTTATGATGAAAGATTATTCACAAATTAAAGGGACAACTATAGCAACAGAATACCCAAGTGCTTATGTTAAAGGTAAAAGCATTGCACCATTTTATCCAGTTATTACAGATGAAACTAAGAGCAATTATCAAAAATATTTGAAGTTAGCTCAAAGTTACGGAAATATATTTTTGTGTGGCAGATTAGCAGAGTTTAGATATTATAATATGGATGATTGCATATTGCACGCATTCGATGTTTTTGAAGAAATTAAAAAGTATATGGATAAATGAAATGAAAAATATTAAAACAGAAGATAAAATAAGCACTACTAAAAGGGCAGCTATTTATGTTATTTTTGATAAAGATGGTAAATTAGATAATTTTCGTAAGTATTATTTACAAGAGGTTCGTAAAGTTGTTGATTATCTTGTAGCTGTGGTACAAGGAACTTTAACTCCTGAAAGTCGCGATGAATTGAGCAAACTTGTCGATGATTTTTTTGTGAGAGAAAATACAGGCCTCTTAACTTATCCGTGGATTGAAGGGATAAAACATATCGGTTGGGACAATCTTGAAAATTATGATGAATTATTGATGCTAAATGATAGTTTCTTTGGACCTTTTTATCCTTTGGAAGATATGATGAAAGCAGCAGAAGAATCGGATGCTGATTTTTATGGCGCAATGCAAAATTTTGAAGAAAAATCTTATAAAAATATTGCTGGAAGACCATTAAAACATGGTTATTTCCGCGGTTCAATTTGTTATTTTTATATTATAAAGAGCCGGTTGCTACATTCTACGGAATTTAAAAAATATTGGAGCTCAAAACCAAATATTACTTGTGATTGGGATACCTATTTTTATAACGAAATAGATTTTTACGATTATGTAAAAGATGCCGGATTTAAAATTGATGCTTATCAATCTGATAAATTAAAAGGATATTTTTTTGATAATCTATCTCACAATATGTATAAATTGGTTAAAGATGAAAAAATACCGTTTGCACGGATTAGACCATTCGCAACAGATATGAAAGCCGATGCTTTGGCATGGGGATATGCGCAAGACACTCGCAAAGCTCTTGAATATATTGATAAACATACAGATTATGATGTCAATATGATTTGGGATTATATTTTGCGTACCAAAAATTTAACCCATATATATAATGCCTTGCAGCTCAACTATGTGGTACCGAAAAATATTGTGGAAAATGCTTTCACATATAAGAAGAAACTGGCTGTTATTTTGCATATTTATTATACAGATTTTGTGGAAAGAATGGCGGATTACTGCTTAAATTTTCCACAAAATACTGATTTTTATATCACTACTATCAATCAAGACACTAAAAAAGCCATAGAAAAAGCTTTTACTGAGCGAGAATTGCATTTCACACTCAAAACCAAACCTAATGTCGGGGTGGCAATGTCAACATTGTGGGTAACTTATGCAGATGTTGTTACCGGCGGCAAATATGAGTATATCTGTTATTTTCACGACAAAAAATCACCATATATGCAATTTATGATGCATGGAGATACTTTTGCCGAGCGTTGCTATCAAAATTTATTTGGAACACCGGAAATTGTGAAAAATATTATTAATTTGTTTGAAGAAAATCCGCGGATGGGTATTTTGGGCGCGCCGATGCCTTATAATGGTGGGTATTTAGGAGCCCCAAGCTTGGGATGGAGGCATAATTATGTCAATACAGTAGAATTGGCTGAGAAATTGAAACTTAAAGTGAATATTAATCCGAATATTTTTCCTGTCGCACCTTATGGTGATATGATGTGGTTTCGTGCCGATGCTCTTAAAAAAGCCATAGGAGAAAAACTTGATTATAAGTTTTTTGATGTTCCATATAAATCAGACGGCACAATAATGCACGCCATTGAGCGTATATATGGGTATGTCGCACAAGATTCCGGTTATTATTATGCCGATATCACAAATACCGATGAGGCGCGTAGCGACATTAGCAACTATCAATACATGATTTATAATCGTTTTTTAATGGCAAATTCGGTTCAATCATCAAATCCGATATTAAATATTTTTTCTTCCGAAATTCGTCAGCTTATTGTAAAAAAAGGTTTGAAGTTGCAATATTGGCGTTATAAACTTCTTTCTAAACTTACTTTCGGCAAAATGCGTAAACGCTATAAAATGAAGAAAAAAGAAGCTAAATGGATGCTGAAAGAAATGTAATAAAAGAGGACTGTTATGTTAAAAGAACGACTGATTTATTTGGATATTATCAGAATTTTCGCTTGTTTGTGTATTTTGATTATTCATTTTAATGCTTCGGTTTCTGGTTATGATATTTTCGGTTATTTTGCTTATCCAAATCATTTAGTACCTAATTATTACTATGGGTGTTATTTGGGAACTATCGGAGTAGGGTTGTTCTTTTTATTAACAGGCGCTTGCTTGCAATACGTGTATGCTGGTGGGACAGCTAAAAGTTTTTCTCTTTGGAATTTTTATAAAAAACGTTGGTTGTCTTTATTCCCCGGTTATTATATTGCCTTTTTTGCATTTACGCTTTTTTCTTTTATGTGGTATAAAGCATATCCTGATTTTAAAATAGGGCATTTGCTTTCCAGTTTACTGGGAATTGATGGTTATTTGATGGCTATGCGCGGAGTAGGATATGAAACATATCAATGCGGTGAATGGTTTTTAGGGTGTATTCTGTGTTTGTATATTATTTATCCGCCGTTATCTTGGGCGGCAAATAAGTATCCTAAGTCAACAGCGATAATAACCATGGTATCTTACTTGTGGTTGATACAAAGTGGAATAAAAGATATTTGGTTCTTTTTGCAAATACCTTATTTGTTATTAGGAATATTTTTTATCAAATATTTTCGCTCTGCATTGTCTTGGAAGTTATGGATTCCAACGCTGTTTTTGTTTGCTGTTCGTGTTTTCGCAGGAAAATACATGCAACCGCATACAATACATTTAATAACTTGTTGGCTGTTATTTTTGAGTATAACCTTATTAACGGAATTAGTTGATAAATACAGCAGTGTTCTGAAATCTGATAAATTGGTGAGTATCATTGCTTTCATAGGTGTTTTGACTTATCCGTTATTTTTGGTTCACCACAAAATTATTTCTATAATGGCAGCAGAGTTTGATTTAGTGAATTTTCCGTATCGCAACACTGTTTTACTCTTCATTGTTTATATGATGGTTATAAGCATCGTAGCCTATTGTTTTTATAATATTGAGCAGAGTTTCAAAAAACAACTGCGGAAACAGCAATAATACCGCCTGATAGAATCATCAAGCGGTATATTTTTTTTCATATTTAACCGATTGTTTATGCTGAATTATCAAAAATGTTATGATCGAGTGCGAGCCTTAGCTTGCACTCGTTTAAGGCTTTATGATAATTCCAAGCAATCGGATTCAAAAACTTACAGATTATATTTTCTGATATTTTCCATGGTTTTTATTATATAAAGTTTTTGGGTTGGTGTTAATCGGCAAAAGTTATATAAAAATTTTCCGATGATTATCGGAGAAATTTTTAATATTTTCGCTTCCATCTCTTTTGTTTTATGCTTCTTGATATTTTTTATTTGTTTCATATTTCTATCCTTAACATGTATTTTATTGCTATTTATGATTTATTTTATGAAATAACGTTCATTGATAAACAATGTATTTCAAGGTATAAACATAATATGAAAAATGATGTAAGAAAATATTTAGGTTTAAAAGTTAGAGCCATGCGAGAGGCCGCCAATATGACACAAGAAGAGTTGGCCTCTGTTTGTGATGTTAGTTGGCGGACTATTTCAAATTTGGAAAGAGGAACTGTGGTTCCCGATTTGTTTATGATTTATCGCATAGCACAAAATTTTGATGTAAGAATAGATGAATTGCTTGACTATCAAATTATTAATAAAAAAAGTTTGTCCCGTTTGAAAAAGGAAAATAAAGTTATTGAAAAAATTAAGCACATTGATGATAATCTCCTTGATTATATTGACGAACAGCTTTGTTTGCTTTTGAAGCATTTTAATCATTGATTTGCTTGTAATTCTTTTGCTGCTTCATTTTCAAAACATTTTTGCGTAAGCTGTATAAAGTAAAGACTATCATTAAAAGAATATAGTTTCATTGTTTTTTCCAAATTCTTTAATTGGTTATACATTTGTCTGACCGATTGGCAAGATGCTTCGGAATGAAGGTCTTTGGTTTTAGATATTCTTGCAGTATTCATTTAGTTATCCTCATAAATTAGATTGAATTATTAATTTTCTTGTATAATATTTATTTCATATTTATAAGTTTGAGAAGAAACTAATTTCATATAGGTATCTAAAATGGGGATTAAGAATAATTTTATCTGGGCTAAGGAAATTTTAAGCTTTTTAGAAACAGCCAGAAACGGAACAATTAACGGAACAGCCGAAAATAATGGTATGAAGCAATCCAATCTTTCCAAAACCATAAAAAATTTGGAAGATAAACTTCAATGTCAATTATTGGAAAGAAATTATAATGGCGTTAGATTGACCGAAAACGGTAAGGAAGTTTTTAGGGTTGCTTGTGATATCGATAAAGTTATTTACAAAGTCAAAAATTTTACGGCTTCGGATATGAATGTTGCCGGAAAAATAAGGTTGTGGACCAGTGATGGTTTGGGAACCGGTTATCTTTCAAGTTGTTTATCCAGTTTTGTTGCAAAATATCCGGATATAAAAACAGATATTGAGTGTTCTCTTGAACAACCGAATTTTTCTGCTGTTGATATGGCCGTGGTTTATGATGAACCTGAATTAGATGATAGTAAAATTGTTTCTCGGTATGAATTAAAGTTCGGATTATTTGCATCTATGGAATATCTTTCTAAATACGGCTTTCCGCATGATGTTAAAGATTTACAAAAAAATCATCTTATTTGCGATCGTGAAAATTTTAAGATAGTATGGCCGCAATGGAAGAAAATTATTGAAGGCGCTGATCATGTTGTGGCAACGACCAATTCTTCCACAATGTTGCTCAGAATGACGTGTGACGGCATAGGTGTTGCGCTTCATCCTATTGCTGTCGGAAAAAAAGAAAAAGATCTGATGCATTTATCTCAGATTGGTGTGGAATTTAGTCATCCGTTTTGGATAGTTTCTCATAAAACAGGGCAGGAAGTTCCTAAAATTAAAGCGTTGATTGATCATATAAGAGAAGTAACTTTGCAACTATAAAATCAAAAAATTCGAGAGCCATAGGGTTTCGTTCATTACAACATACCCATATTTTTTGTTTTATATTATCTCCGATACGTAATTCTGTATATTTTTCCAAAGTATTTATAGGCGGAATATTACGGATTAGGATATCCGCCATAATATCATCTTCAATAAAATTCAACTTTATGGTTGGATGATTTTTTTCAAATTCGGAACAATCGGTCAATTCCATATTAGGACTTATGTATATGTTCAATGTTCTGTTTTGAGGGCAAATATTTTCGTGCCAATTACTTATTTTTTGTATCTGTTCTTTTAGATCTGAGGCAAGTTCGGCAATTTTGTAGCCTTGTTTGGTTGGGATACATCCTCGAGATGATCGTTTAAAAAGTTTGCTACCTATTTCTTTTTCAAAATTATTAATAATAAGGCTTAAATTGGAAGCTTTAATATTATTTTCTTCTGCGGCCTTGTTGATGGATTTGCAGCGGATAATTTCCTGAACATAAAGGATTCCTCGAATAAGAAGGGTATAGTTTTTTATGTTCATTTTAAAAAATCCTTTCTGATTATGACTCAAAATATATAACCTGTTTATGAAAGTAGTATATTCTAAAATTAATTTTGTCAACCCTATAATCGAGCATGATCAGTGATAAAGACATAAAGATTGAATTGGCTACTTCCGAAGATTTATACAAGGCGGCTAAATCTGTGCGCAAGCAAGTCTTTGTAAAAGAATTGGGTATTCCGGAAGATAAAGAGTTTGACGGAAATGATTTTTGTTCTGCTCATGTTGTGGCCTATATTCAAAAACGACATCGTAAGCTACCGATAGGAACGATGCGGATTCGTTTTTTCTCTGATTTTGCCAAGTTTGAACGAATGGCTGTAACACGTAATTTCAGAAAAACAAATGTTTCTGAAAATATTATGCAATACGGTTTTGAGTATGTTGCACAAAAAGGGTATCGTAAAGTTTATGGTATGTGTAAACAAGAACTGCTTTCTCGCTGGCAACGTTGCGGATATCACGAAATAAAAGAAGCAGACAAGGTGGAACAGAATGGAATGACATTAATTCCTATTTGTCGGGATATTCCCCAAAATGAGTGTGCTTTAACCATGCTATCTAATCCATCTCTTCTGACCGCTAAGGAGGGACATTGGTTTGATGATTCTCAAAAGGGGAAAGAGAATTCAAAAGTTGAAACCGTCTTTATGAAATTAAAACGCTTGAAGCAGGAATATCTCAACGGTTGAGATTGTTTTAAATAATAAAAAAAGGTACTACGTACGTTGTTTATAAATACGCCGGAACGCAAAACAACTCAATGCAACGTTATTGATTTGTTAAAACAGGGCAGGGAAAAGGAACTATAAATCAATAAATCGTTTATATTTTTCGCTTTGGGGTTTACTTTTTTATTTTATCCTCTATTATGTCTGTGTTGTTTAGGGATAAAAATGTTTAAGAAGCTGTTTAATAAAATTATTCATACACCGTTTATTGAGGACTATAAACAAATGTGGCCGTATATAAGCCGCTATAAGTTAAGAGCTTTGTTTGCGGTGTTAATTACCATTCCGGTCGGGGCAATGGATGCTGTTATAGCTTGGGCCTTAAAGCCGTATATGGATGTTATGATGATTGAAAAAAACACTAATACCTATTGGATACCGTTGTTGATTATCGGTTTTTCTGCCACACAAGGAATCTTAACTTTTACGGCCAATTACGTTAACACATGGGTAGGAACGCGTATTTCCAGCGATGTGAAAATAGATTTATTTGAAAAGCTGATGCATTTTGATCCGCTGTATTTTGACAGCACAACTTCCGGCAATGTCATTATGCGGTTTAATAATGATGTAGATTCGGCTTGCAGTGGTTTATTGAGCAATTTAAAACAGTTTTTCACCCGATTTTTCTCGTCTGTGTCATTGGTGTTTGTATTGTTTTATAACTCGTGGCAATTAGCGATTATTGCGGTTGTTATATTGTTGTGTGCCTTATTTCCGTTAACCAGAGTCAGAAGCAAAATTAAGGATATTAACTTGCAAACGGTTGAAACAAATGCGCAGGTTGTAACCAATTATAATGAAAGTTTTGGTGGTAATCGGGTAATTCGCTCGTATAATTTATATGATTATTTGAATGCGCGTTTTAATGCAACGCTTGTTCGTGTGTTTAAGCTGGTGATGAAAATGGTGCAGAGAACCGGTATGCTTTCACCGTTGATGCATTTTATTGTTTCACTCGGTATCGCTTTGGTAATTTGGGCGGGAAGTTATTTGATTTTATCTCAACAAATTACGGCGGGTAATTTTGTTTCATTTATCGCCGCCCTGATTTTACTATATAATCCGATTAAGGGAATAGGCAATAATTTTAGCAATGTGCAAATTGCTTTGATGGCGATGGAGCGTGTGTTTGAATTACTTAACAATATTCCGCGTATTCATGATAAAGAAAAAACTCATACTTTACGCCGAATTAAAAAAGCCATAGAATATCGCAACGTTAATTTTGAATATATTGCCGATAAGCCGGTGTTGACAGATATTAATTTACATATAAATAAAGGCGAAACGGTAGCTTTTGTGGGTAATTCCGGCGGTGGAAAAACAACATTAGTGAATCTGTTGCCGCGTTTTTATGAGGTTAAATCCGGAAAAATTATGATAGATGGCAAAGATATTCGTCAATATTCGTTAATGTCTTTGCGAGATAATATAGCGGTTGTGTTTCAAGATAACTTTTTATTTTCCGGCACTATTCGTGATAATATTTTATTAGGCAAAGCCAATGCTACGGAGGCAGAACTGGAATACGCTGTTAACGCTGCGTGTGTAAGCGAATTTTTGCCGGATTTGCCCAATGGTTTAGATACGGAAATAGGCGAGAGGGGAGTTTTGCTTTCCGGCGGTCAAAAACAACGTATTGCCATTGCTCGTGCCTTTATTAAAAATGCGCCGATTGTTATTTTAGACGAGGCAACATCTGCGCTTGATAATAAGTCGGAAGCCATTGTGCAACAAGCCATTGATAATTTAATGAAAGACAGAACGGTGTTTGTTATTGCGCACCGACTTTCAACAGTTTGTCATGCCGATAAAATAGTTGTGGTAAATTATGGGCGCATCGCTGAAATCGGCACACATGAAGAATTGATGAACAAATCTGACGGCATCTATGCTTCACTTTACAAAGCGCAACTAAAATAAAAACTTTTCGCAAATTTTGCAAAAAATATTTGACTTTTTCCGTTTTTATGATATAGTAAAGGCAGAACTTCGGTTCGGAGCTTTGACAAGCTCTTAGTCTCTTCGACATTTCGATAATGTCGTAAAAATGATATGTAAATATCTCCCGAAATGGTCGGGAAGTTCGTAGCGGATGTTCAGAGCTTTTAGCTTAAAGGTTACGAGAGTCATTTAAGAGTCTATGATTTGTCAACTCTCCCGACCGCTGTTTAGCGGTCAAAAATTTGTGTGTAAATCTTTAATTTAAGAAGATAAAATTATGAATAATTTAGAAATTAAAAATCAAAATGAATCCGGCCGCTCAATGATAGAGATGCTTGGTGTTTTAGCTATCATCGGTGTTTTGTCTGTCGGTGGAATCGCCGGATACAGCAAAGCAATGATGAAGTATCGTATTAACAAAACGATAGAACAAATCACTTTGATTGCCGGTAATGTGCATGCCTTTTGGGGACCACAGAAGAATTATATCGGGGTGCATTGTAGTAGTAATGATAATGGCATTTGCCATACCTCCGGTTGCTATGGGCATTCCGGCTTTGATGCAAACGGAAGACCTACCAATGCTTATAATGGCTGTCCGATAGTTAAAAAAGCCAAAATATTCCCTGATGAGATGATTACCGTAACTGATGGTA
>JAFUSA010000012.1 GCA_017480745.1 Alphaproteobacteria bacterium
ATTTGCAATTGCTGCCGGAGCCACATTGGGCGGAGCAGTTATAGCCGGTAAAGCCATGGCTAACGGAGCTAAAACCGCCGGTGCGTATGTTGCCGATAAAGCGCAAACAGCAGGTAAAGCTGTTAAAGCCGTTGCTTTGGATCAGGCTAAGAAGTTCAAAGAAACAGCAAATAAGGTTGTTCTTGGCGGAAAAACTCTTGCCGGCAACCTGTTTAAGAGAATCAGAAACGGTGGAACGAAGGCCATTGAATCTGTCGGAGCAACATTAACTGCCGCCAAATCTTCCGTTCAATTAGGAATGCAGCAGGCGAAAGTTGCTGTTAAAGCTCGCGCTCAGGATAATACCAAAGATTGGTTCCTTAAAGGAATGGAAGCTGCCAGAGCAGGGCGTTAAATATAATTAGTATATAGAAAAGGAAAAAACAATGGAAATTGAAAAAATTTGGGTTGATGATTTTGAAGTTTTGGAAAATAACGGACAAATCGGTATTAATATGATTATTGATGAAAGTGAGCCGGTTGAGGGTGCTAATTTGGTTTATGATAATCGTCATGCCGCTATTCTTATCCGCAACCAGAAAGCTTACATCTTAACTAATATTTTGCCAGAAATCAGAAGCAAAATATATAATTCCGATGAAGTTATGATTATTGAATCCAACGAAAATGACATAACAAATTCTTATATGTGTCAGGTAAGCCGTGTTCCGGAGATTCCTGTAACAGATACCATTCCGGCCGCTTTGGGCGAAATGCTGGAAAATATTAAGGAAGCATTCGGTGAAGACGGTTGTGCCGCGTTAGCTCAAAAGTATTGGGGAGTCAAATAATAAAAGGTCAGTAAAAATGGATAAAAATTTAGCTGAAGCTATTGCTCGTTTGCGCGGTGTAACTTCGAATAAAGTTACGGAAAGGCCATCAGAGAAGTCTGTCACACAAGCAAAAACAGATGCGGCTCCTGTGCCTCCTAAGGTTAGTTCGCAAAATGCGGCGGCTCTCAGTAGTTTGTTAGCGCAAGCTCCGGATACGCCTGATGCAGATAAGCAATATACAATGGAAGATTTGGATAATTTCCTTAAAACATATATCAATAAGGACTGATGTTCAAGTTGTTCAAATTTAATCGCCGATGCTTTATATAGTGTCGGCGTTTAAGTTCTTTTTAGTTATTGCATAGTGAAAGATGCATGTATTTAATTTTTTAGCGAATCATGGCAAATATATATTTTTATGAGGATGTATAAAAAAATTGGTGATATTATAAAAAAATGTTTGCAAAGCTAAAAAATATGGAGTATAGAGTAAATCGGTCAACGGGGTGTAGCTCAGCCTGGTAGAGCGCTTGGTTTGGGACCAAGATGTCGCGTGTTCGAATCTCGTCGCCCCGACCACAAACACAAAAAGCCACCATTTTTGGTGGCTTTTTTGCGTTTGTAGATTGCGTGCAATAAGGTTCGAACACGCGGGAAAGCGTGTTTGACAAGGAGGCTTGGCGAGACGGAAGTATCGCCGTATAAAGCCGACGCAGCGGCGCAGATTTTTTGACAGAAAAATCAAGCCAATCTCGTCGCCCCGACCAATATAAAAAAACGCCACCTTTTCGGGTGGTGTTTTTTTTATATTGTTTTTGGGCTGCCGGTGCGAACACGGGAAGAAAGCGTGTTTGACAAGGAGGCTTGGCGAGATGGGAGTATCGCCGTATAAAGCCGACGCAGCGGCGCAGATTTTTTGACAGAAAAATCAAGCCAATCTCGTCGCCGTAATAATCAAAACCACGATGTCATTATCTTTTGAAATTCCGTAAATCCGCTTAATTTATACTAAAACGCCTGAAACGGTAGTGGAAAATCACTCTCTTTTTAATCCTTTGAATTTGCGGTATAATTTCGCAATATCTCGATTTTTGTTCCAAAATGTGCCATATACTCGGCAATCATATATCAAAGGCGAATTTGTGAGCTTGGGGGCTATTTTTGCTCGGCAAATGGAACCTCCGGCAAAAAAATATCACTTTAACACCTTTCCGCCGGACCGAGCGGAGGTTGAAATGTATATTAAGGAAAAAGCTCTGGAGGTAAATCTGGATCATTTCTTTGAGCACTATGAGCGGCATGATTGGTGCAACCGGAAATACAGAAAGTTGGACGGTTGGCATTTCGCGTTGCATCATCTCGCCAAAACCGGCACGTATATGTAACCGGTAACACAAAAGGCGGTGGAATTTCCCCACCGCCTTTTTAGGTTATAAACTGCACTTAAAACATACCGCCATTCCAGCCCCAGAGGTCGGCCGGATGGTAGGTTACGTAGACATTTGCGCCGTCAATACCGTAATCGTTTTGCAAAATGTCGCAAATTTCGCCGGTTAAGCCCTGACACGCCGGTTTAGATGCCGAGCCCAGCAAGCGAATAGCTATGTAGGCACCTTTTTCAAGTTTCCGCTCGGCCATATACAGCGCTTTATCATCCTCGATGTTCGCCATGATATAGGCTTTCGGTTTACCAAACGCGGCGGAAACGGCACCGGTCAGCTTCTTTTGCAGGTCATCTTTCTGGCGCTCGTCCAGTTTAATACTCATTTTTGCTTCAATGTACGGCATTTTTTATCTCCTTTGTAAAAATATCAGTTGCTTTAATTATCACCCTTTTTACTCAGCTTTCTGCAACTCTGTCAGCACACTCTTAAAAGAATCCAGCGCTGTTTCCAGGTTATCAACGATTTCATCGGCCAAAATTTCCGGTTCCGGCAGATTTTCGAGGCTTTCCAAGCTTTCATCCTTTAGCCAAGTAATATCAAGGCTTACTTTATCGCGTTTGATTATCTCGTCATAGCTAAACTTCTTAAAGCGTTCGCTCTCTGTCCTCGCCATAATATTATCTGCGTTATAACACTTAATAAAGTCTGCTAAATGGCTGTCATTTAATGAATTTGTAACCAAGCTTAAATTCATATTGGTGCGTAAGTCGTAGAACCACACATCATTTGTGCGGTGTCCTTTATCAAGCGGGGGATATTTATCAAAGAAAATAACGTTTGCCTTAACACCCTGCGCATAAAAAATACCGGTAGGCAGACGCAAAACCGTATGCAGATTAAACTCGTTTAACAAACGACGGCGGATTTTTTCACCGGCACCGCCCTCAAACAACACATTATCCGGCACAACAACTGCAGCTCTTCCATGCGTATTTAAAATTGTCATAATATGTTGCACAAAATTGAGCTGTTTGTTTGAAGTTGTGGCAATAAAGTCATCACGGTTGTATTCTTCTTTTTCCGTTGTTACCGAGCCGTCTTCGCCCATAATTTTAAGCCCGCCTTTTTTGCCAAACGGAGGGTTTGTCAGCACCATATCATAACGCTTATCACCGGCATTCATCAATGAATCACCTTCTGTTACCGGAGAATTTTTGCCACCGATACCATGCAGATACATATTCATAGCGCATAAGCTCACAACCAACGGTGTAATATCGGTCCCGAAAAGCTTTTTCTCTTTTAAAGCTTTGATTTTCTCTCTATCCTGCGTTTGCTTTTTCATATATTCATAGGCAATCAATAAAAAGCCACCGGTTCCGCATGCAGGGTCAACAACAGTTGTTTCCGGTGTCGGGCGCATAACCTCAACCATCGCCCGAATAAGCGGACGCGGTGTAAAATATTGACCGGCACCGGCTTTTGATTCCTGCGCATTTTTCTGCAACAAACCTTCATATATTTCGCCCTTAACATCAATATCCAGTCCCATCCATGTTTCGCCGTTAATCAGCGAAATTAAGCGCGATAAATTCGCTGGATTAGAAATTTTGTTACCGGCTTTTTTATAAATGGTGCCGATAATTCCTGTTTGTTTAGAAAGTTTATCCAATATATTTTGGTATTTATCAGAAAGCTCCGTTCCCGAAAG
This sequence comes from Alphaproteobacteria bacterium, assembly GCA_017480745.1. GTDB lineage: Bacteria > Pseudomonadota > Alphaproteobacteria > RF32 > CAG-239 > RUG410. The sequence goes on from JAFUSA010000012.1 coordinate 3,909, forward strand.
TTTAAGCAAATTAGACCAACGGCAATCAGCAGGCAACAGAGATTCCTCTTTGAGCAAATCGGTGCGTTCCTCGTCCATTTTTAAGAACAGAAGATAGGTAAGTTGTGACACATAATCGGTATAACCGATACCTGATTGCGCCAACACGCTGGCATAATTCCAAACTTTTGTAACGAGATTATTTTCAGTCATTTAATATCCTCTACTGTTTTCCGATATTTGTTTCATAATTTCTTTAATAATCATATCCCACAATTTATTATATTTTTCTTGCTCGGATAATTCCTCATTATTAAGTATTGATATGGCTTCCGTCATTTTTATACTTTTATCTAAACTTTTGAGAAGTTGTTTTTGTTGTTCGTTAAGCATTGCCTTTTTCCTCTATTTCTTTGAGTTTATCAAACGCAGCCTTTTTAGCTATTATCTCTGTTGCAAAATTATTTCCCCATATTTCTTTTGGTAAGTATGCACTGCTAATAACAAAATTCCAATTAAACGTATGAGTAATAGTTACACGGTAATTATTTTTCCGTATTGTAGGATTACCATTTTTTGATGTCTTCCAACGTTTACTTTTTATAAAATTGTATTTTTGTTTCGTCAATCGCTCTATTTCTGCTGAGTTATAGCCCTCACATAGATTACGTGCACATTCTGAACCAACCCTTATTTCCCTAAAAAAATTAGGATGTTTTAATATATGAACATATCTTATTTCTTGACTTCCACAGGCTTCGCAAATTTCCCTGCAATCTTCTACATCTTCACAATCAACGAAAAACCATCCTTTATGGGGAAAACCCTCTATACTAAACAATCCAGTCATTTTTTCTTGCCTTTCGTGGGTTTTTGTTCTTTTTTGATGCGGTCGAGAAGGACGGAAGCCGGTTCGTCGTTAGGGTTTTGTGGGGCGAGTTTTCCCTCAAAGGCTTTTTTTAAGATAGATTGCTTAAGTTTATCAGCTTTTTCTAAGCCCTCATTAACCGCTTTTTCCAAAACATCAGCCACCGCAAAACGCTTTTCAATCTCTTCAACAATGCGTTGTTGCTCGGGGAGAGAACATAAAGGAAAATATATGTCTCTGATAGTTCCCATTGATAAACTTGGCTGAGCCGTTGCTTTCATATATTTAAAAAGTTCTTGTTGTCCAATTGGCGAATTTAAATAATAAAGAATGTATTTCTCGGATATTTTATAACTTAAACTATTGAATAGTTCTACTTTTGCTACATTTGGTGCAAGATGATAGCGCTTTTTTCTATCAAACAGAGCAACGTCTCCTATTCCTGCTCCAATAAATGTAATCAAAATCGCTGGCTTAGTCAAAGCACTTCGTTCTAAAAATTTAGATGTCTTTAAATCAATATACATAAGATTTGTTTCATCCAATGTATATTTACGTACATTTTGTGCACGTATTGTTGGAACTTCCCCATTCTCAGTTAACTTGATATATTTTGTATATTCAAATCCAGCTAATTTTGTAATAAATGCAACATCATATAATCGGCGCCATATCCAAGAATCTGGAATGTTTATAGGATGATGATTTACATCAAAAGGATATATTTCCTTAGCTTTTTGAATTTGTTTTGATTTAATTAAGTATTGAGCTTCTTTTTCTATTTCAGATGAAAGTTTTTGAACTTCATTTTCATTATTGTTTTTCTTGTAGAGTTTGCCTTCAAAGGCGGATTTGAGAACGGATTGGCGATATTGTTTAATCTGTGCCTGTGCTGATTTTAAGCGTTCTACACCCTCATCAATACCTTGAAACAACGCCTCAATCTTCGCCACAATCCTCTCTTGCTCCGCCAACGGCGGAAGATTTAAGGTTTGTTTGGCATATTCAGATATCCAATACCGTTTATGTGTATCGCTTTCATAATGTATTGTTTGCATGAGATAATAAAGAAAGTTTATATTTATATCTTTTTTTGCATGCAAAATCTTCATTGCTGATGATTTAACCTTAAAAGGAAAATCAACAAGTTTCGAAGCCGTTGTAAAATCATCAAATATAATTACTGTTTCTTTTGAAGCATCAAATATTCCATCTTTCTCATCAGTATACCCGAGAATAAAACTTTTTCCTGCTGTTAATACCGCTATTCCTTGCTCTTGATAATCGGTATTGCTAACAATATAACGAGTTGGCTGTTCATAATCTAAAACATCCTCAAATTTACACTCACACCAATTTAACGGAAGATTATTCGTCATTGGCTTTCCCTTGCTTGGCTTTAAGATAATTTACAAAAGCTGAACAAACGACAAGCATATATTTAGCCTCCTCAAAATCAATGTTTGTGCTTTCATCCATAAGCGCATGGCGTATTCCCGCTTCTCCGTTAGTAAAGTGATAAATTTTCTTCATACCGTCTTCAAGCATATCCGGAATAATAATACCTTTATTTTTTAACTTAGGTAACGCCTTATCTAAGGTGCTTTCATTGGTAATATAACGACAAACCGCTTCAACGGCTGAAATGCTTTCTTTTATAGAGTTTCGGTAGTTAGGATGTTCTCTGTCTGAAAGCATATTTAGCGATTCTTGAATGTGGATTTTTGCCGTATCTAATAAATTTTCTTCTATTGCTTCTTTAATGCTTTCAATTTCATTTTCATCGGTAATCGGTGTTACCAAACCATCAATTAAGCGATATCCACTATGCTCACGTTCTAAAACTTCATTAATTTCAGACGTATATGGATCAAGAAAATGCAAACTTCCTATTTTTTTATAGAAAAAATATATAAATTCAATTAAATCATAAACTTCATACCATGTGGCATTATTGTAAAAAGTTGCAAGTTGTTTTAATCTCAGATCGGGAGTACCACTTATTAGAGTGCAAGGCTTTTGGAGATAATATTCAAAAAATATTTCCATAAAGATTTTAGATCCGAGCATTCCATAATCACAACTCGTATATCTTTTATAAATATGTGACCACAAGATATTTTTTAGGCTATCACTCATCTTTTCTATTTGCAAAGCATCATCAACCCGCACATAACCATATCTTTCAGAAAAACTCTCAAATCGCATAATATTTCCTTTCTCCTCCTTATGCCACCAATGCCAAGCTCATATCTGCCAACAGCGGTTCTAAATCTTTGCCAAAGATTTTGCGAGCGCGGATAATACCGCCTTTATCATCCATCGTATCTTGAATATCTTTTGGCTCTATGCGGACATTGGCAATAATGTAATCTTTTATCATCTCCAGCCATTCAGTTTGCTCTGCCGTAAACACAACACCCTTTTTCAGCTGACGACCTTTCCAAAGGTTAAAACGCTGATTGGCAACTTTATCAAACTCTTCCAATTTATCATCTTGTCCGATAGCAAAACGTACCAGTTGCACAAGGTTGGTCAGCAACCGCACCGGATTTTTAACATGTTGGACTTTATCTTTTTCCAACAACTCAAACGCACGCCAAATCTCTATCGGTGCCAGAGGCGGACGTGCCTCACGCATTTTTTCTGCCAGTTCACGGATATTGGCATAAGTCAGATTTCTCTTGCCATATTGCGCATTATAAATGATAGAAAGTGCGTCAATTTCATCTTTATTGGTTTCTATAAATTCCTTAAACGAAGTTATGATGTTTTTAGCTTTTTCGCCGTTGATATCCGCAGAAATAACTTCATCTTGCGCCAGTTCATCAATGTAAATGCCGGTTTTGGCACTCATATCAAGCAAAGTTTGCCGCAAACTTGATTTATTAAACGGTTTAACCGCATCATCTTTGATTTTTTCTATTTCCTGCTCGGTTTTGCCCTCAAGCTTGTCCGGCTCTATGGCATCAAGAATATTGCCGGCAATTTCATGCAACGGCTTGCCTCCGGTCAGAGTTTTTATTTTATCTTTTTCTTCGTCATTTAAGTTGCGTTCAATATTGACAATGCGTCCGGCAAGCGTGCTCAATGTGTCATCATCGGTTTTACCTTGTGCCACTTGCTCTAAAAGCTTCTTTAACGAAACCGAACGTTTGCGCTCCAATGGTTGTGAAGCGGTCTTTTTACTCTCGGTTACACCGACAGCATCAATCAAATAAAAGAAGCTTTTACCTTCGGCATTCGGAGTTACCTGCTTTAAGTCTGTATCATTAATGGAGCGAACGCCGCGGCCTTTCATCTGCTCATAATAAAGCGATGAGCGCACATCTCGCAAAAACATTACCACTTCCAAAGGTTTAATATCCGTGCCGGTGGCAATCATATCCACCGTTACGGCAATACGCGGTAAAGGCGAAACACGAAACTGCTTAATCAGTTCTTCCGGCTTTTCACCGGTAACGTTATAGGTAATTTTTTTGCAAAAATCATTGCCTTGCCCGAAAACTTCACGCGTGATGCGGACAATTTCTTCGGCATGATTATCATCTTTGGCAAAAATAAGCGTTTTTGGTGTCCACGCAAAATTCGGCTCACGTTCCGGAAACAGCTCGGTATAAAGCGAATTTTTATAACACTCCATAATGGTGCGAATTTGATTTGGTACGAGAACAGAACGATCTAAGTCATTCTTTTTATACTCTAAATCTTCGTCCAGTTGCTCGTAAGTTATCTTACGACTTTTCTTATTACGCAATGGCACAGGAAAAGATTTGTCAATTTTACCACCGTTTTCGCTGATTTGGGTTTTGATGCGTAAAACCTGATAATCTACATTAACACCATCAGCAACCGAGCGTTCATAAGGATATTCGGCAACAATGTTGCGATTGAAATAACCAAAGGTTTGCTTAGACGGAGTGGCTGTCAAACCGATAATGAAAGCGTCAAAATATTCCAAAACTTGCCGCCAATCGCCGTAAATACTGCGGTGACATTCGTCGGTAATGATAAAATCAAAATAATCCGGCGGAAGCTCAGGATTAAAAACAACTTCTTTAGGCGCACCCATTGAACCGAGCTCGTAAGCGGAAGCATCTTCGTCTGCCTCATCATAATCTTCTTCACCGCAGAGCATGGAATAAAGCCGTTGAATGGTGGTAATCACAACTTTGGCATCAGAATCAACCTTATTATGTTGCAAGTGCTGAGCAATATAAACTTCCGGAAACAGGCGATTTACATCAGGAAGGCGAAAGTTTTCAAACTCTTTTTTGGTCTGTTTGCCGAGATTATTGCGGTCTACCAAGAACAAAATACGCTTTGCTCCGGCATATTTAAGCAAGCGATATGAAAAATTACAAGCCGTAAAAGTCTTACCGGCGCCGGTTGCCATTTGAATAAGTGCTTTTTGATTGCCTTCCGCTAATGATTTCTCTAAGCCTTCAATGGCTTCAAATTGACAATCGCGTAAGGTGCCTTTTTCTAATGTAGGCATATTTTGTAAGCGATTGCGCAAGGTGCTTGTTTCTTCAATCATATTCAGTAATGATTGGGGCGAATGGAAAGTAAAAATGCGCCGAGAACGGCAGATTTTATCTCGCCCGTCACAAAAGAAAGTCTCATCACCGGTGCTTTCATAAATAAAAGGTAACGGCATTTGCCAGTTTTTAACATATTCCGGCAAATGACAAGCATATCCGTGCGACTGATTTTCTACACCACTCAAAGCAACACCGGCTTTCTTTGCTTCTATAACACCGCAAGCTTTGCCATCTACAAACAAAAGATAGTCAGCTTCCGTGTTATCGTCCATCAAAAACTCGCGAACAGCCACGCCTAAACCAGCTGTGCGGTCAAAATCCTCACGGTTCTGTATTATCCAACCGGCATTTATCAGTTGTTCATCTATTTTTTCTCTTGCTTTTTCTTCAGGAGTAGTCACCATTGTAAAAGTCCGTATTTATGCCATTGTGGACTCGATAATAATGGAAATAACCATAAATGCAATACTTAAATTAGATTCATCGCCAATTTTTGGCACTTTATAAGTGTTGCAAAATAATTTTGAAAAACTTATTATGCAGCTGTGAAAGGTAATCTAATGATTAAAGTTTTGTTTGTATGTTTGGGGAATATTTGTCGGTCGCCGATGGCGCAGTTTGTGTTTAAGCAGATGGTTGAGGAACGCGGTTTAGCTGACCGGTTTGAAATTGATTCCGCCGCGACCGAAAGTTACAACGAAATGTGTCATGCCGGCATTCATCATGGCACACGCGAGATGCTGAAATCTATGCATGTGCCGTTTGAAGAGCATTATTCGCGTCGCATTCGTCCATGCGATTATGCTTATTATGATTATATTTTGGCGATGGACGACAGCAATATCAACGATATTTTGGAGATTGTCGGGCCGGATACCGAGCGAAAAATTTATCGCTTGCTTGATTGGACCTCCCACCCGCGCAACATTCGCGACCCATGGTACACCGGCAACTTTGACGAGAGTTATGACGACATCAGCGAGGGCTGTCAGGCATTTTTAGATTCACTTGATTTGCGTTTCTGATACTCCGCCTTTAGTTCATTTTGGCACTGTTTATACCGGGCGGTCATTTGTTCGAGTTTGAATTGCAGGCGGTTAAGGCGGTCGCGCGGTCTGACAGGTAGCGGATTACCATAGGCCTTTTTTAGCAAGGTTTCAATTTGAGTTAAAGTTCGGCCGGCGTGATAATAAACCATCACAAAGTTTGTCCGGTTGCTTGGCTTGATATTCTCGTATTTACGCATTTTCATGGCTATTCCTTTCGTTACAACACAACCAATGCTTGGAAATGGGGCAATATCAAGTACAATATGACGTTTGTCGCACAATTCTTCAAAATTTCAGAGAAATACTGATTTTTTGAGCGGCTGTATTGGGCATACAGTGCGAGGAAAATTGGTGTTTATATGAAATTTTGA